>NZ_JAAKZW010000063.1 GCF_011044995.1 Streptomyces mesophilus | reverse complement strand
GCGCGGTGCTGCTCTCCGGCCGCGTGCGCGTTGCTCTCCGGCCGGCCGCGCGCGTTGCTCCCCGGCCGCCCCGGTTACGCCGCGGCCGCCTCGTACTCGACCCTGCTCAGGCCATGCACCCGGGCCACCCGCCCGGCCCCCGGATCCACCGTCTCCCGGAGCAGCCGCATCCCCAGCTTGGCCATGATCCGTTCCGAAGCCGTGTTCTCGGGCTGGGCGATGCTGACGATCTGGTTCAGACCCCGGTCGAGGAATCCGAAGCGCAGCGCCGCCCCGGCGGCCTCCGTCGCGTACCCCTTGCCCCAGAACTCACGCCCGAGCCGCCAGCCGATCTCGACCGCCGGCAGCACCTCGGGCAGGAAGTGCGGCACCGAGAGCCCGGTGAACCCGGCGAGCCGGCCGCTCTCGCGCACCTCGACCGCGAAGAGCCCGAACCCCTCGTGCTCCCATTCCCGCTCGATCGCCTCGATCCCGGCCCGGGTCCGCGCCTCGTCCCGCACCGACCCGTCGCCGATCCAGCGCATCACCTCGGGGTCGGCGTTGACGGCGGCCATCGCGGCCACGTCCTCCTCGCGCCAGCGCCGCAGCACGAGCCGCGCGGTCTCGATCCTCTTCACCGATGCTCCTTTCGCGACCGGATGCTCCCGTCGCGGCTTCCATCCTCGGCGACAGGAGGGGCGCCCGGCCAGACCCGTTGGACGCCTCAGGAGCGGGCCGTAGGCCCTGCCGTCCCCAGGCCCGAAGGGCGCAACCCGGCGACCTCACGGGTGATCGCACCGGGGCGCCGACCGCCAGGTCACCCCTGGCGCGGGCTCCGGCGCCTACCCTCCGCGCGCATGGACACCCTCATCTTCGGCGGGCTGCTCGCCGCCCTGGTGGTCCTGTACCAGGACCGCCCGAGAAAGATCATCCTCACCATCTGGTGGGTGGTGCTGCTGGCCACCATCGGCCTGCTGTCGCACCACATCACCAGCAGTCTCGAGCTCGGACTGAGCTACTGACATGGCGGCGACGGCCTCCGCGCCCGCGGACACCACCCGCCCCGGCCTCCTCGGCCGGCTCCAGTTCTGGTTCGCCTGCTTCTTCGCCGTCGGCTGGACCGGCGTGGTCTGCGGCGGACTCGGCGTGCAGTTCATCAGCTGGGACTACCCGTGCCCGCTGTGCATGGTGCAGCGCATGTTCATGCTGCTCGCGGCGCTCGGCGCGGCCTGGATCGTGCGCCGCGGCATGAGCGGCACCGTCACCGGCCGCGACTACATGATGGGCTGGGGCATGGCGCTCGTCGCCGTCATGGCGGGCGGCTTCACGTCCTGGCGCCAGACGATGCTGCACATCCTGCCCGGCGACAAGGGGTACGGAAGTCCGGTGCTCGGTCTGCACATGTACGTATGGGCCTGGATCCTCTTCATGGCCTCGGTGGTGGCCGTCGGCATCGTCCTGACCTTCGCCCACCACACGTCCGACACCGAACTCCCCACGTCCCCGCTGTACCGCACGGCGGGCCTGGTCGTGCTCGGCTTCGTGGGCCTGGTGATCGCGGTGAACTTGGTGGCGGTGTTCTTCCTGGAGGGCTTCCACTGGTTCCTGCCGGACGACCCGAGCCGCTACCAGTTCTTCCACGACGTGGGTATCACCGACTGACCTGGGACAAGGGGTCCACGCAAGGACGAACCCGTGACCTGAGGCCATCCCGCAGCGGCGATACGAAGGTGCCCGCTCCCGACTTCGGGGGCGGGCGCCTTCGTACGACAACAGGTTCGCCGCTACCAGTCCCGCACGCCCTCCACGCCGGAGATGAGGCTGTCGCGGGCGGCTGTCGGGACGGGGCCGTGGTGCACCTCGGCTTCCTTCACGATGTGGTCGAGGACGTCGAAAAGCTCTTCCCGCTCGACGGTCTCGATGAAGCCGGCCCGGCGGTCCAGCCGGTTGAACGCCTCGCCGTATGCGCGCCCGATCTCCTCCATGCGCGCCGACCGGCCCTCTGCGGGCCCTTCGGCCGCCTCGAATACGGCCTTCCGCGTCGCCTTGTACTCGGAGACGGCCCGCCTGTAGGTGGCGGCGCTTATGTGTTCGCGGCCGTCCCAGTCGCGGAGCGGGTTGTTCCGGTTCTCCTCGACCCACTCGGGCTTGCGGGAGCGCAGAACGGACACGTACGTCCCTGCCGGAATCTCGGGTCGCCAGGTGCGGCGCATGGCCGAGGCGTACGCGGCGGGAACGCTGTACAGATCGAGGGACTCCACCTGCGGCACGCACCGCGGACGAAGGACGTCCTCCTCGGTCATCCCGAACAGGTCGCTGATGGAGACGCCCGTCAGTGCGGTCAGCCGGTTCAACTCGCCCGCAGCGGTGAGCAGACCGAGGCGTCCGTACAGCTGAAGCCGGGTCACACCGGGGAAGCGCCGGACGAGCCGGGCGCAGTCGAGCTCGTCGATGTCCCTGACCGTCAGGTGCGCCACCTCGGCCCGGGGCGCTGCCGGCCGGCCGAGGAACTCGTTGACCGCCTCACCCGTGTACTCCGCCGTCCAGGCGTCGGCCGGATCCTCCCGCACACCTGCGTCCCACCGCCGCTGCCGGGCGAGTTGATCGCCCAGGTCCCATGCGAAGGCGTACGAGTGCGAAGGTTCGTCATGGAGCAGGGCCATCGATCCGATGACCTTGTGGCTGCGCGGCAGGATCCATGCGCGGTTGCAGAAGGAGAGTGCCCCGTTCCATGCGTGGTGGCTCAGCCGCAAGGGGACGACGGCGCCGAGCTCGCCCACGGAGGACGGCTCGGGGCCGGACCAGTCCAGCTCGAGCACGGCCACAGTCTGCGTATCGGCATGGATGCGGACGATCTGCGCGGCCGTCCACTCCCCGAGGACCCGCGCCGGGGCGGCCACCACATCGCCGACCGCCAAAGCCCTGGGCGGCACGGCCTGCTTCCGGTTCGCCATGCCCGAGATCCTAACGACGCCGTACCCGCACCCCCACGGGGGTCGCCCCCGGCATCGTCGAACACGACCTCGGCAACCAGCCGAGCGGGAGCCTTGTTATCGTGCGCCGATGTCAACGATCAAGCAGATCCAAGTGACCTTCGACTGCGCGGAACCTGCGCGTCTCGCCGCCTTCTGGTGCGAGGCGCTGGGGTATGTCGTACCTCCGGTCCCGGAGGGGTTCGCCACTTGGGAGGACTACCACCACTCGCTGCCGCCTGAGGATCAGCCGGTCTACTTCGCGTGCAGTGATCCCTCGGGTGCGGGCCCGCGCGTGCTGTTCCAGCGCGTTCCCGAGGGAAAGGTCGTCAAGAACCGGCTGCATCTTGATGTGCGGGCCGGTCTCGGGCTGGTGGGTGAGGAGCGTCTGGCCACGCTGGAAGCCGAGTGCGCGCGGCTGGTCGCGCTCGGCGCGGTCCATGTGCGGACGATGCTCGCCGACGGCGAGAACGAGTCCTGCATCGTGATGCAGGACATCGAGGGCAATGAGTTCTGCCTCGACTGAGGATCCTCCTGCGCCGGTGGACCGCATCGAGAGGTCTGCCTCGGGCACAACGGCAAGGTGCCCGCACCCCCCACCGGGAGTACGGGCACCAGATGCCGAATCGATCAGGCAGCAGCCGGCACGGCGTGCTTGTCCTCGCGCGGCTCGTCGTACGCGTCGATCGGAGACGCGGAGGCCGAGTCGTAGGCCTCCTTGTCGAGGATGCCCTCGCGTGCGGCCACGATGACCGGAACGGCCGCCTGACCTGCCACGTTGGTGGCGGTGCGCATCATGTCCAGGATCGGGTCGATCGCCAGGAGCAGGCCCACGCCCTCCATCGGGAGACCGAGGGTGGAGAGAGTCAGGGTGAGCATGACCGTCGCGCCGGTCAGACCCGCCGTGGCGGCGGAGCCGATCACCGAGACGAAGACGATGAGCAGGTACTCCTTGATGCCGAGCTGCACGTCGAAGATGTGCGCGACGAAGATCGCGGCGATCGACGGGTAGATCGCGGCGCAGCCGTCCATCTTGGTCGTGGCGCCGAACGGGACGGCGAAGGAGGTGTAGTCCTTCGGGACGCCGAGGCGCTCGGTGACCTTCTGGGTCAGCGGCATGGTGCCGACCGAGGAGCGGGAGACGAAGGCCAGCTGGATCGCGGGCCAGGCGCCCTTGAAGAACTGCAGCGGGTTGACCTTGGCGACGGTCGACAGGAGCAGCGGGTAGACGCCGAACAGGACCAGGGCGCAACCGATGTAGATGTCCGCGGTGAACGTCGCGTACTTGCTGATCAGGTCCCAGCCGTACGTGGCGATGGCGTTGCCGATGAGGCCGATGGTGCCGATCGGGGAGAGCAGGATGACCCACCACAGGGCCTTCTGCAGGAGCTCGAGGATCGACTCGCTGAGGGTGAGGATCGGCTCGGCCTTCTCGCCGATCTTCAGGATCGCGATACCGGCGACGGCGGCCATGAAGACGATCTGCAGCACGTTCAGCTCGGTGAACGGCGTGATGATGTCGGTCGGGATGATGCCGGTCAGGAAGTCGATCCAGGAACCCGTGGAGTCCGGCTTCGCGCCGTCCTTCGGGGTCAGGCCGGTACCGGCGCCCGGGTTGGTGACCAGGCCGATGACAAGGCCGATGACGACCGCGATCAGCGACGTGATCATGAACCAGAGCAGCGTGCGCGAGGCCAGCCGCGCCGCGTTGTTGACCTTCCGCAGGTTGGTGATCGACACCAGGATCGCGAAGAAGACCAGCGGCGCGACGGCCAGCTTCAGGAGCTGGACGAAGATCGAGCCGATCTGGTCGAGCGTGGTGGTCAGCCACTCGACCTCGCCGTTACGGGCGATGGCACCGAGGCCGACACCCACGACGAGACCGATGAGGATCTGCGCCCAGAAGGGCAGCGGTATGCGGAAGCCGGTGGGCTTCTGCGGGGAGTCCTGGACAGTCGAGGACACGGGGGCACTCCAGTTGAGGTGCGCGGGGGCATGGGGGGACGTACGGACTTCAAGGTGGAGCGACGGCCGCAAGTGTCAGGTGGAGCGGCGCCGCTGCATTGTGTCGCTAGCTCAAGCGCGGCAACAGGCCGCGGACATGCAGCGGCAAAGATCGACATGCAGGCGCGCGACGAGCGGAATGCTCTTCGGGTCGCGGGGCGCAGCTGCTGTCTTCATGTCGAACACGTTAACACTTGAACTTTGGGGAACTCAAAGGGCTGCTTTGGGGCCGAAGGGCCCAAAGACCAGGAAACCCCTGGGCCGAAGGGCCCAGGGGTGGCGAAGTGTGACGAGTGTTACAGGCGTTCTGCGGCGCGGCCTGCGCCTCAGATGCCGTCCTCCATGCTGCGGTTCTCCGCGAGCCGGGTCTTGGCGCGGTCGACGCGGGTGACGATCTGCTCGGACATCTCGTCGCGCTGCTTGCGCAGGAGTACGAAGCTGAGCGGCGCGGAGATGACGATGGCGAGCAGCAGCACCCACAGGTAGTTGGAGTCGCCGAGTCCGCGCGGGAGGACCCCGAAGAAGACCAGGGCCCACAGCACGGCGAAGCTGCCGACGAAGATGCCGATACGCATCAGGCTGTAGCGGAGGGTGGCGTTCACCTTGGCTGCCACGGCTGGCCTCTTTTCATTCCGAGAATCCTGCCCGACCAGTGAACCATGTCCGTTTTCCGGTCAGTACAGGGGCAGATACATCGTGATGTCGTCCCGGTCGTCCCCGGGTTCGACCCGGATCGCACCGGGCACCCGGCCGCCGTCCTTGTAGCCGCAGGACGCGTAGAACCGGTCGACCCCGGTGCCGCCGCGGCAGGTGAGCCGGATCAGCTCGATCCCGTCGAACCCGCGCGCGGCCTCCTCGACGGCGGCCATCAGGTCACGCCCGTACCCCTTGCCCTGGTGCTTCGGATGCACCATCACGGTGTACGCCCAGATCCAGTGCCGCATGAGGCGATGGGTGTTGTACGTGAGGAAGGCCGTCGCGGCGACGGCGCCCTCCTCGTCGTACCCGACGAGGAGCCGGGTGCGGCCCTCCGTCATCGCGGCGAAGTGCTTGACCAGCTCGGGCCGTATCTCCTCGGCGGTGACGGGCGGGACGAACCCGACGGCGCCGCCCGCGTTGGACACATCGGCCCAGAGCGCGAGCAGGCCGTCACGGAGCTGCGGACCTATGGCGGGGTCCAGTTCGAAGCGCAAGGACATGGGCCGGGAGCCTCAGAGGCGCATGGGCTGCGGCGACTCGCGGCGGTCCGCCTCGGGGCCGGGGTACTCGCGGATGATCTCGTAGCGCGTGTTGCGCTCGACGGGCTGGAAGCCGGCGTCGCGGATCAGGTCGAGCAGGTCCTCGCGGGAGAGCTTGTTGGGCGTCCCGTAGTTGTCGGCGTCGTGCGTGATCTTGTACTCGACGACCGAGCCGTCCATGTCGTCCGCGCCGTGCTGAAGCGCGAGCTGGGCGGTCTGCACACCGTGCATGACCCAGAAGACCTTGACGTGCGGCACGTTGTCGAAGAGCAGGCGGGAGACCGCGAAGGTCTTCAGGGCCTCCGCGCCGGTCGCCATCGTCGTACGCGCCTGGAGCCTGTTGCGGACCTTGCCGTCCTGCATGTCGACGAAGTCGTGCTGGTAGCGCAGCGGGATGAAGACCTGGAAACCGCCGGTCTCGTCCTGCAGTTCACGCAGCCGAAGGACGTGGTCGACGCGGTGGCGGGGCTCCTCGATGTGCCCGTACAGCATCGTGCACGGGGTCTTCAGACCCTTGGAGTGCGCGAGCCGGTGGATGCGCGACCAGTCCTCCCAGTGGGTGCGGTGGTCCACGATGTGCTGGCGGACCTCCCAGTCGAAGATCTCCGCGCCGCCGCCGGTCAGCGACTCGAGGCCCGCCTCGATGAGCTCGTCGAGGATGTCGGAGGCCGACATCCCGGAGATCGTCTCGAAATGGTGGATCTCCGTGGCGGTGAAGGCCTTCAGGGAGACGTTCGGCAGCGCCTTCTTGAGCTCGCTGAGGGAACGCGGGTAGTAGCGCCACGGCAGGTTGGGGTGCAGGCCGTTGACGATGTGCAGCTCGGTGAGGTTGTCGTTCTCCATCGCCTTGGCGAGGCGGACGGCCTCCTCGATCCGCATCGTGTACGCGTCCTTCTCGCCCGGCTTGCGCTGGAACGAGCAGTACGCGCACGACGCGGTGCACACATTGGTCATGTTGAGGTGGCGGTTGACGTTGAAGTGGACGACGTCGCCGTTCTTCCGCGTCCGCACCTCGTGGGCGAGCCCGCCCAGCCAGGCCAGATCGTCGCTCTCGTAGAGCGCGATGCCGTCCTCACGGGTCAGCCGCTCCCCGGAGCGGACCTTGTCTTCAAGATCGCGCTTGAGTCCCACATCTTTAATAGATGCAGTCACCTGGCCGCCTCCCAGCAATTCACTACTTGTGCCGACCGTCCACGGTACGCCCCGCCACCGACACCTCCGGCGACCGCCCCCTGTACATCCGGCGACCGCCCCCGCACAACGCAGGCTCAGAGCTGCTCGGGCAGCTCGCCGACCCGGTTCTCCCACTTGGTGGAGAGCACGATGGTCGTACGCGTACGCGAGACGCCCTTCGTGCCGCTGAGCCGGCGGATCGTCTTCTCCAGACCGTCCACGTCGCCCACGCGCACCTTGAGCATGTACGAGTCGTCGCCCGCGATGAACCAGCAGTCCTCGATCTCGCTGAGGTCCCTGAGCCGGCGCGCCACGTCCTCGTGGTCGGCGGCGTCGGAGAGCGAGATGCCGATGAGGGCGGTCACCCCGAGGCCGAGCGAGGCGGAGTCGACCGTGGCGCGGTAGCCGGTGATGACGCCCGCACTCTCGAGCCGGTTGATGCGGTCGGTGACGCTGGGTCCCGACAGGCCTACGAGACGGCCCAGTTCGGCGTACGACGCCCGGCCGTTCTCTCTCAGGGCCTGAATGAGCTGCCTGTCCACCGCGTCCATGCGCCGGCACCTTCCATTATTTAGCGATCCTGCGAGTTTAGGTGTAAAATCTAAGGCATGCAGGGCAGTTCCCCTGCGATTCTTGCAGAACTTTTCGGGTTTCTCGCGTTTTCCGCGGTCTGAGGCCTGAGGTCTGCAGAAGATCAACGACGATCTACAGGAGTGTCCTTACCGTGTACACGCTCGAGATGGCCTACGCCCACATGCGCTCGCTGCAGGAGCTGGCCGACCGCTCGCGTGCCCACAAGTCCCCGATCGCCGCTGCCCGCGCGGACAAGGTGTCCCGCCCGGTGCGCGGCAAGAAGCGCTGAACGCCCCTGCGCGTCAGCGCTGAGGCCCTTCGCGGGAGCCGTCGCCTTCGCGGGAGCCGCCGCCGAGTTCACCCTCCCAGCGGCGGTACAGCCCGTGCGGCACCCCTGCCGCGTCGAGCACCCGCCCCGCGACGAAGTCCACCAGATCCTGGATGTGCGTCGCCCCCGCGTAGAACGCCGGCGAGGCCGGGAGCACCACGGCTCCCGCCTCGTCCAGGCTCACCAGATGCTTGAGCGTCTGACCGTTCAGCGGTGTCTCGCGCACCGCGACCACCAGCTTGCGGCTCTCCTTGAGCGTCACGCTCGCCGTGCGCTGGAGCAGGTCCTTCGAAAGTCCCAGTGCCACTCCGGCCACACAGGCCGTCGAGGCGGGCACGATCAGCATCCCCTTCGTCTTGTACGAGCCCGAGCTGGGCCCGGCCGCGAGGTCACCGGCGGTCCAGTGCCGTACGTCGCCGAGGTCGATGTCCGCGAAGGTGCCGGGCTTGCCGTCCGCTCCCCGGGCGAGCCACTCCCCCAGGTCCTCGCGCCAGTGCGCGTCTCTGTACGCGATGCCCGTCTCGTCGAGCAGCGTGAGCCGCGAGGCCCGGCTGACCACCAGGTCCACGCTCTCGCCCGCCGCGAGGAGCCCGCGCAGGACGGCTGCCGCGTACGGCGTCCCGGAGGCTCCGGAGACCCCTACGACCCAGGGGATGCGCTCGGCGTCTTTCATACCCCCGAGCCTATCCGGCGGCCCGGAACCAGGCCGCGCCTCCCGTGCGTTGAGCGAAGTGAGGGCCGCGCTGCGTGAGCGGTCCGCGAGCCTGGGGGTCCGCTCATGTCGTACGGATACACGTCACCGCTCCCGCCGCCCGCGCCCGCCGAGCGCCGCCGCGACCGCGCCAAGGCGGCCGGTCTGATCATGGTCGGGTGGCTGGCGCTGCTGTGGCTGCTCGAAGCGGTCGATGTCGCCTCGGGCCACGCCCTGGACACGTACGGCATATCCCCGCGCGAGTTCACCGAGCTGCGCGATGTGATCCCGGCGGCCTTCCTGCACTACGGCTGGGACCACCTGATCGCCAACAGCATGCCGCTGCTCGTGCTCGGCTTCCTGGCGGCGCTCTCGGGGATACGGCGCTTCGCGGCGGTGGTCGCCACGATCGTGCTCGCGAGCGGTCTGGGTGTCTGGCTCACGGCGCCCGCGTACTCCGTGACGGCCGGCGCCTCGGGCGTGGTCTTCGGCCTCTTCGGCTATCTGCTGGTCCGCGGTTTCGTGGACCGCCGGATCGGCGATGTCGTGATCGGCCTGCTGGTCGGCGCCGTGTACGGATCGATCCTGTGGGGCGTCCTGCCGACGACGGACGGCATCTCGTGGCAGGGGCACCTGTTCGGCCTGGTCGGCGGAGTGGTCGCGGCGTTCGCGTTCCGCCGCGCGCGCTGACGTACCGGCCTAGAGCGCGGCGCGGGCCGCCGTCAGGGCGTCCTTGACCTGCTGGACGACGCGGGCGGCGTCCTCGGGGTTGTTCACCACGTCCGTGTGGTTCATGTCGATGACGAGGACCTCGCTGGCCGAGTAGTGCTCGTGCACCCAGGCGTCGTAGCCGGACCACAGGGTCCGGTAGTACGCGACGAGGCTCTCGTCCTGCTCGAAGTCGCGTCCCCGCAGCCCGATCCGGTGCAGGACCGTCTCGAAGTCCGCCTTGAGGTAGACCATGAGGTCCGGCGCCTTGCGGTACGGCAGGCCGTCGATCTCGCGCATCATCTCGGCGAGCAGGCCCTCGTACACCTGCATCTCGAGGGAGCTGATCCGGCCCAGGTCGTGGTTGACCTTGGCGAAGTACCAGTCCTCGTAGATGGACCGGTCGAGGACGTTGTCGCCCTTCTTGTACGCCTCCTTGATGGAGGCGAACCGGGTCTGCAGGAAGTAGAGCTGGAGGAGGAAGGGGTAGCGCTTGGCCTGTATCTCCTCGGGGCTCGCCGTGTAGAAGAGCGGCAGGATCGGGTTGTCGTCCACGCTCTCGTAGAAGACCTCGCTGCCCAGATCCTTGGCGATCAGCTCGGCGACACTCGTCTTGCCGATGCCGATCATGCCTCCGACGCAGATCACCGGCATACCTCACTTCTCCCTGCGGGGTCGTCTCTTCGTACGAGCCAAGTCACGAACCAAGTCGCGAGCCACGAGACAACCCCCGGAGCCGCAGTGAAGCTTAAAGGACGAACGGGCCCGGTCAGACAGCCGCGGCAGGAGCCGGCGGCGCGGCCCGCTGCTTGTCCTTGCGCAGCGCGATCGCGGTCGCCACGGCGCCGAGTCCCTCCCACAGACCCACCCCGATGAACCCCGCGGGAGCGCGGTCGCCGAGCACGGCCAGGGTGAAGACGGTGCAGGTGAGGAGGCGGAACGGAACGGTCCAGCGGAAGAAGGCCGTCCAATTGCTCGCGGCGGCAAGGACGTAGTAGACGCCCATGTTGAGCGCGGCCATGGACGAGGCCGTCAGGAAGACCACCGTGTAGTCGCCGTCGCCGCGACCGCCGTCCGGCGCGGACGCGAAGCCCATCATCTTGATCAGGGCGTCGGGCGCGATCAGGCCCACGATGCCCATGCCGGCGGCGAGTACGCCGAATATGGACATGGTCCAGCCGGACAACGAACGCGGCAGGAGCTTGAACTGCACGGACTTCCCCCTCGTCGCGGCGCCCGGCGGATCGGCCGGCGCACGGTGAGCGTGCTGATGATCCGCTGAACATTACGACAGCGACTGACAGTTGACCGCTCCGGGGCCGTCCGCGGCTGCTCCGGAGCGGTCAACTGCGGGCGGTATCACCGGATTTCAGGCCTGCTGACGCGTCCCGGCCAGCACGATCTCGCGGATGCACACGTCCTGCGGCTGCCCGTACGCATAGAGCACGGCCTGGGCCACGGTGTCCGGGGAGAGCGCGGCGTTCTCCTTCTTCCACTCCTCGTATCCGGCCTTGATGCCGTCGTCGGTGGTGTGCGAGAGGAGCTCGGTCTCGACGGCGCCGGGGCCGATGACGGTCACGCGGACACCGTGCGGCGCGACTTCCTCGCGGAGGTTCTCCGACATCGCGTGCACGGCGAACTTGGTGCCCACGTACGCGGTGTGGTTCGGGAAGGTCTTGCGGCCGGCCACCGAGCCGATGTTCACGAGGGTGCCGCGCTCACGCTCGATCATGCCGGGCAGCACCGCACGCACCGCTCCGAGCAGTCCCTTCACGTTCACGTCGAGCATGCGGTCCCATTCGCCGGCGTCCTGGTCGGCGATCCGGCCGAGCAGCATCACGCCCGCGTTGTTGATCAGCGCGTCCACGGGCCCGTACGCCGCTTCGGCCTCCGCCACGGCGTCGGCGACGGCGGCGCGGTCGGTGATGTCCACCTTGCGGCACATGGCGTCCGGGAGCCCGAGCGCTTCGAGGCGGTCCACGCGCCGGGCGAGCAGCAGCAGCGGGTGGCCCTGCGCGGAAAGCAGCCGGGCGGTGGCGGCGCCGATGCCCGAGCTGGCACCGGTGACGACGACGAGGGGCTTGGGCATGCGGGGCGCCTTTCGGACGGTCCGGAGGGTGCGGACGGTGGACCTCGGGTCTCTCCATCGCACCACCGACCGCGCGTCCCCGCAGGCCGGGGGCCCGCCCCGGATGAGCCGGCGCCGGCTCGCCTCTGTTCCCGCGCCGGCTCGCCGCTGTTCCCGCGGTGATCGCATCTGTTCCCGCAGTGATCGCATCTGTTCCCGCAGTGATCGCCGGGGCATGATGGCGCCGTGCCCACCGAGGAGTTCAGCCACGACGTCACCGTTCCCGCGCCGGCGGCGCGGATCTTCGCGCACCTCGCGGACCCGGAGAGCTATATCGGTCTCTCTCCGCTGCTGGTCGCGGTACGCGATGTCGTCACCGCCGAGGACGAGGTCCGGTACGTGGCGGTGGAGCGCTTCCGCGTCCTCGGCCCACTGCGCTGGGACAACCCGATCCGCGTGACGATGACGTTCCCCGAGCCCGGGCGGCGGATCGTGAGCGACGTCCGCAGCCCCGGCCGCGTCCGGCTGACGGCCACGGTGGAGCTCGCCCCGGACGGGGCGGGCACCCGCGTGAGCGAGACCGTCAGCGTCACGTATCCGAAGCTGCTGCGGCGCCTGGTGATCGGCCAGGCGACCAACGTGCAACGACACCGCCTCGCCGAGCTCGCTCGACGTATGACGGTGTCGTAAGCACTGCGCGCAAGCGGCTAAACCGTCAGCCCCCGCACCAGCAGATCCAGCAGCGCGCACACGAACAGCGCGATCCCGATGAACCCGTTCACCGTGAAGAACGCGCGGTTCAGGCGGGACAGGTCCTTCGGCGTGACGATCGCATGCTCGTACGCGAAGGCCGCCGCCACGATCATCAGGCCGAGCCAGAAGAAGAACCCGGCGTCGGTGGCGTACGCGTACCAGGCGAGGAGCGCCGTCGTGACGACATGCGCACCCCGCGCCCCGTACAGCGCCGCCGCGATACCGAAGCGGGCCGGCACCGACTTCACGCCTTCGGCGCGGTCCGCCGCCACGTCCTGGCAGGCGAAGATCAGGTCGAAGCCGCCGATCCAGATGCCGACCGCGAGCCCGAGGATGACCGCGTCCCAGGACCACTCACCCGTGATCGCGAGCCACGCGCCGATCGGCCCTATGGCCTGCGCGATGCCGAGGATCGCGTGCGGGAAGTTCGTGAAGCGCTTGCCGTACGGGTAGACCACCATCGGCACGACGGCGAGCGGCGCGAGCGCCAGGCACAGCGGGTTGAGCAGCGCCGCGGAGCCCAGAAAGATCACGACCGCGACGATCGCGCCGGTCCACGCGGACTTCACCGACACCGCACCGGTCACGAGCTCGCGCCCGGCCGTACGCGGATTGCGGGCGTCGATCTCGCGGTCGATGATCCGGTTCGCGGCCATCGCGAAGGTGCGCAGCCCCACCATGCAGATGGTGACCAGGAGCAGCCGCCCCCAGTGGATGTTCTTGTCGAGCTGGAACATCGCGGTCAGCGCGGCGATGTACGCGAACGGCAGCGCGAACACCGAGTGCTCGATCATGACGAGCCGCAGAAACGCCTTCAGCCTGCTGCTTGACGGGGGCTGGCCCACGACCTCGTCGGCGGTGGTCATCATGCGAGGCTCTCCAGAAACGCGTCGAGGTCTGCCAGGAGCCCGGCAGCGGGCAGCGGGCCGGTCACGACGGTGAGCGGGCCCGCCTCGTCGCCGGGCGGAGTGAGGTGCGCGGTCAGGGACCAGGCGCCTTCGCCTTGAGCGGTCCCTTCGAGACGCAGTGCGGCGCCGCCGTCGACGGTGAACTTCTCGCTCCCCGCGACCAGTTCGGCCCGTAGCGTCCGGGCGAAGAACGCGGGCTCCGCGTCGGGCACGCCGGGCAGCTCGAAGCCGTCGCCCTCGCCGTCCCGCTCCCACAGCACGGTCCAGATCCCGGACGCGTCGGCCAGCTCCTCGGGCGTGACGCCCGCCTGCGCGGCGGCCTGCCACACCTCCGGATCGGCCGGATCGATCTCGGGCCGCACCAGGGCCACGTAATCGCTCTCGCCGAGGAAGAGGGACGGTCCGCCCATCACGACGGGGCTCACAGGCCGTACTCCTTCCAGCGGCGGTCGACGAGCGTCGCCGTCGAGGGGTCGGACTCGACCATGTTCGGCCAGCCGCCGTCCCTCGTATACCCCTCTTCGGGCAGCTTCTTCGTGGCGTCGATGCCCGCCTTGCCGCCCCAGAACTGCTGGTACGAGGCATGGTCGAGGTGATCGACCGGCCCTTCGACGACCGTCAGGTCCCTTGCGTAATCCGTGTTGCCGAGCGCCCGCCAGGAGACCTCGTGGAGATCGTGCACGTCGCAGTCGGCGTCGACCACGACGATCAGCTTGGTCAGCGACATCATGTGCGCACCCCAGATGGCGTGCATCACCTTCTGTGCGTGCTTGGGGTACTTCTTCTCGATCGAGACGATCGCGCAGTTGTGGAAGCCGCCCGACTCGGGCAGGTGGTAGTCCACGATGTCCGGCACGATGATCTTCAGCAGCGGCAGGAAGAAGCGCTCGGTCGCGCGGCCCAGCGGGCCGTCCTCCGTCGGCGGCCGGCCGACCACGATCGACTGGAGCAGCGGACGCTTCCGCATCGTCACGCAGTCGATCTTCAGCGCGGGGAACGGCTCCTGCGGCGTGTAGAACCCGGTGTGGTCGCCGAAGGGCCCCTCGGGCAGCATCTCGCCGGGCTCGAGCCAGCCCTCGATGACGACCTCGGCGTTGGCCGGCACCTGGAGCGGCACGGTCTTGCAGTCGACCATCTCGACGCGCTTGCCCTGGATGAACCCGGCGAGCAGGTACTCGTCCATGTCCCCGGGCAGCGGCGCGGTCGACGCGTACGTCACCGCGGGCGGGCAGCCGAAGGCGATCGCGACCGGCAGCTTCTCGCCGCGCTTGGCCGCCACCTGGTAGTGGTTGCGGCTGTCCTTGTGGATCTGCCAGTGCATCCCGATGGTGCGCTTGTCGTGGCGCTGCAGCCGGTAGAGGCCGAGATTGCGTACGCCCGTCTCGGGGTGCTTGGTGTGCGTCAGCCCGAGGTTGAAGAAGGACCCGCCGTCCTCCGGCCAGGTGAACAGCGCCGGCAGCTGCCCCAGATCCACGTCGTCGCCGGTCAGGACGACCTCCTGGACCGGAGCGTCCTTGACCTTCTTCGGCGGTACGTGGGTCATCGCGCCGAGCTTGCCGAAGGCCTCGCGGATGCCGATGAAGCCCTGCGGCAGCTCGGGCTTGAGCAGCCCGCCAATCTTGTCGCTGATCTCCGCGTACGACTTGAGGCCCAGCGCCTTGAGCAGGCGCCGGTCCGTCCCGTACACGTTCATGGCGAGCGGCATCGACGAGCCGCGCACGTTCTCGAAGAGGAGCGCCGGGCCGCCCGCCTTGTTGACCCGGTCGACGATCTCGCCGACCTCCAGATACGGGTCGACTTCGGCCTTGATGCGCTTCAGGTCGCCCTCACGCTCCAGGGCCCGGAGCAGGGAGCGAAGATCGTCATAAGCCATACGTCCCAGTATCCGGCACCCGCTACCCTGGCCCCGTCACCGGGGGCGGCTGGGCCCGCCCCGCCATCGCTTCAGGGGGAATGCGCACACCATGCTCCGGATCCTGATGATCCTGATCCCGCTCGCACTGACGATCTTCGCGTTCATCGACTGTCTGAACACCCCCGAGGACGAGGCCAAGCATCTGCCGAAGATCGCCTGGGTCTTCATCATCCTTCTCTTCTGGGTCGTCGGCCCGATCGTCTGGCTCGCGGCCGGCAAGCAGCGCACCCCGCCGCAGGGCGGCCGCACCCCCTCGGAGTGGCACCGCAACCACCGCACGACGTGGGTGGCGCCGGACGACAATCCCGAGTTCCTGAAGTCCATCAAGGACGAGAACAAAAAGGACGAGTCCGTCCTCAAGGACTGGGAGGCGGACCTCCGCCGCCGCGAGGAGGAACTGAAGAACCGCGAGGGCGGCGACGAGCCCAAGGACGAGCCCGGCAAGTAGCCGCGCCACCGTCCCGTCGTCCGGGGGTCAGCCCACGCCGATCGCGTCCAGCTTCGCCCGCAGATACGTATGCGAGTCCACGGGCTCGTACGGGACACGGCCGGTGGGCGCGGGCAGCGACTCGACGCGGGTGCCGGGGTCGCACTCGTAGAAGTAGACGAGCGACATCAGCTCCTCGCTCGGTGCGGCGGCGGGCGGCGGCAGCACGCGATGGCGTCCGGAGCGCCAGCGGTCACCGGTCCAACGCGCCATCAGATCCCCGATGTTGACGGTCAGCGCGGCCGGATCGTACGGCGCGTCCTGCCAGCCGCCGTCGTCCGTGAACACCTGAAGCCCGCCCTTGCCGTCCTGCCGGTCGAGCACGGTGACCGTGCCGAAGTCGGTGTGCGGACCGATCCGGAACTGGCCGTCCTGCGGCTCGCCCACGACCTCCCGCGCCGGATACCAGTTGATGTTGAAGCCCCAGGTGGGGTGCCCGGTGTGCCGCGTGAAGAAGTCGTCCGGCTCGCCGAGCGCCGCCCCGAGCAGCTCCAGGAGCTGGTCGGAGAGGGTGCGCATCTGCCGCAGATACGACTCCACCAGGCTTTGCAGATACGGGACTTCGGCGGGCCAGGTGTTGGGCTTGAACCACTCGGCGTCGACCGCCTTGTCACCCGTCGGCTCCTCGGCCGCGAAGGACAGCGACTCCTTGAGGTCGGGCGGGGTCTCGGTGCCTTCCGCATAGCCGTTGGCCTCGGCGCCCGGGCCCAGCCAGCCGCGCTCCCCCACCTTCACCGCGTACGCGGCCTTCGCCTCGTCGGGCAGCCGGAAGAACGCACGGGCCGCCTCCCTGATCCGCGTGCGCGCCTGCGGATCGATGCCGTGCCCGGTCACCAGAAGGAACCCGGCGCTCTGCAGCGCACGGTCGACGGTGGCGGCGAGGTCGGCGCGTACGGCGGGGTCGCCCGCGAGCCAGGGCCGCAGATCGAGGGTGGGGATACGTGGGGTCACGGGACCAGGCTGCCCACTCCCGGGCTCCGGTCACCCCGTCCCGTACGGAAGGACTCACCCCATCCCGTACGGACGGAAGGACTCACCCATCCCGTACGGAAGGACTCAGCCCTTCGCATACGACTCCCTGAGCTCGCGCCACCGGTCCAGGCTCCACGTCGACCAGTCCTTCGGTCGGCCGTCCAGTGCGTCGAGGAGGAACTCGAAGTGGTTGTGCCAGCCCGCCAGGCAGTCCAGGCGCAGGGAGTCGTCGCCCTCGAACTCGTTGGTGAAGCGGAGGGTGGTCGTCGGGGCGTCCGGGGTGCCGTGTTCCAGGTGGAAGCGGCAGCGGCCGTGCAGATCGATCGTGTACTCGACGATGCGTTCCACGTCCCAGGCGGTGACGTGCCCTGAGTGCACGCCGTCCTCCTCGTTGTTCAGCCACCGCAGCGTGACCGCGCCGCCGAGCCTCGGTTCGAGGACATCGGCGGCGGCGAGCCAGCCGGGCAGTTCGTCGGGCCTGACCAGAGCGGTCCAGACGCGCTCCACGGAGTGCGGAAGCCGCAGCACGAAGTGCAGCGTCTGCGTGGTGCCGTCGGTGGTGCCGGTGCCATGCCCGATTGCTCCGCTGTTCTCGGTCATGACACCAGCCTGCCGCTGTTTCCGGGGCCACGCACGGGCTGTGCACGGCCTGTGCGTGGCCTGGGTGCCCTCAGTGCAGTCGCGACTAGTCGCGCGCGGCCTGCTCCTTCGCGGCCTGTGCGGAGTCCTCCTTGGTCACCTGCTCCTTCGGGTCCTCCTCCGGCTTGACCTTCACCGCTTCCTTGCCCGTACGCGGCTCCGCCTTCGGCGCCGTGTCCACGACCTTCCGGTCGAGGACCGCGGTGTTGGCGATCACGGTGCCCTTCGGCGTGCCCGCGCACTGCTTCTCGGTGCCGTCCGGCAGCGTGACGCTGCCACCGTCGCCGTCCTTGGTCAGCACCCCGCGCTCCCCCAGATACGCGTAGGACTTCTTGTCGAAGATCAGCTCCTCGCGCGTCCCCGACTCCTCGTCGACCCGGCCGACCGCGATGCCGTCGCGCCCGATGGCGTCCTTCGCCTGCGGGACGAGCTCGACCCCGGGGATCTTCGCGGCGGCCCGGTAGAGCGCCGCCGCCACCTTCGGCGGGACAAGCGACTCGCGCACCAGGTCACCGACGAGGGCGAAGGTGTTCTGGTCCACGCTCTTGCCGCCCGGCTTCAAGCTGTTGCCGCCCTCGCTCGCCTTGTGCAGCCAGTCGAGCATCTTGGCGGGGTCGGTCGGCAGGGATTCGAGATGCCGGTAGTACGTGTTGGAGGCGATGCCCGGCAGGGGCTTCTCCATGGCCTCGACCGGTGCGCCCGCGTCCGTACGGAACACTCCGGCGCGGTCACCGGCCACCGGCACCCATGCCTCGCGCTCCTTGACCGGCCCGAGCTTCATCGGCTCGCACATCTCGCTCTCGCCCCAGGCGGCCTTCGTCTTGATGTACGCGTACTGCTCGTCGCGGATCTCGCCGATGTCCTCCTTGGACGCCACGGTCGCCACCCGGTCGAGCAGCTGGGCGGCGGTCTTCGGGGCCGGACCGCCCACCGCGACGCCCGTGCCCGTGCCCCCGGTGTCCGAAGCGCCGGGCGTCCCGGCAGTGCCGCCGTCCCCGCCCGCGAGCGCGACGCCGCCGACGACCGCGAGGGCGAGCGCACCGGCAAGGGCGGGACCCGCGAAGGCGGGGCGCAGCCAGGTGCGGCGCGGTGCGCGGCGGGCCGCCCGGGCCGTGTCGTCCTGCTGGATCTCGTTCATGAGGTGCTCCTTGAGGAGGTCTCGGCGGCCCGCAGGAAGATCCCTCTCCGGGAAGTCGTTCATCGGTTCCCCTCCTGTATGGCCTCGACCGCGGAGATGCGGCCTCCTCTTACCTGTCCGTAGCTCTGTGGCGGTTCCAACGCTTTCGCGAGTTTTGTACGGGCCCGGGAGAGCCGGGAGCGCACGGTGCCCACGGGTATGCCGAGCGCCTCGGCGGCCGACGCGTAGTCAAGACCGCCCCAGACGCACAGCGCGAGCACCTCGCGCTCGGGGCGGCGCAGACGGGCCACCGCGGCCCGTATCGCCTGGAGGTACGCCAAGTCGTCGATCCGGCCCGCCAGTTCATCGGCGAAGTCGGCCACCGGCTCGGGCGCGGGCAGCCGCCCCACGGCGGCCTCGTGGCGGCGTGTGGCCCGCCTCGTGTTGCGGGCGACGTTCGTCGCGATGCCGAGCAGCCAGGGCCGCAGCGAACCGCCCTCCTCGTCCACCCCCTCGCGCAGCCGCCAGGCCTCCAGGAAGGTCAGCGAGACGATGTCGTCCGCGGTCGACCAGTCGCCGGTCAGCCGGTAGCCGTGGTTGTAGACGGCACGGGCGTACGCATCGAAGAGCCGCCCGAAGGCGGCGGCGTCCCCCGCTCTGATGGAAGCGCGCAGATTCGTGTCCACACCCTTCCCCCTGTCCGCAGCACGACGGCCGGTTCCCGCAACCCTCGCGGAAACCGGCCGTGGAAGAGAAGTGTGGATCAGACCCCGGCGTACGAGTGCTTGCCGGAGATGAAGATGTTGACGCCGTAGTAGTTCCAGAGGAAGCAGCCGAAGGCGAAGAGGGCCAGGTAGGCGGCCTTGCGGCCCTTCCAGCCCGCCGTCGCGCGCGCGTGCAGGTAGCAGGCGTACGCGACCCAGGTCACGAACGACCAGACCTCCTTGGGGTCCCAGCCCCAGTAGCGGCCCCAGGCGTCGCCCGCCCAGATCGCGCCCGCGATGATCGTGAACGTCCACAGCGGGAAGATCGCGGCATTGATGCGGTACGAGAACTTGTCGAGCGAGGCCGCGGACGGCAGCCGCTCGAGGACGGAGCTCGCGAAGGTGCCGGGCTTTCCGCCGGCCGCCAGCTTGCTCTCGTAGGAGTCGCGGAAGAGGTAGAGCGCCGTGCCGACGGCGCCGAGGTAGAAGACGGCGCCGCAGAAGATCGCGGTGGAGACGTGGATCCACAGCCAGTAGGAGTCGAGCGCCGGGACCAGCTGGTCGCTCGCCGTGTAGAGCCACTTGGTCGCGATGCCCAGGTCGAGCAGGACGGTCGTGACGAGGATCAGGCCCATCCAGCGGACGTTCTTGCCGAGCGCCAGGAACACCAGGTACGCGGTGACGGCCACCGCGGAGAAGGTGATCGAGAACTCGTACATGTTGCCCCACGGCGCCCGCATCACGGACAGGGCGCGGGTGACCACGCCGCCGATCTGGATGAGGGCGGCGAGCACGGTGAGCGAGACCGCGATGCGGCCGTACATGTCGCCCTGCTCCGTACCGCCGTGCGCACCCGGACCGTCGGGCACGTCGCGGCTGCCGGCGGCCGAGCGCGTGACGACCTTCGGGCGCTCCAGGACCGTCGTGCCGCCGGCCTCGCGGACCTGCACCTTCGGCGCCTCGGCGGCGGCCTTGGGCGCGGTGAGGGCCGCGGCCGTACGGCCGACCTTGCTGCGGCTGCCGAAGACCCACTCGGCGATATGGGCGAGGAAGGCCAGGGTGTAGACGGCCATCGACGAATAGATCAGCGTGTTGCTGATGCTCGCCAGGTTCTCGTTGGTGGCGGCGGCGAGATTCACTTCTCAGCCCCTTCGGCAGGAACAGCTTCGGATTCGGTGGGGTCTTCGGGCGCTTCGGGTTCAGGCGCTGCGGGCGCCTGGGCGTGCAGTACGGCGGCCAGGTCGCCGAGTTCCTCGGGTACCTTCGCGGACTCGCTGCGGCCGAGGCCCGCCATCTCGACGACGGTGACGCCGTCCTCACCGCGCACGGCGCGGACCCAGACGCGGCGGCGCTGGATGAACAGCGAGCCGACGAGGCCGAGGACCGCGGCGATCGCTCCGGCGAGCGCGTAGATGTTGCCCGGCTGCTGCTTGATCTGGAAGGAGGCCCATTCCCTGAGCTCCTTCTCGTACGTGATGGAGCCCTGGCCGCCGGACAGCTGCATGGTCTCGCCGGGCAGCAGCCGCTGCTTGAGCAGCTTGCCGTCCTTGCCCTTGAACTCCTTCATCTTGGTCGTGTCCAGCTGGTACACGTTCTGCGGGAGACCGGAGTCGATCCCGAGCGAACCGTGGTACGCGGACAGCGCCAGGACGGGGAAGTCGGGGGCGGGGAACTGCGAGAGCATGTCGCCCTTGCCGTGGCCCGCGAACGTCGGGACGAAGAACGCGTTGAAGCCCAACTGCTCCTTCTCGCCGGCCTTGTTGCGGTAGCCGTCGGGGATCTTGATGGCGCCGGTGGACGTGATGTTGGCGTCGATCGGGAGCAGCGGCACCGCGCCGCTGAAGACGACCTTGCCGCGGGCGTCCTTGACGGTGACGACGGGCGCGTAGCCGTGGGCGATCAGGTAGACCGTGGAGTCGCCGACCTCAAGCGGCGAGTTGACCTCGATCGCCTTCTTCTTCGCGGGCCCGTCGACGCCCTCGGAGTAGGTGACGTGGGCCTTGAAGGTACGGGCGGTGCCCGTGCCCGGGCCGCTGCGCTCGTAGTCGTCCTCGAACTCGTCGAGCTGGAAGCTGAACCGCTCCAGGTTGTTGTTGTCGAAGAGCGGGCCCGACTGGAAGTCGTCGTACTGCGGAAGGACGTTGGCGAAGCCGCCGTCGCCCTCGACGACCAGCTTGCCGCCCTCGGACTTGAACAGGACGCCGACGGCGAAGGCCACCAGCATCACGATCAGCGCGATGTGGAAGAGCAGATTGCCGGCCTCGCGCGCGTAGCCCTTCTCGGCGGCGACCGCGTCGCCCTCGATGTGCGAGCGGAAGCGCCGGCTCTTGAGCAGCCCCAGCGCCGCTTCCCGTACGTCCTCGGGATCCGCTTCGGTACGCCAGGTCGTGTACGCGGGAAGGCGGTTCAGGCGCTTGGGGGCGCCCGGCGGGCGGCCGCGGAGCTGGCCGACGAACTGCCAGGTGCGCGGGACGATGCAGCCGATCAGCGAGATGAAGAGCAGGATGTAGATCGCCGAGAACCACACCGAGCTGTAGACGTCGAAGAGCTGCAGCTTCTCGTAGATCGGCGTGAGCGTCTCGTGCGCCATCTTGAACTGCTCGACCTTGAGCTCGTCCACGCTGTTCTGCGGGACCAGGGAGCCGGGGATCGCGCCGAGCGAGAGCAGGAAGAGCAGGATCAGCGCGACCCGCATCGAGGTGAGCTGCCGCCAGAACCAGCGGACCCAGCCGATCACCCCGAGCGAGGGCAGGTTCGCCGGCTCCTCCTTGGGGGCGGTGGACAGCTGCGAGCCCGCGGCTCCGAGGTCTTCGGAAGCCGTGTCGGGGCTGGTGTCCGTCTTGCTCATTGTCAGATCCCCACGGTGAAGCCGGAAGTCCAGACCTGCATCTCCTGCACGATGCGGTCCCAGGCGCCGGTGACGAGCAGCAGGCCGGTGACGATCAGCATGGCGCCGCCGATCCGCATCACCCACACATAGTGCTGCTTGACCCAGGCGAAGGCGCCGAGTGCCCGGCGGAAGGCGATGGCGGCCAGTATGAAGGGCGCCCCGAGGCCCAGGCAGTACGCGACGGTGAGCAGGGCGCCGCGGCCGGCGCTGGCCTCGTTCGAGGAGAGTGCCATCACGGAGGCGAGCGTCGGGCCGATGCACGGAGTCCAGCCGATACCGAACAGGACGCCCAGCATGGGAGCACCGATCAGGCCGGTGGCGGGCTTCTTGTGGAAGCGGAACTCTCGCTGGGTCAGGAAGGGCATGGCGCCCATGAAGAACAGGCCCAGCAGGATGGTCAGTCCGCCGAGGACCCTGGAAATGACCTCTCGATGCTCCAGCAGGTTCCTGCCGAACTCACCGAAGAGCGCGCCGAACGACACGAAGACCGCGGTGAACCCGAGCACGAACAGCGAGGCACCGCCCGCCATCCGCCCCCGCTTGGCCTCTTCCAGATCGGCGCCGGTGACCCCGGTCACGTAGGAGAGATAGCCGGGCACGAGCGGCAGCACGCACGGCGAGAAGAACGAGACGAGGCCGGCGAGCAGCGCGATCGGGATCGCGAGAAGGAGCGCTCCCCCGAGCACGGTGGTGTTCGGGTCGGTGGCCGCGGCGAGGGCGTGCACAGGGGTCACTTCTCCGCGATCAACGGGTCGATCATCTCGTGCAGATCCTGGTCGTTGACCGCCTGCAGAGTGCGCGCGGCGATCTTTCCCTCACGGTCGATGACGATCGTGGTGGGGATGGCCTGCGGGCTGAGGCTGCCCTTGGGGAAGCGCAGGATGAGCTTGCCCGCCGGGTCGTACAGGCTCGGGTAGTCGATCTCGTGGTCTTCCTCGAAGGCGAGAGCCGAGCTCTTCTGCGGGTCGCGGGTGTTGATCCCCACGAACTCCACACCCTTCGACTTGGTCTCCTCGGAGACCTGCTTGAGGTACTTGGCCTCGGCCCGGCAGGGCGAGCACCATGAACCCCAGGTGTTGATGACGACGATCTTGCCCTTGTAGTCGGCGAGGCTCAAGGTCTTGCCGTCGAGCGTCTCGCCCTCGATGTCGGGAGCCTTGACACGCTCGCCCTTGGCGGCGACGGAGACCCCGCTCTTGCCGGTCACGAAGTTGGTGTCCCCGCCACCGCCCTGCGTACCGCCGTCGCCGCATGCGCTCAGTGCGAGCGCGGCCAGCGCGGTCCCCGCAGCGAAAAGGGCACGTCGGGAGGCAGGACGTCCATGACTCATGTGAAAAGTTTCGCATGACCGTTTCAGTGGTTTCGGCCGCCCCCCGAAAGCCGCGGAACACCCAGTTCAGGCCAGTGCCTGACCCACGTCCAGCCCTTGCAGCCGCGCCAGCACCTCCGGCTTCTGGACATCGAGCCAGTCCACGAACTGCCGGAAGGAGACCAGCCTTACGTCCTTTTTGTCGGCAATCTTCTTCAAGGCTTCCTCGACGGCATCCATATAGATCCCGCCGTTCCACTGCTCGAAGTGATTGCCGACGAAGAAGGGCGCCCGATTTGTCTCGTACGCACGGTTGAACCCGGCGAGATACGCCCCGGTCGCCTGCTCGCGCCAGCGCGGATAGTTCGCGGGCGGCGCCTTGGTCGAGTTCTGCGACTGGTTGGCCAGGATGTTGTAGTCCATCGAGAGCACCTCGAAGGAGTGCCCGGGGAACGGCATCGCCTGCAGCGGCAGATCCCACACCCCCTGCTTCTTCACCGGCCAGCGCTGCCGCCCGCCGGGCGAGGAGGCGTCGTAGCGCCAGCCGAGCTCGCGCGCGACGGGAAGCAGCCGGTCCTGGCCGAGCAGGCACGGGGTGCGTCCGCCGACCAGTTCCTTGTCGTAGTCGAAGGGCAGGGGCGGCAGATCGGTCCAGCCGGTGTTCGTACGCCATTGCTGCACAAAGGACTTGGCCTGGCGGATCTCGTCCCGCCAGTGCGCGGAGCTCCAGTTGGCGACCGAACCGGAGCCCGCGCAGAAGTGGCCGTTGAAGTGCGTGCCGATCTCATGGCCGTCGAGCCAGGCCTGACGCACGTATTTCAGCGTGCGCTTGATGTTCTCGTCCTTGAGATAGCCGATGTCGGAAGCGCCGACGGGATTGTTCGGCGGACGGTAGAGGCGCTTCTTGGACTCCGGCAGGAGATAGAGGCCGGAGAGGAAGAAGGTCATCTTCGCGTCGTGTTCCCGGGCCAGCTTCAGGAAGCGCGGAAAGAGACCGTTGCCGATTTCGCCCGCACCGTCCCAGGAGAAGATGACGAACTGCGGTGGTATCTCGCCGGGTTCGAGCGGTACCGGCGCCGGGGGCTGGTGCGGCTGCTTGCCGGTGTAGGCGGTGGAACCGTCCCCGAGGGGCTTGCCCTCGGGGGACTGGGAACGCGCCTTGCCTGCGGGCTGGTGCTCATTGGCCTCGCCATGCGGCCCACCCTCCGGCCCGCTGCACCCGGACAGTCCCGCGGCCGCCGCGGCCCCAAGTCCCAGACCGATCAGTCCCCTTCGAGTTATTTGTTGCATCAAGTCCCCTGCCTCCGTGTTGCTCCCCGTTTACGGTGCACGTCCCCTTAGAGGACGGAGGGAACACGGAGGTTCCTGCGGCTTGCCAAAACTTTGCGATCCGTACGAGGAAAGGGCCGGCCACCATGACGGTGACCGGCCCTTTCCTCTCGTACGGTTTACGCGCCGAACGCCTTGTCCTTGCCCTTCACCGGCTTGGCGCCCGCCCGCAGATGCGCGGGGACCAGATCGATGGCGGGCTCGCTGTAGCCGACCGACACGATCTTGTCGCCGCGGTACGTGAACGTGGTCAGCGACGCGAGCGTGCACTGGCGCTTGCGCGGGTCGTGCCACAGACGGCGCTTCTCGACGAAGCTGCGCACGATCCAGATCGGCAACTGGTGGGAGACGCACACCGCTTCATGCCCGCGCGCCGCGTCCTTGGCCGCGTCGAGCGCGCCCATCATGCGCACGACCTGCTCGACATACGGCTCGCCCCAGGACGGCTTGAAGGGGTTGACCAGGTGCTTCCAGTTCTCCGGACGCTTGAGCGCGCCGTCGCCGACGCCGAAGGTCTTGCCCTGGAAGACGTTGTCCGCCTCGACGAGGCGCTCGTCGGACGCGAGATCGAGCCCGTGCGCCTTGGCGATGGGCGTCGCGGTCTCCTGCGCACGCTCCAGCGGCGAGGCGACCACGTGCGTGATGTCGCGCGTGGAGAGGTGCTCGGCGACCCGGTCGGCCATCCGCCGGCCGAGCTCGGAGAGGTGGTAGCCGGACAGGCGGCCGTAGAGCACACCGTCCGGGTTCTCCACCTCGCCGTGGCGCATCAGGTGGACGACGGTGATCTCGTCGTTGTCTTGAAAGGAGCCGTGCAGTGAGCTCATGCCGTGGCCTCCGCAGCGGCGCGGGCGGCGGCGGGCAGGGCGTCCGCGATGCGCTGGACGGCCCGCTCGTCATGCGCCGTGGACACGAACCAGGACTCGAACGCGGACGGCGGCAGGTAGACACCGTCGGACAGCATCGAGTGGAAGAACGCGGTGAACCGGAAGGACTCCTGCGTCTTGGCGTCCTCGTAATTACGCACGTCCTGGTCGGTGAAGAACACCGAGAACATGTTGGACGCGGTCTGCAGCCGGTGCGCCACACCTTCCTTGGTGAGCGCCGCCGTCACCAGGGACTGGATCTCGCCGGACACAGCATTCACCTTGGCATACGCGGCGTCGTCGAGCAGCCTCAGCTGCGCGAGACCGGCGGCGGTCGCGACCGGGTTACCGGACAGGGTGCCCGCCTGGTAGACCGGTCCTGCCGGCGCGAGGTGCGCCATGACGTCCTCGCGGCCGCCGAACGCCGCGGCCGGGAAGCCGCCGCCCATGACCTTGCCGAAGGTCATCAGGTCGGGCGCGACACCGTCGACACCGAACCAGCCGGCCTTGCTCGTACGGAAGCCCGTCATGACCTCGTCGGAGATGTACAGCGCACCGTTCTCGGCGCACAGGTCCTTCAGGCCCTGGTTGAAGCCGGGGGCCGGCGGGACGACGCCCATGTTGCCGGGCGAGGCCTCGGTGATCACACAGGCGATCTCACCGGGGTGCGCGGCGAAGGCGGCACGGACGGCTTCGAGATCGTTGTACGGGAGCACGACCGTCTCTCCGGCCTGCGCGCCCGTGACCCCGGGGGTGTCCGGGAGACCGAAGGTCGCGACACCGGAGCCCGCCGCGGCGAGCAGCGCGTCCACGTGCCCGTGGTAGCAGCCGGCGAACTTGATGACCTTCGCGCGCCCGGTGAAACCGCGGGCGAGCCGGATCGCGGACATCGTGGCCTCCGTACCGGAGGACACGAGCCGCACCTGCTCGACCGGGGCGATCCGGGCCACGATCTCCTCGGCGAGCGCGACCTCGCCCTCACCGGGCGTACCGAAGGAGGTGCCGCGCCCGACGGCCTCCTGTACGGCGGCGATCACCTCGGGGCGCGCGTGGCCGAGGATCATCGGTCCCCACGAGCACACGAGGTCGACATACTCGCGACCGTCGGCATCGGTGAGGTACGGACCCTGACCGGACACCATGAAACGGGGCGTACCACCCACGGCGCGGAAGGCGCGCACCGGAGAGTTCACGCCGCCGGGTGTCACGAGGGCCGCACGGTCGAAAAGCGTCTGCGAAACTGGGGCGTCATAGGGAAAGCTCACACGAGCCATGGTGTCAGAGGCTCCGGACTTCCCGCGGACCGGTGATTCCCGTATCCGGCGGACGGTGATCGACAGCAGTCCCCGGACTGGCTGGGGGTCCGGGGGCGTCCCCCGGGAGAATGGAGCCCTCGTACGTTTCACCGGCGGGCCGTGGGGGAGGTCACTGTCACGATGATCGGGTTGCGCGGCGGGGGCGCTGCCGTCTACAAAGCGAGTCGGGCCACAAAGCAGTCTGGGTGAAAGATATGCATCGCGGTGGAGGGCTGGGCGAGGGGACCGGTGACCAGGGTGCCCTCGGACCGCGACGTGCCCGTCGGGGCAAGCACAGGCGCGAGGCGCATGAGAACGATGCACAGTCGGCCATCCCCCATGCAGGCGAGAATGCTGAGCACCCGGGAATCAGGAGTGGCCGAGTGGGGGTGACCTACAAGTACTTCGGCGCCCCCGACGGGGCGACGGCGGCCCGTGTCCCGGTCACGATGCGCCCGGAGGAGCTCGGCGGCGATGAGCTCGGCATGGGCGGCATGTTCACCAAGATCAAGCCCGAGACGATGGCCGCGATGGTCCTCACCGGCATCGAGGGCATACCGCTGCACAAGGTCCCGCCGCTGGAACTGGTCGTCCTGCACCCCGACTATGCGGTGGTCAAGCTTCCGATGACCGTCGTCGACCCCCTTCGGGGCATCGGCGAGGAGGCCGTGGGCGCGGCCGCCTTCATCTGGTCGACGGTGCCGGACCGCGGGGGGCCGCGGGACGCGTTCAACGTCTACCAACTGCTGCACGAATGGCAGGACTTCAGCCACCGGCTGCATGAGGCGGGGCATCAGCCTTATTGCCTGGTCTGGCCGTGAGCTCACGCGGGTGAGCCGACGCCATCTCCTGGTCTGGCCGTGAGTTCCCCAGGGTGAGCTGACGCTCTTGCCTGGTCTGGCCGTGAGGTCCCCAGGGTGAGCTGACGCTTCCGTGGTCCGGGGGCGGTGCGAGCGCGCCGCGGCGCGCGCCCGATCGGATCAGCTGAGCTCGCCCTCATGCAGGCCGGCGCCTTGAATGGCCTTCGACGGCGCGGCGCACCGGCCGGCGCACCAGCGGGAGGCGGCATGTCCTGGTCGGCGCGGTTCGAGCGCCTGCGGACCCGCACCGAAACGCGCTTCCCCGTCGTGGCCGAGCTCACCGGCCGGCTGCTGTCCGCGAACCTCCTCGACGCGGCCACCCGGCTCGCCGCCCAGGCCTTCCTGGCCTCGATCCCGCTGCTGTTCGCCGTCGCCGCCTTCACCCCGAGCGCCGTCCGCGACCAGCTCCGGGAGTCCCTGCGCGGCATCTTCGGCCTCACCGGCCAAGCCGATCTGGAGCTCCAGCAGGTACTCGGCAACACCTCCGGCGATCTGCGGGAGACCAGCGGGGTCATCGGCCTCGCACTGGCGCTCGTCTCCGCGACCAGCTTCAGCCGTGCCATGGCCCGGGTCTGCGAACGCGCCTGGCAGCTCCCCAAAGCCTCGACCAGGATCGCCGCCTGGCGCTGGCTGGTGTGGCTGCTCGCGCTCGTCCTGTTCGTGCTGCTGCAGGCGCCGGTACGGGACGGCTTCGGCGCCGGGATGTGGCTGGGCGCCCCGCTGCTCTTCCTGCTGAGCACAGGGGTGTGGCTCTGGACCCAGCATCTGCTCCTGGCCGGCCGTGTGGCCTGGCTGCCGCTGCTGCCGGGCGCGCTCCTGGCGGCGGCCGCCACCAACACCCTCGCGCTGAGCGCCCGGCTCTACATGCCCGCCGCGCTCAATCGCGCGCTCGGCGAGTACGGCTCCCTCGGGCTTGTCCTGACGCTGCTGTCCTGGCTGATCCTGGTCTGCGCCGCGATCACCTTCGCGGTGACCATCGGTGCCGTAGCGGCGCAGGAGCCACCGCTGAACCGGCTCCTGGACAGAGGGCGGGGCACGCACCTCAAGGTCCCGGACGACAGCGCGATCCCGGACGACAGCGCGCGCGACGGCGCATGAGCCTGCGGGGAGGCGGGCTCACGCGCCGTGCGGGCGGGAAGGGGTACGTGACCGGCGGTCAGGCTTACGTGGCTGTAACCGGCAGCCAGCCTTACGTGGCCGGCGGGTCGAACCGCAGCCGCGGCTCGGGCGGGGTGTAGCGGATCTCGGGCTTGGCCGGGGCCAGCACCTTGCGGGCGCGGGCGCGCACCGTGTGCGGGGTGGCCGCCAGCTGACGGCAGGCCTCGCACCAGGTGTCGGAGTGCCGGGCCGCACGCGTGGCCGCGGCGATCTCGTCGAAGAACAGCGGGTCGCTCTGGTGTGTCAGGCACTCGACCTCGTAGCGGTCGCCGTGCGCCGACGTGGCCTCGGCCCTGGCGGGCCTTCCCTGCGCGGTCGCGAGCGTGTCCCGCAGCACCACCCGGGCGCCGGTGTCGCGCCGGGTGAACACACGCCCCTCGGCGTCGAGTTCGGCCAGTGCCCGCTCCGCGGTCGCGGCGGCCTGCCGGTGTGCGGCCACGCTCTCCGGGGCCGGGCCGATCGCCTGGGCCGCGCGGGTCCGGGCTCTGTCGAGGGCGAGTTCCACCCGCCGGGCGCGCACTCTCGCGGTGGCCTGCAGCCTCTTGCGACGGGAGTACTTATGGTCGTCCGGTATGCCGCTGCTCATTTCGCTTGCTCTCCTTCGGCTCCCCGAGCCTGCCGGAACCGGAGTGCTCCGTACGGCCGTGGGCCGGCGGTCGTGCAGCCGTAGTACGGCCGGAGTTCTCCGGGAGTCGACTGTAAGCAGGTTGCCGTAGGCCCGCATGCGCAATCCGATTCGTACCGTAATCACCGCAGGTCAAGGCCCTCATGGCGAGGGCATGGACTGGTGACGTACGGGCAGGAGCGTGGCAGGCTGCACCGAAGCCGGGGCGTCCGGCGCACACAACGATGACCGCGATGACAGCGGTCCGAGGGGGCTCCACGCATGCCGATGATCCGCAGGCTGCGCCGCATCGTGCGCCGCGTGCAGCGCAAGGCCGTGGACCTCAGCCATCCGTCGCGCTCCCCGCTGGGCAGCGCGGTGGTCAACTGCGTGGTCTACCGGGGCGGCAAGCGGCAGTCGGGTTCCTGGGCGGGCCTGAGCGGACCGGAGGCGCTGCGGCGCGTACGCGAGGAGGGCGACGGCTTCGTATGGATCGGGCTGCATGAGCCCGACGAGCAGGAGATAGCCGCGCTCGCCGAGCCGTTCGCACTGCATCCGCTGGCCGTCGAGGATGCGGTGCAGGCGCATCAGCGGCCCAAGGTGGCGCCGTACGACGACACGCTCTTCGCCGTGTTCAAGTCGGTCTGCTATGTCGAGCACGATGAACTCACCGCCACCAGCGAGGTCGTGGACACCGGCGAGATCATGGTCTTCACCGGCCGGGACTTCGTGATCACGGTCCGCCATGGCCGGCACGGCTCGCTCGGGCCGGTGCGCGAGGCCCTCGAAGCCGACCCCGAGCAGCTGGCCAAGGGGCCTTCGGCGGTGCTGCACGCGATAGCGGACTTCGTGGTCGACGAGTATCTGAGCGTCGCCGACGCCGTGCAGCACGATGTCGAGGCCGTCGAGACCCAGGTCTTCTCGCCGGACGCGGGCCGGGTGGACCCGGGCCGTATCTACCAGCTCAAGCGTGAACTCCTGGAGCTGAAGCGGGCGGTGGCCCCGCTCGCCCGCCCTCTCGCGGTCCTGGCGGAGCGGCGCAACGCGCTGATCGATCCCGGTGTCCAGGCGTACTTCCGCGATGTCGGCGACCATCTGACCACCACCGTCGAGCAGATCGCGTCCTTCGACTCCCTGCTCGACTCGATCCTTCAGGCCCATCTGGCACAGGTGACGGTCGCGCAGAACGAGGACATGCGGAAGATCACCGCATGGGCGGCGGTGATCGCCGTGCCGACGATGGTGTGCGGCGTATACGGGATGAACTTCGAGCACATGCCCGAACTCGGCTGGCGCTACGGCTACTTGCTGATGGTGTCGGTGACGGCGGTGGCCTGTTTTCTGGTGCACCGGGGGTTCCGGCGCAGGGGTTGGCTTTAGGCGTACGGCTCCGACGCAGAGGGGCTTTAGGCGTACGGCTCCGACGCAGGGGCGGCTGTAGGCGTACGGTTCCGGCGCAGGCCTACGGCTCCGGCGCGGTCAAGTACCGCTGGACCGTGGGCGCCAGCCAGTCGACGACCTCCTCCTTCGGCATGGCGACGGCCACGGGGAAGCGCAGCACGAAGCGGGCGAGCGCCATGCCGAGGACCTGGGAGGCGACGAGCGCGGCGCGGCGCGGGGCGTCGGCCGGATCGGGGCAGACCTGGGCGGCGATCGGGCCGATCTGCTCCTTGAGGATCTGCCGCATCCGCTCGGCGCCCGCAGAGTTCGTGGCGCCCACGCGCAGCAGCGCGGTGAGCACCTCGTCCTGCTCCCACCGGTCGAGGAAGTGGGAGACGAGCGTGCGGCCGACATGGTCGGCGGGCTGCATGCGCAGGTCCATGGGCGCCGGCAGGTTCAGGTCGATTTCCGCCGCGGCCGCGAACAGTCCTTCCTTGTTGCCGTAATAGCGCATCACCATCGACGGGTCGATGCCCGCCTCCTTGGCGATCGAACGGATGGTGGCGCGCTCGTACCCGTCGGCCGCGAAGCGCTCACGCGCCGCGGCGAGGATCGCGGCGCGGGTGGCGTCGGATCGGCGGGGCTTGGTTTCGGGGGTGGCGGGCTCGCTGCGAGTCTCGGAATCCTGCATGCCAACAAGCGTAGGCCAACATGTGTTGACAGTCCACCGCGAGGCGTTCTACTGTTGCCAACAAGCGTTGACCAACAAACGTTGGCATCCGAGGAGGCCGCAATGAACGGCACGACCGGCACGAACGAGACCCGCAGCACCGAGCAGCACGGCACCACCCCCGCAGACGTCGTGATCGTCGGCGCGGGCCCCACCGGCCTGCTCCTGGCCGGCGACCTCGCGGCGGCCGGGATACGGGTGACGGTCCTGGAGAAGCGCCCCGCCAAGATCAGCAATCTGACCCGCGCCTTCGGTGTGCACGCCCGCACGCTGGAGGTCCTGGACGCCCGCGGTCTGGCGGACGAGCTGATCCCCACCGGGCGGAAGCTCACCGAGCTGCGCCTCTTCCGCTCGCTTTCCCTCGATCTCGCCGGTATTCCGTCCCGTTTCCCCTACCTCCTGAGCACCCCGCAGTACGAGGTGGAGAAGCTGCTGCTCCGCAGGGCGACCGAGCACGGGGTGCGGTTCGTGCACGATGCCGAGGTCACCGGGCTGCGGCAGGACGCCGACGGTGTGACGGTCGACGTCCGGAACAAGGACGGGGAGAGCTCCGCCTACCGGGCGGCCTATGCCGTGGGCGCGGACGGTGTGCGCAGCGCGGTCCGCAAGGCGGTCGGGCAGCCCTTCCCCGGCAAGTCCGTGATCAGCTCGATCGTCCTTGCCGATGTGCTCCTGAAGAGCGAGCCCGACCTGACCGTGGCGGTCAGGGGCGACGAAGGAGCCTTCGGCTTCATGATCCCGTTCGGTGACGGGTACTGGCGGGTCGGCGGCTGGAACCGCGAGCGCGCCGAGATCCCGGACGACGCCCCCACCTCGCTCGACGAGCTGCGCGACATCATCCGCCGCGCCTTCGGCTCGGACTTCGGGATGCACGACGAGCGCTGGATCTCCCGCTTCCACAGCGACGAGCGGCAGGTCCCGCAGTACCGCACGGGCCGGATCTTCCTCGCCGGCGACGCCGCGCACACCCACTCCCCCGCGGGCGGCCAGGGCATGAACACCGGTCTGCAGGACGCCAACAACCTGGGCTGGAAACTGGCCGCGGTCCTCAACGGGCGGGCGCCGGACAGCCTGTTGGACTCCTACCAGGACGAGCGCCACCCGGTGGGCTCCGCAGTGCTGCGCAGCAGCGGCACGATCGTGCGCCTCGCGATGGCCCACAACCCGGCCCAGCTGGGGGTGCGTTGGCTGGCTTCCAAGGTGGTCAACAACGCGGCGCCGCTGCAGCGCAAGGCGCTCGGTCAGATCACCGGTATCGGTTACGCCTATCGGGCGCCGCGCGGGTCCCACGCGCTCGTCGGCCGGCGCGCGCAGGACGGACAGCTGGCGGGCGGCAGCAGGCTGTACGAGGCCCTGCGCGGCGGACAGTTCGTGTTCGTCGCACCGAAGGAGACGCCCCTGCCGGCCGAGCTCCAGTCGCTGGCCGGGGAGGAGTGCATACGGGTGCAGTGGGCGGATGAGCGGGAGCTGATGATGCTGGTCCGGCCGGATGGGTACGTGCGGTGGGCTCGGGGCTGACCCGGGGCCGACCGGGGACCTGACCGGGCGGACGGGATGACCTCCCGCCCGCCCGGTGCGCCGCTTCGGGTGCCGGCGGCGGTCAGGCGAGGAACTCCTCCAGAGCCCCGGCCGCCGATTTGACCGCGGACTCGTCGGCGTTGAGCGAGTCGTAAACGAAATGGACCGCCGCGTCCGTGATCCCGCAGTACTCGGAGATTCCCGTCCGCAGCACATGGGTGACCGTCCGGTCCCAGCCGAGCGAGGTGAAGTCGGCCTCGGGGTAACTGACCGCCGTCAGCCAGAACATCCGCTTTCCGGCCAGGCGCGGCCGGCTGCGGCCGTAGGCGAAACCGTGATTCCACACCCGGTCGATCCAGCCCTTGAGGATCGCCGGCGGACCGAACCACCACAGGGGGAAGACCATGACCATCACCTCGGCCGCTTCGACGCGCCGCATATGGGCGTGCACCTCCGCGGAGTACGGCTTGTCCCGGTCCGCCCAGTCGGGTTCGTCCTCGGGACCCAGGCGGGGGTCAAAGCCCTCGCGGTACAGATCGAGCACGTCGACCGTGAACCCTGAGCGCTCGAGCCGGACTTGAGCCTGCCGCGCCAGCTCCCCGGTGAGCGAGTCGGTGCGGGGGTGGGCCACCACGAGGAGGGCGGTGCGGCTCTCACGGGTGGGAGTGCTGGCGGGCGAGGTTCCGGCAGCGGGCGAGGGGGTGGTCGCGGGGCTCATCGGGCTGCCTCCAGACGGACCAGCATCTTGCCGGTGTTGGCGCCGCTGAGCACGCCGAGGAAGGCCCCGGGGGCCTGCTCGATGCCGTCCACGACGGTCTGTTCGGTGCGCAGTGAGCCGTCGGCGATCCAGCCCGCGGCCTTGCCGGTCCACTCGGGGAAGAGGTCGAAGTGACTGCTGACGAGCATGCCTCGCAAAGTGGCCTCCTTGGCCGCGGCGCGGAAGAGGTTGTCGGGTCCGGGCGTGGGGGCCGTGGCGTTGTAGCCGCTGATCGCACCGACCAGGGCGATCCTGCCGCCGGTGCGCAGGGCACCGATGGCGGCCCGCAGATGGTCGCCGCCGACCGCGTCGAGATAGACGTCGATCCCGTCCGGTGCGGCCTGGGCGAGCTGCTCGTCGAGCGCGCCCTGGCGGTAGTCGAGCGCGGCGTCGTAGCCGAAGGTGTCGAGCAGCTTCTTCGTCTTGGCGGGACCACCGGCGGAGCCGATCACCTGGGAGGCTCCGAGCTTGCGGGCGAGCTGCCCGGCCACGCTGCCGACGGCGCCGGCCGCGGCGGAGACGAAGACGACATCGCCCTCTTGCACGGGGGCGGTTCGTGTCAGGGCCGCATAGGCGGTCAGACCCGTCGTGCCCAGCGGGCCCAGCCAGGCCTCGGGCGGGGCGAGTGCGGGGTCGACGACAGTGGCGGCGGCCGCGTCGAGCACCGCGTACTCGCGCCAGCCCAGGAAGTGGCTGACGGTCGCGCCGACCGGCACGGACTCGGCGCGCGAGGCGACGACCTCACCGAGCGCGCTGCCTTCGAGGGCGGCTCCGAGTGCGAAGGGAGGGATGTAGGAGGGGACATCGTCCATACGCCCTCGCATGTACGGGTCGACGGACATCCAGCTGTTGCGCACCACGATCTGCCCGGCACCGGGCTCGGGCACGTCCACGGTCGCCAACTCGAAGTTCTCGGCGCCTGGTTGACCCGACGGACGGGTGGCGAGGCGAATCTCACGGGAGCGCAGAAGGGAGGACATGGCTTCTCATCTCGGTCCAAGGTAGCCCGCAGCCTCTCGGCAGTACGCGCACTTGCGGCTCCCCGCCGGACGGACGGAAAGGTGACCGCTCTCGATCACAGAACCCACGGTGCGCCGGGCCGCGCACGAACGGCTGATGGTTTGCGCATGGGGTGGCGTCAGGCGGGAGCGGGGG
>NZ_JAAKZW010000062.1 GCF_011044995.1 Streptomyces mesophilus | reverse complement strand
GGTTCGGGTTCACCAAGGGGGTGATCAGAGTGTCAGCCACGGCCGTAGGTCTCCTCTGCCTTCCAGAAGTAGATGAACCCGCCGACGCCCGCGAGCAGGGCCCAGCCCAGGGCCCAGGCCCAGACGTGGTGCGGGAGCTGATTGCTGTGGAAGCTGTCGATCAGGGCGTACCGGATCAGGTCGATGAAGACGGCGGCCGGGTTGTGCTCGAGCGCGAAGTGGACCGCGTGCGGGACGCTCTTGCCCTTGGTGACCTGCTGCAGCGAGAACATCACGCCGGACAGGTACATCCAGGTGCGCAGCACGAACGGCATCAGCTGACCGATGTCGGGGGTCTTGGCGCACAGCCGCGCCACGATCATCGCGAGGCCCGCGTTGAAGGCGAACTGCAGCACCAGGGCCGGGATCACGAGCAGCCACTTGGGTGTGAGCGGCAGTCCGAAGCCGAGGACGATCGCGACCAGGGCGATCATCGAGAACAGCAGCTGCTGGAGCTGCTGCAGACAGAACGAGATCGGCAGCGCGGCCCGCGGGAAGTGCAGCGCCCGTACGAGCCCCAGATTGCCGGCGACGGCCCGGGTGCCCGCCATGATCGACGACTGCGTGAAGGTGAACACGAAGACGCCGGTGACCAGGAACGGGATGTAGTCCGGGACGCCGCGCTTGACGTTCATCAGGACGCCGAAGATGAGGTAGTAGACCGCCGCGTTGAGCAGCGGGGTCATCACCTGCCACAGCTGACCGAGCTTCGCCTGGCTGTACTGCGTCGTCAGCTTGGCCGTGGCGAACGCGGTGATGAAGTGCCGGCGCTGCCATAGCTGGCCGGCGTAACGGCCCAGTGAGGGGCGGGCGTTGCTCACGGCGAGCCCGTACCGCGCGGCGAGCTCCTGTGCGGACGGGGTCGGGGCCGGTGCCGGGTGTTTCGGCGGCGCCTCGAGCACTTGACTCACTGACTTACCTCGCTTTTACGTCGGGACGGACCCGTATCGTCGCTTCGTGGAGCGTAGGACGGATCGACGTCGCAACGCAACCGTTCCGTCGTCACGGCCGTATGCTGGGGGCCATGACGTCCTCGACCTCCGCACCCGACCCGGCCCCCTCCGCGCCCAGAGGTGAAGCGGCCAAGCCCGCCCGCCGCCGGGCTCCGGCCGGCGCCGCGGTGCTGCGCGAGGATGTGACCGAAGCCATTCGGGCGGCGGTCTTCGGGGAGCTCGCCGCGGTCGGCTACGGCCGGATGTCGATCGAGGGCGTCGCGCGCCGCGCGGGCGTCGGCAAGACCGCCGTCTACCGCCGCTGGCGCTCCAAGCTGCACCTCGTGCTCGACCTGGTCTCGGCGGTCGCCGTCCAGGGCCTGCCCGCCCCCGACACCGGCACCCTCGAAGGCGATCTCCGGCTGCTGTACGAGGTCACCTCGCGCGCCCTGCGGCACCCCGTGGCCGGCCAGATCATCCCGGACCTGCAGGCCGAGGCGGCCCGTAATCCGGAGATCCGCGAGGCCCTGGAGAAGGCGCTGCGCGAAGGCCAGCACTCGGTGGCCAGCGGGATCGTCCAGGCCGCGGTCTCCCGCGGCGAGCTGGACGCGGGCGTCGACGACGAGATCGCGCTCGACCTGATCTCGGGTCCGCTGTACTGGCGCTCGGTGGTGACGCGCTCCCCCCTGCCGAAGGGCTACCTGGACCAGCTCACCGCAGCCACCGCGGCGGGACTGCGGGCGATACAGGGCCCGCCGAAGGGGTAACGCCCGGAACCCGCGGAACGCCGCCGGAACCCCAAGCGCACGCCAAGCGTCGAACAAACTGGAACAAACCGTTACGGAAACAGGGTGACCATGACCTGGCTGATCACCGGCGGCGCCGGTTACATCGGAGCGCACGTCGTGCGTGCCCTGCTCGCGGCCGGCGAGCAGGCGGTCGTCTTCGACGACCTGTCGACGGGGATCGCCGAGCGGGTGCCCGAGGGCGTCGCGTTCGTCGAGGGCACGGTGCTCGACCGTGCCGCGCTGGACAAGGCGATCGCCGAACACGGCATCACCGGTGTCGTCCACCTGGCGGCCAAGAAGCAGGTCGGCGAGTCCGTCGAACTGCCGCTGCACTACTACCACCAGAACATCGAGGGCCTGCGCGTCCTGCTCGCGGCCGTAGCCGCCGGCGGAGTGCGCTCCTTCGTCTTCTCCTCGTCGGCGGCCGTCTACGGCATGCCCGACGTCGACCTCGTCACCGAGGACACCCCCTGTCTGCCGATGAACCCGTACGGCGAGACCAAGCTGGCCGGCGAGTGGCTGGTCCGCGCGGCCGGCCGCGCGCACGGCTTCGCGACCGCGTCCCTGCGGTACTTCAACGTCGCGGGCTCGGCGAGCCCCGAACTCGCCGACACCGGTGTCTTCAACATCGTCCCGATGGTCTTCGAGAAGCTCACCGAGGGCGCTGCCCCACGGATCTTCGGCGCCGACTACCCGACGCCCGACGGCACCTGCGTACGCGACTACATCCACGTCGCCGACCTGGCCGACGCGCATGTGGCCGCCGCCCGCAAGCTGGCCACCGCGCCGGGCGACGACCTGACGGTCAACATCGGCCGCGGCGAGGGTGTTTCGGTGCGCGAGCTCATCGACCTGATCAACGAGGTCACCGGCTACGGCGTCGAGCCCGAGGTCGCCCCCCGCCGCCCCGGCGACCCGGCCCGCGTGGTCGCCTCGGCCGACCGCATCGCCGGCGAGCTCGGCTGGGAGGCCCGCCACGACGTCCGCGACATGATCACGTCGGCGTGGGCGGGCTGGGTGCGCCTGCACCCGGAGGCCGCGCGCAACTAGCGCTCCCTGTGCGGGACTTCAGGCACGCGACACTCCGGGACCTTCCCGTACGGCACCGAAGGGGCCGTCGTCCGCAAGGGCGGCGGCCCCGTCGCGCTACCGGCTGAGCGCCCGCCGCACCCGCCGCCGCACCACCTGCGCCACCCCGCGCACCCCGGGCGCGACCCGCACCGCGAGGTTCCCGGCGTTCGTGGCGTACGGCTGCACCAGGCGCACCCCCCGCCGCAGATCGCGCACCGCGGTCCGCCGCAGCACCCCGGGCCCCGCCACGGCACGCGCCGCGGTCTCGCGATACGTGCCGTCCGCGAACCGCACCCGCAGGCGCAGATCCCACACGCAAGCCGTCGGGTCGAGCGCACCGAGATCGAGCAGCACCTCGGCGGTCCAACTCCCGTCCGGGGCGACCGGATCCGCGTCCGCACGCCAGGCGGCCGTCCGCCGCATCCCGCTCGCGACCCGTGCCCGGTCCCGCAGTTCGACGTCCACGGTCGTGGGTACGGACCCGGCGACGCGCCCGTACAACTCGTACAGCCTGAGCGTGAGCACCGAGCTGCGCGCCCGCGGCAGCAGACTCGCGTCGACGGTGAGCGGGAGCAGCCGCATCGGCCGGACGAGCAGATGCTCCAGGCTCACCTGCGGCAGCTGCTCGGACCACACCGGAGTGCCGTCCGCCCCGCGCACGTACGGCGGCACCAGGCGCGCCGGGCGGGCCGCGACCTGCTGGAGGCGCGGCAGGTCCACCGGCTCCGGCGAGGCCAGGATCACGCGGGCGATCACCCGGCCGGGGGCCGGTGCGTGCTCCACATCGGCCTCGTCGAACGTGGCGAGATAGGCGCGCGTGAGCCGCCACCACTCGGCGCGGTACTCCGGTGTGCGCTGGTCGAGCTCGCGCGTGTACATCCGCAGGCCGCGCTCGAGGAACTTGGCGCGCGCCGCCCGCGCCAGCTTCTTCTCACCGGCGTCGGTGAGGATGTCGACGGCCTCGCGGTGCGCGTCCATCCGAGCCTGCCAGTTGGCGATCCCCGCGCGGTCGAGGGAGATCGACAGCTTGGTGGCCGAGCGGCGTACGTGCCAGATGTAGACGGGGTTGGAGATCAGCGCGATCCTCGGCGCGGCAGCGAGCACCCGCGCGCTGAACACGAAGTCCTCGTAGACGTAGCGGCCGTCCGGGAAACGGATGCCGTGGGTGCGCAGGAAGTCCGTGCGGTAGAGCTTGTTGACGCAGAGGGTGTCGTGCACCAGACGCGGCCGCCGACCGGGGTGCTCGACGATCGCCGGGGTGTCGTACAGCTCGGGCTCCCAGGGCACCTCGCGGCCCGACGGCAGCTCCCGGCGCAGACACAGACCGGCCGCGACCTGGGTGCCGTGCTCGGTCGCGGCCGTGAGCAGCGCGTCCACGGCGCCCGGCGGCAGCACGTCGTCGCTGTCCAGGAACATCACATACGGGGACGTACAGGCGTCGATGCCGTCATTGCGCGGGGTGCCGCAGCCGCCGCTGTTCGTGGCGCGGGCGATCACCTTGAGCCGGGGCTCGGTGGCGGCGAGGCGCTGCAACACCTCGCGGCTGTCGTCGACCGAGCAGTCGTCGACGGCGATCACCTCGCGTACGGCGGCGCCCTGGGCGAGGGCGGAGCGCACCGCGTCGGCCACATGGGCCGAGTCGTTGTAGCCGATGACCACGACGCAGACCTGGGGCTCGGGAGACGGCAGGCATTCCATGAAGGGAAATGTTAGCCGTATGCCTGAATTATCCGATTAAAGGAGGCGTCAATACGCTGCAATCGACAGTTAATCGCACAAACTCCACTCCATGTACCGCACGCAGGCCTCCGCGTTCACCGGCACCCCGACCGCCTCCGCGCACCGCGCGTACCCGGCCACGGCCCCGGCCAGGGCCGCCGTGCCGTCCGGGCATCTGCGCACCCTGGCCCGGCTGCTGCTGGTCCGACCGGCCGTCACCGCCGCGACGGTGCCGGCGCTCACGGCGCTCGCGGTCGGCCTGTGGGGGCTCGACCGGGGGTCGATGTGGCGGGACGAGAGCGCCACGTTCCAGGTGGCACGGCGTTCGCTGCCCGAGATCTCGCAGCTGAGCGGCTCGGCCGACGCGGTGCACGGCGTCTACTACGTGCTGATGCACTTCGTGCTCCAGGTGCACCCGGGCGAGGTGATGCTGCGGCTGCCGTCGGTGCTCGCGGCCGCTGTCACCGCGGGCCTCGTCGCCATGATCGGCACCCGTCTGGCGCGGGCGCGCGTGGGGCTCTGGGCCGGTCTGCTGTACGCGGTGACGCCGGCCACCGGGCTCTTCGCGACGGAGGGCCGCTCGTACGCGCTGGTGTGCGCGGGGGCCGCGGCGGCGACGCTCCTGCTCCTGCGCGCGGTGGAACTCGGCCGCACCCGCGACTGGTGCCGTTACGGCGCGGTCGTCGGCTGCACCGCGTATCTCCACGAGTTCGCGGCCCTGCTGCTCGCCGCGCACGCCGTCACCCTGGTGGTGTCCTGGCGGCGGATCGACGGCACCCTGTGGCGGGCCTGGACGGTCGCCGCCGCGGCCGCGCTCACCGCGCTGCTGCCGCTGATCAGCCTGACGGCCGGGCAGAGCGGGCAGGTGGCCTGGCTGGAGGCGCCCGGCATCGACAGCGTCGAGGAACTGCTGCGGACCTTCGCGGGACCGTCCCCGCTGGTCGTCACCGTCGTCCTGCTCCTGATCTGTGCCGCCCTGAACGCGCCGCTGCCGCGCCGGGGCAGGATCTCGCTCGGCGCCCTGGCACTGCCGCTGACCCTGGTGCCGCCGGCCCTGCTGCTCGCCGTCGCCCAGACAACGCCCCTCTACCACCGCCGATACGTCCTGTTCGCGCTCGCCGGGGTGCCGCTCCTTGCGGCGGCGGGCGGTGAGCGCTGCGCCGCCGTGGTCCGGGGACTGCTGCAGGCCGGGCAGCCGCCGCACCGCGCCGCGGCCGCGCTGACCGGCGTGGCGGCGATCGCCGCGGCCTGCCTGTGGCAGCTGCCCGAGCACCGGGTCAACGCCTCGGCGGCCGGCCGGCCGGACGACCTGGCCGCGGTCGCGCGGGTGGCGGCACGGGAACTGGGGCCCGGCGACCCGGTGTTGTTCCTGCCGTCCGAGAGCCGGCGCGTCGCGCTGACGTACCCGGCGGGCTTCGCCGGTACGCAGGACCTCGCGCTGCGGACCGCACCGGCCGCGTCCGGGACGCTCTACGGCACGGAGACCGGTCCGATCGAACTGAGGCGCCGGCTGGCGAACCTCGACCGCGTCTGGGTGCTCGCCGAACCGCGCGTGACCGCCGCGTCCTGGAACCCGCGCTCGGCGACGGAGGCCGCGAAACTGTCGGTGGTCAACGAGCAGTTCGTCCTGCGCGGCGAGTTCAAGGAGCGCAGCGGAGTGCTGCGGATGTACGTGCGGCGAGCGCCGGAGCGCCCCGTGGACTGGCCGGCGGGCAAGCCGGTGCCCGTGGTGGATCCGGTCCTGGAGGTGCACGACAGGAACAGGGCGCGCGAGCGGGACCAAGGCGCCACGGGCTGGGCGGGGCCGCCCGGTTCGGGTGCGCCGCAGGGCTCAGGAGGTGCGCCGGGTGCCCGTGAACGGCTGGAGCTGCCGCCGCTGCACCCGCACGGAACAGGCTGAGCGCCCACCCCCTACCGCCCGCCCGCTCAGCGCACCCGCGCCAGCACCTCGCCGGTCCGCGGCCCCCACGCCACGACGACCGCCTCCCGTGGCATCCGCTGCTCGGGGGTGAGCAGCAGCCAGCGCACGCCGTACCGCTGGACGATCGCGGCCCGTTCGGCAGGAGTGGAGCCGGGCGTCAGATAACGCGCCACCTCCTCCTTCCGCCGGGCGCGGTCCGTCTCCGCCATGGAGGAGTCCGGCCAAGGGGGCGCCACGAGGTTCGGACCGTAGCCGGGCAGCGAGCGCAAGGCCTGGCTGCTGTCGGTCAGCACCACCTCGCCCGGTGCGATGTGCCGCGCGGCCCAGGAGTACGAGGGCCAGCGCGGCGGCTGGTCGAAGCCCACCGGATCCAGGGCGCGGGGGACCACCGCGCCCGCCTGGACCGAGAAGAAGCTGAGCGCGATCCCCGCACCGCAGGCCGCGGCGAGCACCCGTCGTCCCCACGTCCAGGGCCGCGGCCCGGTGAGTTCGATGGCCAGGGCGAACTGCAGCGACATCATGGTCAGCTGGATGACCCGTCCGTAGATGTAGTGCCCGGAGACCCAGCCGTACGCGACGGTGAGCCCACCGAGGACGAACATCAGCACCAGCGGGTCGCGCCGGTCCCGCCGCCATCTGGCCGCCAGGGCGAAAAGCCCGGGCAGCGCCAGCCAGAGGCGTTCCGGCAACGCCGTGTAGAGCTTGCGGTGCATGGCGTCCATGCTGCTGTCGCCCGCGAGCGAGAAGACCGAGTAGTAGGGCCAGGCCAGGACGAGCAGTCCCGCAACGGCCACGGTAAGAGCCCACCCAGGCGCGATCCGCCGGGCCCGGCCAAGGACCAACGCGGCCACGCCGATGGCCGCCGCCGTAGCGGAGACGGGGTGGACCAGCAGGATCAGGCCGCACAGGGCGCCGAGCCCCGCGTACGAGAGCGGCGAACCGCCGTCGCGCGCGAGCCGGGCCGTCAACGCCCAGGCCCAGAAGGTCAGACCGATCGCGAAGGTCGACGGAAACGGCAGATGGCCGGTCATCGACATCAGGCCCAAGTACCCGCTCCACCAGGCCATCTTGGTGCCCCAGAGCAGCACCATGCAGACCAGGGCGAGCAGCGGAGCCCAGCGGTTGGGGGTCAGCGTCTTCACGAAGCGGCCGAGTCCGGTGAGCAGCACCAGGAGGTTGACCGGCCCGGAGAGCTTCACGACCTGCCAGCCCGCGAGCCCGGTCACCTTGGCGAACAGGCCCTGCAGGACAGCGTACGGGGAGTAGTACGCGCTGCCGTCGCCGGGCGCCGCGGCCATCGGGTGCGCGGGGTTGAACAGATCGGCCCTGAGCCGTTCGACCACGGCCGCGTGCTGTCCGAAGTCGCAGCAGATCGGCACCCGCCAGGCGGCCGCCGACATCAGCACCCAGAACAGCGTCCCGAAGACCAGATACGGGCTCGGGCGCAGCGAACGGCGCCCGCCCATGACGGCGGTCGCACCGCGGGCGAGGCCGACTGTCAGTGGGCGCCGATAGCCTGGACAGGGCTCGGCCCCCGGGCGGGAGGGGTCTGTCCGGCTCACGGGGAGCGCAGGGTCCGTCCGGCTCACGCCAAGATCCAGTCCGCGACCCGTGCCGCCGCCCGCCCGTCGTCCAGGTCCCCGTACGCCTGCCGGAACGCGGCGTAGGCGTCCGCATGCCGCGCGGCCGTCGTGTCCAGATCGCGCAGCGCCTCGACCATCTCGCCGGTGGAGGTGAGCAGCGGGCCGGGTGCGGCCGCCTCGAAGTCGAGGGTGAAGCCGCGCACCGTGTCGCGGTAGTGCTCCAGGTCGTAGGTGTGGAAGAGCATCGGGCGGCCGGTGTGCGCGAAGTCGAACATCAGCGACGAGTAGTCGGTGATCAACACATCGGCGATCAGGAGGAGTTCGGCCGCGTTCGGGTGGGTGGTCACGTCGCGTGCGAAGGGGGCGTTCGCGCCCGGGAGCCGGCCCGCGGCGAGCGGGTGGCGGCGTACCAGGAGGACGTGGTCGTCGCCGAGCGCACGCTCCAGGGCCGGGAAGTCCAGGGCCGGTTCGTAGCGGAAGCGGCCCGCTGTGTGGGCGAGGTGGTCGCGGTACGTGGGGGCGTACAGGACGACCCTGCGGTCGTCCTCCGGGGACAGGCCCAGCTCCGCGCGCACCCGGTCGGCGATCTTCCCGCGGTCCTCGGCGAACAGGACGTCGTTGCGCGGCGATCCGGCGTCCAGGACATCGCCCTCGTACGAGAGCGCGCGCGGCAGTACCGACGAGGCGTGCCGGCTGGGGGAGACCAGGACGCTCCACTGGGCGGACAGGCGGGGCAGGGCGTCGAGGTGGGAGTGGTCGGCGTAGAGGGTGTCGGTGAGGTCGAGGCCGACGCGCTTGAGCGGGGTGCCGTGCCAGGTCTGGACGACTCGCTGGCCCTCGCGGCGCTCGAACCAGTCGGGCAGGTGCCCGGAGGTGACGATCACGCGGGCGCGGGCCAGGGCCTCGTACCACTCGCGGCTGCCCTCGGCGATGCCGCGGGCGGTCGGCGGGACCTTGGTCTGCTGGTCGCGCGTGACCCACAGGTGTTCCGACTCGGCGCCGCGGACGAGGAGTTCCTCGTGGACCGCGCGCGGTGACTCGCCGTCCAGGTAGAGGACGGTGTCGCGCAGCGGCAGGGCGCGCTGCACCGGGTAGTGCCGGGTGCGCAGCCGGGCCTGGCTGTAGGCGCCGCGTTCGGTGGCCGCGAGGGCCGGTCCTGAGTCGATGAGCAGCCGGTCGCCGAAGCGCCGTCCGATGCTGAACTCACGGCCGTCGCACTCCCGGGCGGCCGGCAGCGCGGCGCCGAGCGAGGCGAGGACACGCACCGGCACCCCGTCGCCCGCCTCGTGCTTCTCGCGCAGGAACAGATACCAGCGGCCCTCGGGCAGCGGCAGACCGCCGTGCGCGGTGGCCGGTACGAGCCGGGCGCGGAAGCGTCCCGCCGAGCGCTCCAGGGGGACGGCCACCTCGGTGAGGTCGGTGCTGTGCCGCAGGATGAGTTCGGCGGGTCCCCAGCTGTCCTGTGCGGCGGTGCCCTCGATGACCAGGACGCCCTCGTCGGGCCAGTGCGCCAGATCGGCGACGGGCTGCCGGGTCAGCTCGACGACCAGCTGCCCGTTGTCGTTGGCGGTGGCGCACAGCTCGCGCCCCACGGCGTAGCGGGCGCGGCCGGTGGCATGGCGTCCGGGCGGCAGATCGGCGCTCGCCGCAAGGGACTTGAGGGCGCCGCCGGGCAGGACGAGGTTGGCGCTCCAGCGGTCGCCGTGCTGCGGTTCGACCTCCTTGGGTGCGCGATGCGGTGTGGGCGGCACCTGCTCCAGGTCCATCAGCGGCACCCGCACCGTGAACTCGTCACCGGCGCGGGCCAGCGGGTAGTCGTACGTGTGCTCCTTGTGCGTCAGGCGCAGCTGCTCGGGCCGCGGGGTCCCGCGCAGCCGGCCGCGCAGCACCAGGTCGTCGCCGTCGCGCTCATGGCTCTCGACCCGGGCCGCGTACTCCTGGACGCGCAGCACCAGGCGCCCCTGTGAGTAGCCGAGCACGAGACGCATGCCGTCGCCGAGTTCCCGTACGACGGACTGCGCGGACGCGCCGTCCAGGGCGCGCACGGCCGCCCGGCGCACCACGCCGTGGCCGGCGACGACCACGCCGAGCAGCCAGTTGCCGGGGCGCCAGCGGCCGCCCGTCTTCAGCTGCTCGGGGTCGATGGTCATCTCGAAGCCGGAGTAGTCGTAACAGTGCAGCTGCTGGGCCGAGTTGACGGTCGCCTCCGGCCGCGGGACGGTCCGCGTCGCCACCCGGCGGAACTGGCCTCGGCTGTGCGCGGACTTCAGCAGACCGGCCTTGACCGACTGTCCGGGGCGGGTGGCTTCGAGGTTGCGGACATACGCGTATCCGCTGATCCGCAGCTTTCCGTCCTCGTCCCAGCGGGCCTCGTTCACCCGTGCCACGACGGGCAGTTCGCCCTTCCGCAGGCCGGACAGGCGCCTGGGCACGCTTTCGATGCCCGGGTAGACGGCTCGCTTGCGCAGGCCCCCGCGTACCTCGAAGGCGGTCTTGTTGCGCTGCTCGTACGAGAGGAGCTCGATCAGTTCGGCGGTGCGCCCCTCCCGTAGCAGCTGCCACTTGATCCGCAGGTCGACCGGCAGTTCACGGGTGAGCGAGGAGTCGGCGCGGGCGAGGAAGGCGGCGGTGTCCTCGAGGAAGGCCGCCCGGTACTCGGGCCCGCCCATCGGCAGGCCCTCCAGGAAGTAGATGAAGTCGTCGCGCAGGCACGACAGGTCGTATGTCCGCTTGTGCTGGGGGAAACGCTCGCCCAGGAAGCGGCTCACGCTGTCGCACGCCGCGATCCGGTCGCGTACGCCCTTGACCTCGGTACGCCGCCGGGTGATCGAACCCTCGCGCACCCGCCAGTAGTAGACGTGGTCGCTCAGCACGTCGACGGACCCCGCGAGGAAGTGCGCCGGGATCATCACCGGGGTGTCCTCGTAGAGCCGGCCCTCGGGGAAGCTGAACTCGTGCGCGTCCCAGAACGCGCGCCGGAACACCTTGTTCCAGGCCACCCGGTCCGCGAGCAGCTCGGGGTCGCGGGTGATGTGGGTGCGGGTGCGGTCCTTCGTCAGCCACTTGTACTGCCATGCCTGCTGCCGGCCGCGCTCGTTCAGCCGCCATACGTTTCCGCTGACGAAGTCCGAGCCCGAGGCGTCCAGGCTGGCGACCATCCGCTCGTACGCGTCGTGCGGCACGATGTCGTCGCTGTCCACGAAGGTCAGGAACTCACGCCTGGGATCCGCCTGACGCACCCCGGTGTTGCGGGCGGCGCTCAGCCCCGCGTTCTCCTGCCGGACATACCTGAAGCGCGGATCGCGGGCGGCGAAGGCGCGCGCGATCCGCGGGCTGTCGTCGGTGGAGCCGTCGTCGACGAGCACGACGTCGAGGCTCTTGAGGGTCTGGCCGGCGATCGAACGCAGGCAGTCCTCGAGGTAGTCCTGGACGTTGTAGACGGGGACGACGACGGTGAGACGGGGCAGGGACGAGGCGGGCGTGTGCTGCACGGGGCGGACCTTTCTGCGCAGAGCGAGACCGGCGGTGCCGTCCGCCCTGTTTGCCCGCTTTCGTCAACCTCCTGTCGCTCATTACCTGGAACGAGTGACCTGAGCGAGGTCTATTGCCGTATTAGGCACACCGCAGCCGCCAACTTCCCAAGCGGAACCTTCCCGCAACGGCCTGCGATGTCTTCGACAGCGCCCGCACACGTGACTACCTTCGTGAGGTATGGCCCGCTTCTCTGTTGTCGTACCCGCCTATCGAGTCCAGGGCTACCTGCGTGAATGCCTGGAATCCGTCCTCGCGCAGTCCTTTCGCGCGTTCGAACTGATCGTCGTCGACGACTGCTCGCCGGACGCCTCGGCCGCGATCGCCGCGGAGTATGCGGAACGTGATCCACGCGTCCGTCTCGTCCGCCTCGAACGGCACAGCGGCACCGGCGCCGCCCGCAACGCGGGTGCCGAGCACGCGGACGGCGAGTTCCTGCTCTTCCTCGACGGCGACGATCTGCTGCTCCCCGGGGCCCTCGACGCGATCGACGACTCCCTGGACGTGATGGCGGACGTCCTGCTCTTCGGGCACGACCGGGTCGACTGGTGGGAGACGGTGCGGCCCGGCGGCGACCGGCTCTCCACCGGCGCCGACCCGCTCGCGGTGGCACCGGCCGCGTGGAACCGGGTGATCCGCCGCTCGTTCTGGCTGACCCACGGGCTGCGCTTCGACGACGGCCCGTATGAGGACGTGATCCCCGTGCACCGGGCGACGCTGCTCGCCGGCGACCGGCTGCGGCTGCTCGACCGCGTCTGTGTCCGCTGGCGTCTGCGCCGGGGCGGCAGCCACTCCACCACACCGGGCCGCGCCCACTTCGCGATCACGGACCGCTACGAGCGGCTCCTGAGCTCACCGTCCGGCGCGCGTCTCTTCCCGTACGCCGTCGCCCACTTGCTCACCGTCCTGGCCGACCCGGGCCGGATCCGCCCCGCCGACCGCGCCGACTTCTTCCGCGCGGCCGCCCGGCTGCACCGCACCTACCGTCCGGCCGGCCACGAACCGTCCGGTGACGCCCAGCGGGCGCTTGCCGCCGGCTCGTACACCGCGTTCGAAACCCTCCGTACCGCCAACGGGCGCGCGCGGGCGGCCCGTTCGGCGATGGCGCGGCACAAGAAGCGGCTGCGCGCGCGGGTGATGAAGCTCGCCTACCGCGCCGACCGCCGCCGCGCCCTCGACCCCCACCTCGCCGTCTACAGCGCGTACTGGAACCGGGGCCTGGCCTGCAATCCCCTCGCCCTCTACGACAAGGCCCGCGAACTCGCCCCGCACATCAAGGGTGTCTGGGTGGTCAGCAGCCGCCACCGCGACAAGGTCCCCACCGGCGTCCCGTATGTGATCGAGGGCTCACGCCGCTACTGGCAGACGATGGCCCGCGCCACGTATCTGATCAACAACGCGTCCTTTCCCGGCGGTTTCGTGAAGCGCCCGGGCCAGGTCTACCTCCAGACCCACCACGGCACCCCCCTCAAGAAGATGGGCCTCGACCAGCGCCGCTACCCCGCGGGCACGCACGGCATCAGCTTCCAGAAGGTCCTCGACCACACCGACCAGTGGGACTACAGCCTCTCCGCCAACCCGCACTCCACCGAGATCTGGGAGCGGGTCTACCCGTCGGCGTACCAGGCCCTGGAGCTCGGATATCCGCGCAACGACGTGTACTTCACGTCGACCCGGCACGACGTGGCGCGCATCCGCTCGTCGCTCGGCGTGGAGGCGGGCCGCAAGGTCCTGCTCTACGCGCCGACCCACCGCGACTACCAGAAGGGCTTCCTGCCCCGCCTCGACCTGCTCCGGCTCGTCCGGACGCTCGGCCCCTCCTACGTCGTCCTGGTCCGCGCCCACTACTTCTACGGCTCCTCGGCGGAGCTCGCCGATCACCCGCAGATCCTCGACGTCACGGGCCATCCCCGCGTGGAGGACCTGTGCCTGGCGGCCGACGCGCTGATCACCGACTACTCGTCCCTGATGTTCGACTACGCGTGCCTGAACCGCCCGATCATCACGTACGCCCCCGACTGGCAGGCCTACCGCCTGGCCCGCGGCACCTACTTCGACCTGCTCTCCGGTGCGGCGGGCGAGACCCCGGGCGCGGTGGCGCAGACCGAGGACGAGCTGATCGGGCTGCTGCGGGACGGCGGCTGGGACACGGAGGAGACGGCCAAGCTGCGGGAGGCGTTCCGGGCGCGGTTCTGCCCCTACGAGGACGGGCGGGCTTCGGAGCGGGTGGTGCGGGCGGTGTTCGGGGTGTGAGCTCCGTGAGCCGCATCCCCGGTGGGTCGTTTCATCGTATGCATCATCACTTGGGGTGGAACGCCTTGCAGAGGTCAAAACATTAGGTGTCCAGCGGCAGTTGAGAGCTGGCCAGTCCACGTAGCTCTCCCCAGCTTTTCCCAGCTGCCGAATCGGAGCCCATCCCATGAGCGGGTCAGCCCCTGCCATCCCGGCCGCGCGGCCGGTGATCGGCGAAGCCGAGATCGAAGCCGCCGTACGGGTGCTGCGCAGCGGACGGGTGGTCCAGGGGCCTGAAGTAGCCGCCTTCGAGGCGGAGTTCGGCGAGGAGCTCGTCGGCGGGCTGCACTGTGTCGCGGTGAACTCCGGTACCTCCGCGCTCCAGTTGAGCCTGATGGCCCTCGGTATCGGCCGCGGCGACGAGGTGGTGGTGCCCTCGTTCTCCTTCGCGGCCAGCGCCAACGCGGTACGTCTGGTGGGCGCCGAACCCGTCTTCGCGGACATCGACCCCGTCACGTACTGCCTGGACCCGAATGCCGCGGCCGCCATGATCGGACCGCGGACCGTGGCCGTGATGCCGGTCCATCTCTACGGCCATCCGGCCGCGATGGACCGTATCGTGAAGCTCGCCGCACGCCACGACCTCGCCATCGTCGAGGACGCCTGCCAGGCCCACGGCGCCCAGCTGCACGGCCGGCCCGTCGGAGGCTTCGGCCGCGCGGCAGCCTTCAGCTTCTACCCGACGAAGAACATGCACGCCCTGGAGGGCGGCATGATCACCACGGCCGACGCCGAACTCGCCCGCACTTTGCGGCTGTTGCGCAACCAGGGCATGGAACAGCGCTACGCCAACGAGATCGTCGGCGCCAACATGCGGATGACGGATGTGGCCGCCGCGATCGGGCGCGTCCAGCTCGGGCGGCTTCCCGAGTGGACCGAGCGGCGCAGGGTGAACGCCAAGACCCTGGACGCGCTCCTGGAGGGCGTACGGACGCCGCAGGTCGTGGAGGGCGCCCGGCACGTCTACCACCAGTACACGGTGGGGGTGCCGGACGGCCGCCGGGACGCCCTGGCCGCGCGGCTGCAGGAGCGCGGCATCGGCTGCGCGGTCTACTACCCGACTCCGATCCACCGCCTCCGCCCGTACGACGACCCCGCGCGCCCGCCGCTGCCCCAGACGGACCGGGCGTGCGAGGCGGTGCTCTCGCTGCCGGTCCATCCCGGGGTCGGGGAAGGGGAGTTGCGGCGGATCGCCGAGGCCGTGAACGAGGTCATGGCAAAGCCGGAGGCGACCGTATGAGCACCCTCAGGGCCGGACTCGTCGGCCTCGGAGCGATGGGGCGCAACCACGCGCGCGTCCTGGCCGGTCTCGACGGTGTGGATCTGGTGGGCGTCATGGACCCGGCGGGCGATCCGCACGGAGCGGCGCGGGGCGCGCAGGTCGTCGCGACGCTGCCGGAGCTCCTCGCTCTCGGCCTCGACTACGCCGTGGTCGCCTGCCCTACCGCCCTGCACGAGGAGGTGGGGCTCGCGCTCGCCGCGCACGGCGTGTGCGCCCTGATCGAGAAGCCCCTCGCCCACAGCCCGCAGGCGGCGCGCGGCCTCGTCGACGCCTTCGAGCGGGCCGGTCTCGTGGCCGGGGTCGGCCATATCGAGCGCTTCAACCCGGCGCTGCAGAGCCTTCGCCGGCGCCTGGAGGCCGGTGAACTCGGTGAGCTGTTCCAGGTCGTCACCCGTCGCCAGGGGCCCTTCCCGCACCGCATCGCCGATGTCGGTGTGGTCAAGGACCTGGCCACGCACGACATCGACCTCACGGCCTGGGTGACCGGCCAGGCGTACACCAGCGTGTCCGCCCGTACGCTCACCAAGTCGGGCCGGCCGCACGAGGACATGGTGATGGTCACCGGAGACCTCGCCGACGGCACCCTTGTCAGCCATCTCGTCAACTGGCTCAGCCCGCTCAAGGAGCGCTTCACCGCGGTGACGGGCGAGCGCGGCTGCTTCGTCGCGGACACCCTCACCGCGGACCTGACCTTCCACGCCAACGGCGCCGTCGCCACCGAATGGGAGGCCATCGCGGCCTTCCGCGGCGTCAGCGAGGGCGACATGATCCGCTTCGCGACACCCAAGCGGGAACCGCTGCTCGTGGAGCACGAGACGTTCCGGGACGCCGTGGCCGGCAAGGACGGCAAGGACGGCACGGGGATCGTGACGCTCGCGGAGGGGCTGCGCACCGTAGAGGTCGCGGATGCGGTCCTCGAGGCGGCGCGGGGGCGGGGAGTGGTGCGGCTGCCGGGGGCCCGGCGGCCCGCGCCGGAAACAGTCACCGGGGCACGGCCGTTCGCCTAGGCGGGCCTGGAGCGGCCCTCCGGTGCCGCACGGGGGCGGCCGCGGCCCTCCCGGCCGCGGCCCTCCGTATCGCTCCCGGTCTCAGCGCAGACTCATGGGGGCGGGCGCGCGCCGCTGTTCCTGGACCCGTACGGAAGGCGGCGTCGCGCGCTCGGCCCAGGCCGCGGGCAGCAGCGGCAGTCCCAGGACGACCGGCAGCCACATGAGGGCGCCGAGCCGGTCGGCCTCCGCCAGGAGGGGGTGCCCGGCCACCTGGGCGACGCCGACGCAGGCGCACGCCACGGCCAGGAGACCCAGGGCGGGCGCCCGGCGTACGAAGGCCCAGCAGGCGAGCGCCGTCAGGACCAGGAAGTACGGACGGGCCGCCTGCTCGCCCCACCAGTGCCGCCACAGCGCCAGGTTCAAGTCCCACAGCCGGGCCCAGGGATCCTCCACCAGGGGCCTTCGGAAGTGCAGCGTGAAGGTGTCCTGCAAGGTGATCTCGGCCGACGGCAGCCGCAGTGCCGCCATGACGGCGGCAGCCGCCACGGCCGCCGCGGCGGCGGTCCCGGCCGCCCACCAGGCGCCGGCCTCCCGCTGGGCGCCTGCCTCCCGCTGGGCGCCTGCCTCCCGCTGGGCGCCTGCCTCCCGCTGGGCGTCGGCCTCTCGCCGGCCTCCGGTCTGTTGGCGTGCGCCGGCCCGCCGCCGGGTCAGCGCGAGTACGGCGGCGGCCAGAGCCAGCGCGCCGGCGATCAGCAGCGCACTGGAATAGCGCAGGAGGAAGCAGCCGCCGATGGCCAGAGCGAGGGCCACGGCGTTCGCGGCCCGCGTGCCCTGCCCGCGGACCAGCCGCACCGCCGCCCACAGCGCGCCCAGGACGCACGCGAGGACCGGCCCCTCCGTGAGCGGCTGCACCGCCCACCAGCCCAAGGGTGTTGCCACCAAAGCGACTTGGCCCGCCATGGACGCCTTGCGTCCGGCACCCGCCGCGCGCAGCAGCCCGTACGTGAGGAGCACGCATCCTGCGGCGACGAACAGCGCACACACCCGCAGCCCGGCGCCGAGGCCGAACACCCCCACGAACGGCGCCAGTAGCCACGGGTAGGCCCACCGCGAGGCGAAGATCGCCTGGTAGCGGGGGTCGTCGGTGGTGATGTCGTCGGCGCCCGCGTAGCGCTGCAGGCACGCCTGCTCCTGCGTCTGGCGCACCACCTCGGGGTCGGGCGGCAAGGGGTCGAGGCGCGACTGCCGGACGGCCGCGTCCGCTCGCGCCGCGCACAACTGCGCCTCGACGTCCCGCTGGGCGGTGGCGCGGTCGACGCCGAGATGCTGCTCGGCGGTGCGGGCGTAGCGCGTGGTGTCCGACCACAGGTTCGGGGGTGCGGCCCCGGTCAGCTGCAGCAGGAGGAACAGGAGCGGCACGAGAAGGGGGACCATGAGCCGACGGCCCGCACTCTCCGTCCGCGGCTTGCCGAACGGGGAGTGGGCGCTGATCGTGCCGAGCACCTTCATGACCGGTCCGCGCCGGGCAGCGGCTGTCCGCCGTGCAGCAGCACGTCGTCGAAGTCCTTGCGTACGACCGACCAGTCCCAGGTGGACAGGGCGTGCTTGGACGCCGCGGCGCCCTCCGCACGCCAGCGGTCGGCGCTGGAGGTGACCCGCAGAATGCGCCCGGCCGCCTCCTCGGGGTCGGAGACGACCCAGTCCTCCGGGTACGTGGTGCGGGCGCCGTTCGCCTTGCCGGCGTAGAACGGCCAGTCGCGCACCACAGGCACGGCCCCACTCGCCGCGCCTTCGAGTACGGCGACATGGCAGCCTTCACGTACGGAAGAGCTGAGGATCACGCCGATGCCGACGAGTGCCGAGGCGACGTCGTCCGTCCGGCCTCTGCGCTCCACGGCTCCCGCCCGCACCAGAGGGGCGAGCCGCTGCTCCAGCGCGTCGCGGTACTGCCGGGACGCACCGCTCTTCTCCGGATCGACCACATCGCCGACGAGCACCAGCCTGTACCGCTCGTCGTACGCGCGGACCCGCTCCAGGACGTCCAGCGCCCACAGCGGATCCTTCGCGATCTGGCCGAGACCGACCAGACCAAGCGTGAAGCGGGCGTCGTCCGACTTGGGGCGGTCGAACGACGACAGATCGGTGGCGTTGTGCACGACGCGCATACGGGGAGCGGTCGCCGAGGACAGCTGCGGCACGTAGGAGGTGCACAGGTCACGCACGTGATCGGCGATGAAGAGCAGCTCGTCGACGCGGGAGAAGTCCACAAGGAGCGGCCACTGGGTGTACGCCTCATAGCTGTGCAGCCGGACCACGACGCGCGTCGTGCCCGGGTCGATGGTCGTCAGCATCGCTACGGGGCCCTCGCACCAGTCGAAGAATACGGTGTCGGCCCACTTTAGATGGGGGCGCAGCAGGCGCTCCAGGCGCTCCCGGTACCAGGTGGCGGCGTCCAGCCGGTCGGCGATGACGCGCCAGTGCGCCCTGGCCAGCCTCCGCAGCTCCGGGTGCTGCATCGTGTCGACGAACCGCAGCTCCACGTCCGGGCGGTCCTCGTAGTGACTCAGCACCAGGCGGAGAAAGTTCGCGTTGCCGTGTGTCATGACCAGCAGGCGCAGCGGCCGGTCCGTGGGTGCGGGCGCGGCCGCGGCAGCCCGGCCGCGCGCGGTGCCGGCCACGGTCCGCAGCGTCTGTGACTCCAGCAGCGGACGCGTGTACGCCGCCGCGTCCTGCGCCATCGGCGTGGTCAACTGATCGATGTGCAGGGCCCGGTGGAAGACCAGCGGCAGGGCCTGGTGCAGCGCGGTCGCCGCCTCCCTGCGGTCGTTCGCGCCAAGCCGCGCATCGGCCAGCGACAGCCAGCCGCCGACCGCTTCGGTCAAGGCGAGCGGGGGGCGTCCCGCGGCGATGTCGGCCCGTGCCGACTCCTCCAGGAGCGTGGCCCGCAGCTCGGCGTCGGACGTCCGGCGGGCCGCGCCCAGCAGGGTCAGCGCCGCCCCGCCGCCTCGTCCCGCCCAGCGCATTCCTTCGGCGGCTTCCCGCGCGAGGGGCGCGCGCACCCGGTCCGGCAGCGCGGGCAGAGCCGCCACGGAGCGCCACAGGCGGGCGCCGGCGGAGGTGCGCAGGACGCGCCGGACGGTGGCCGCGCGGACCACCGTGCCGGGCAGCCGGCGCATACCCCGGCGCAGGTCACCGGTGAGTACGGAGGGGGACGGCAGCCCATGCCGTACGCGAGTGAGGGCGGAGGGCGGCGTCGCGTCGGCGCGGACCGCACGTACGGCCGGAGCGAGCCCGAACACCGCATGCGCCCCGCGATGGCGCCGGGCAAGACGCCACACCGTATACACCGCGTCGGCGTCGAGGGCGACGAGTACGTGGGCGTCGCGCGCGAGCGAGCGAAGGTCCTTGTCGCCCGCGCTGCGCAGCCACAACTGCTCGCCGGCGCCCAGCCGCAGGGCCTCGCGGCGGACCACGGAGGAACGGCCGTGGAAGGTGCGCGGCAGCTGGTGGAGAGATGCGCAGCCGGTCCGCGCCAGGGCGTCCCGGTGCTCGCCCAGATCGAAGCCGGCCGCGAGGCGAACGGTCGCGCCCAGTGAGGTCAGGGTGCCCACCGCATCGGTGAGCACGGCGAGTTCGGGACGGGCCGAGGCGATCAGCAGAATCTCGGTCACGGGGTCGGCACTCCGGTGAGCAGGGTCTGGCGGTCCATGCGTGCGGTGAGGTCCTGCGCCCCCGCGGCCATCAGTGCCGAGCGCTCGAACGGCCGGGCGTGGGCCTGCGCGGCGAGCCGCTCGGCGGGGCCGGACCCGACCGCCAGGCGGGCCGCGTGCGCGAACCCGTCCGCGAGCTTGCGCCGGTCGAGGCCGCAGGCCCCGGTCCACAGCGGGTGCCCTTCCAGGACAGTGGAGGCGTCGTGGTCGCCGGCGTGGGCCGAGACGATGGGCAGCCCGGCCGCCATGTACTCGTACACCTTCCCGGAGGTCATGTACCGACCGCCGAGCACGAGGAGGACCAGTGCGTCCCACCCGGCGTACACGCCGGCCACATCCGCCTTGTTCACGGGCCCGCCGAAGTGCACGCCGACATCCTCGGACCGGCGCAGCAGCTCGATCTTGGCGCCGCCGCCCCGGTCGGCGCCGAAGCCGCCGTGCCCCCGCACCTCGAAGCGCGCGCCCGCGAGGAGCGGCTCGGTCGAGCGGGCCAGGCGCCAGGCGTCGAGCAGCGCACGCAACTGCCCGATGGGGGAGCTCAGGAGGCCGAGATAGCCGAAGGTGAGCGGGAGTCCGGAGGGCTCGCGGCCCGCCGCGTCGGGCGCGCTGTCCACGTCGTAGCCGTTGCGCACCACCTTCACGCGGTCGGCCAGGTGCGGATAACGCGTGCGGTAGTGCTCGGCGATGGGGTCGTTGACGACCCACAGGGAGAGCGCCTGGTCGAGGACCTCGCGCTCCCAGCGCCCCTCCGGGCTGTCCGGGCCGAACGCGGTCCTGCTGCCCACGACGTCGACGGACCATCCGTCGCGGAAGTCGACGGCGTAGGGAACCCGGTGCTTCTCCCACAGCGCGCGCGCCGCACAGAGCGTCACGTACGGGGTGCAGGTCACCAGCGTCAGATCGACCGGGCGTGCGCGGTGCAGGCCGAGGACCGCGCGCTCGAGCGCCGCCCGCCAGCCGCCGAAGGCAGCCTCGGGGAAGGACTCCTTGTTCCGTTCCCGCAGTTGCTTGACCCAGCCCATGGGATCGGCGGCGCGCGCCTCGGGGAAGAGACGGATCTCGGTCTCCAAGTCCGCCCGGCGCAACGGGAGTTCGATCACCTCCACCCGGGGATCGACACGGTCGAGCAGGCTCGGGTCGATCCCGGACTCCAGCTCCCAGGAGTCCCGGGCGATGGTCACGACGGTGACGTCCCAGCCCGCGGCGCACATCTGATTGGCCGTCTCGCGCAGGCGGTACGTGGAGCTCTTGGCCGCGGGCGGAAAACCGATGGCCACATAGAGGAGATGACGGCGACGGCCCGGCCCGTCCGGTGGTGCTGGCATGGTGCCGCACGCTAGCACGCAGAGTGATGGATCAAGTGCTCAGCGTCATGGTCATCCCATTTACGGGATGCCTCGGAGTGATCTGTCCCTATGCGGCGTTGCCGCGCCTCGGCCGTGCTCGTTGAAGCTCGGTCCCGGCACCCCCATCGGAGGTAACTGCCCATGCGTATCTGCGTAGTGGCCCTCGGCAAGATCGGTCTCCCCCTGGCGGTCCAGTTCGCGGCCAAGGGGCATGGTGGACCTCCTGAACGAGGGGGTCGAGCCGTTCCCCGGGGAGCATGAACTCGATGTGCGGCTCAAGAGGGCGGTCGCGGACTGCGTCGCTCGTGGTGCAGGCCGACCACGCGGAGTACGCGGGGCTCGGGGCGGAGGACTTTCCGGACGTACGGGTGCTGGTGGACGGCCGGCGCGTCACCGATCCGGCCCGGTGGGAGGGCGTGCGGCGGATCGTGCTCGGGGCGCCTTCGTAGGCGGTGCGCTGCCCGTCACGCACGCCCTCAAGGTGACGTCTCCAGCAACGAGCGGCGCGCTCCGTCGTTTGCAGGGCATGCAGAACACGCCCGGTGCTGTGCCGGATGTCAGCGTCATCGTCGCCGTCTACAACACGATGCCGTATCTGACCGACTGTCTGACCTCGCTCGTCTCGCAGACCATCGGGACGGACCGGATCGAGGTCGTCGCGGTCGACGACGGGTCGACGGACGGCAGCGAGAAGGAACTGGAGCGGTTCGCCGAACAACACCCCGGTGTCTTCAGGGTCGTTCACCAGGAGAACTCCGGCGGTCCCGCCGTGCCCAGCAACCGTGCCCTCGATCTGGCGCGCGGGCGGTACGTCCTCTTCATCGGTGCCGACGACCATCTGGGTGTCGAGGCGCTGGAGCGCATGGTGAGCGCCGCTGACCGGCTCGGCTCCGACATCGTGCTCGGGCGGATGGTCGGCGTGAACGGGCGCTGGGTGTCGAAGGCCGTGTTCGGCGAGAGCCGGGACGAGGTGACGCTGTACGACTCGGCTCTGCCCTGGGCCCTGTCCAACACCAAGCTGTTCCGGCGGGAGTTGATCGAAGAGCACGGGCTGCGCTTCCCCGAGGACCTGCCGGTCCTGAGCGACCAGCCGTTCACCCTGGAGGCCTGCTTCAGGGCCGGGCGCATCACCGTACTCGCCGATTACGACTACTACTTCGCCGTACGCCGCGACGACGAGACCAACGCCACCGTCTCCTTCCGCGCTCTCGACCGGTTGCGCGGCACCCGGCAGCTCTTCGAGCTCACGCGGCGCCTGTCGGAGCCGGGTCGCGGCCGGGAGTGGATCCATCAGCGCCACTTCACCTGGGAGGTGGCGCGGCTGATCAGCCCGGACTTCCTGAAACTCGGCCCCGAGCAGCAGCGGGCGGTCTGCGACGGGGTGGGCGCCCTGCATGCGGCGTACGCCAGTGCGTACGCCCTGCGGAAGCTGTCGCAGGAGCAGCGGCTGCTGCTGCGCCTTGCGGAGCGGGGGGAACTCGGCGCATTGGTCGGTGTGTTGGAGTGCGCCGCGGCCGGAGGGCCGCCGGTGGTGGTGGAGGACGGGCGGGCCTATGCGGACTATCCCTGTTTCCGGGACCCCGGGCTCGCGTTGCCGGACGCCTGGTTCGACCTCACCAAGGACACCCGCAAGCGGTTCGCCGAGCAGGAGTTCGGCCCGGCGCGCGTGCGTATCCGGGACGGACTCCTGCTGCTCGAGGCGCGCAGTCCGCTGCCGGACCTGAGCGCGTTCGGGGCGGACGCCGTGCGCGCCGAGACCGTGCTGGAAGGGGCGGGGGAGCGCGTGGCGCGGTCGTACGACGCGGCCGTGGCCGCCGACGGCGAGGGCAGCGTCGTGCGGGTGGAACTGCCCCTGGACGAGCTCTTCCCGCCGAAGCAGCCCCCGCGGGACCGGTGGACCGTACGGCTCGTCGCCGCCGCACTCGGCGAGAGCCTCACCGTCCCGCTCGCGCCCGTACCCGCGGACGCCGCACCGTCCCGGCCGCGCAGGCACGGACTGCGGGCCTACGAGGTCGGGGTGGCGGCTTGCGACGACGCGAGCGAACTGCGCGTCACTGTGCGACCGCTGCCCCTGCCGCAGTTGCTGCGGGCGCGGGCTTGACGCAGAACTCCTTCTCGGCCGCCACCGGGTCCGCGGGAATCCGCAGCCGGGTCCGCTCCCAGGCCCCGGTGAGGTTCTGCCAGAACCGGCCGGGGGTGAGCGGCGCGCGCACCGAGTCCTGGAGTTCCGCGATCGCGCCGCAGGTCAGGGCGTGCCGGGCGGCTCGCACGGCGGGTGAGTCGGTGGCCGCCGGGTCCGTGTAGTCGGCGATGACCCAGGACCGCTTGATCGGCTTCTCGTGTCCCGCCTTCTTGAAGATGGTCGGCTGCATATGGGCGCCCAAAGGGTTGGAGAGGCCCAGGTAGTCGACCGCGATTTCGTCCAGGGGGATCGCGACCCCCGCGTGACCGAGGCGGGCCTCCATGCCGGCGAAACGGGCGGCGGGGCGGTGTCGCGCCGAGAGCGGGAAGGCCTGCACTTCGCGGTCGTAATTCATCTCGATCAGCACGACCCGTTCACCCTCGGCCCGCAGCCGCCTCACCTCGCGGGCGAAGAGGAAACCGCGCGCGGCGTGCGCCGCCTGCGTCACGGGATGCTGCTGTCCTGTGGCCCCCACGTATCCCGCGTGCTCGTCGAGGATGAAGGAGATTCCGTCGTTCTTGTACGGAGGGCGCCAGATCAGCAGGCAGGCCCCGGCCCACACGACGACGGCGGCGAGCGCTGATGCCGTGATACGGGTCAGGGGCACGAGGAAGCCGGGCAGCAGCACCAGGAACAGGGCGGGCAGCAGCATCCGGCCGTGCATGAAGTCACCGCCCACCTTGGTGACGAACAGGGCGGAGGCCAGACCCGTACCGACCGGAGTCGCGGCGATGATCAGCGCCCGGCGGCCGTCGGGCGCCTCGCGGAGCGCGGCCGCGACCGGGACCGACAGGGCGGCGAGCAGCACCAGGGGAAGCCACAGGTGGTACGGCGTGACGAAGTCGGCCAGGTAGTACAGACCCCGGTCCCACAGCGTCCATGACGCTTCCTTCGTGATGGCGGGGAGCGGCACGAGGATGCCGTAGTACCCGGCCCGGAAGATCTCATAGCCGACCGGCAGCGCAAGACCCGCCGCGAGTGCGCTCAGGCCGCGGCGCCACCCGGGCCGTACGAGTGCGAAGAGCACCGCCGCGTACAGGCCGGTCACGAGCGCCAGGTCGGGACGGACCAGCGGGCCGAGCCCCAACAGGACGGCGGTCCAGGTCAGATGGCGCCCGGTGCGGCCCACGTGGACGAGCGTCCACCAGGTGGCCCCGAGCCAGCAGAAGGCAAGGCCGGTCTCCAGACCGGAGGTGGCGTAGTCCCACATCGCCTGGACCGGCAGCAGGGCAAGGACACCCAACGGGACGACCCGGGCGGGCCGCCCGTGCAGCGCGAGGGTGCCGAGGAGGGCGAGCGCGAAACCGGTGGTGCACAGGGCGAGCCCCAGGCAGACGGCGACCTTCGCCGGGTCCATTCCGGTCGGCAGGGTCGCGGCTGCCACCAGCCACTGCCACAGCGTGCCCGTCGAGGTCTCGACACGCTCACCGACGTTGTAGACGGGGCCGTTGCCCGCGAGGATCTGCCGGACCACGCGGGTGTAGATGAGACCGTCGTCACCGATCCAGCGGTGGTTCCAGCCCGCCACCAGGATCCAAAGGGTCGGGACGCCGACGGCCACGGTCCGCCAGGGGAATCCACGCCTGGCGCGTGGTGTGGCGCGGGAGGTGTGCTGGGGGGACGGGACGAACGGCAGGCGCCTGGCCGCTTCAAGAACTGACATATGGGTCTAACCCCGAGCCAGGCACCGGGTTACGGCGCGTACACGCGCAAATTGACGCAGACCGTAGCCCCATCCCCGCCAAGGCAGTTGAGGAGGGGAAACCCACCTCCGAGAGGACCGCCCCCTGATGCACCCCTCCGCCTACGCCCACATGAAGCTCTGCGTCGACCAGTACATGCCCGACCAAGGACGCTCCTGCGTCGTCGACTTGGGGTCGCGCATCTCCGACCGCCAGGTCCGCACCCACAGGTCGCTGCTCGAAGGACGGGACATCGACTACATCGGTGTGGACGTGCTCGGCGGCCGCAACGTCGACCGTGTGATGACCGAGCCGTACCGCATTCCCGTGAAGTCGCGTACCGCGGACTTCGTGCTGTCGGGGCAGGCGTTCGAGCACATTCCGTTCTTCTGGGGGACGATGCTGGAGATCGCACGGGTGCTCAAGCCGGGCGGGCGGGCCTTCATCACCGCACCCTCGCGCGGCCATGTGCACGACGCCCAGGACTGCTGGCGGTACTACCCGGACGGATTCCGGGCGCTCGCCGCCTGGTCGGGTCTCACCCTGAGCGAGGTGCACACCGACTTCCCGCCGCTGCGCGGGATCCGGCACGACTATCCCGGCATCGACGCGAAGAACGCGTACTGGGGCGACTCGGTCGGCGTCTTCGAGCGGCCGGCCTCCTACCCGGCCCTGCGCATGCGCCTCGTACGCGGAGTCACCTGCTGGTGGGCCAACCGGATCGGTGGCGTCGACAACGTCCCCGTACCGCCGCAGCTCGCCGCGCGGGCGAGCTGCGTGCCTGGTGGGGCGGTTCCCCAGCAGGTCGGCTGAGTCGGCGGCGCCTTCCCGTCAATGCACTTGGTGTAACCGTGAGTTGACGCAAAGTGACGGCGAGGGGAATTCCGCGTAGGGTCCGCGCGTATGGCATGGAAGAACGCCGTCAACGGCACCCTGCGCACCCTCACCGGCTATCAACTGACGCGGCCCACGGTGCCCGAGCCGCGGGCCAAGACCGCTCCCGCCCCCACGGCCGCGCCGGCCAAGCCCAAGCCCAAGGGCCTCAACCTTCCCGTCGACTACGACGACGAGGCCAAGAACACGATCCGCGCGGTCAAGCCGTGGACCATGACCTCGCCGGAGCGGCTCAACGCCTTCATCCTCGCCACCCGGCATGTCGTCAAGCACGACATCCCCGGCGACATCGTCGAGTGCGGGGTGTGGCGCGGCGGTTCGATGCAGGCCTGCGCGAAGACGCTGCTCAACTGCGGTGTCAGCGACCGCGATCTGTACCTCTTCGACACGTACGAAGGCATGACCGAGCCCACCGAGGAGGATCTGCGGCGCGACGGCAAGTCCGCGGCGGACCTCCTCGCCGTGCAGGGCAAGGACAGGCCGATCTGGGCCGTCGCCACGCTCGACGACGTCAAGTCCGGTTTCGAGAACGTGCCTTACCCCACGGAACGCGTGCACTACGTGCAGGGCAAGGTCGAGGACACCGTGCCCGGTGAGGCGCCGGAGCAGATCGCGATCCTGCGCCTGGACACCGACTGGTACGCCTCCACCAAGCACGAACTCGACCATCTTTACGAGCGGTTGGTCCCCGGCGGTGTCCTGCTGATCGACGACTACGGCTACTGGCAGGGCTCGCGCCAGGCGGTGGACGAGTTCCTCGAGGAGACCGGCGAGCGGCTGCTGCTGCTGCGCATGGACGAGGGACGTATCGCAGTCAAGCCCTGAAGGCCCGGATGAGGCAGCCCAGTTGACACCAGGCCCCCGTGCCCAGCCGCATGGGGGCCGCCGCATGTGATCACCCGTATGGCCCATGCAAGGTGACCCGGCGCCCGGACACCGGTTGTTCACGGGAAGGCCCATCGCCGTTCTCCGGAAGGAATGTGCGCAGCGCATGACAGCCCGACTCAGCGTCGTCGTCCCCATCTACAACGTCGAGGATTACCTCGGTGCCTGCCTCGAGTCGCTGGCCGGGCAGACCATGCCGGACCTCGAGGTCGTCATGGTCAACGACGGTTCCACGGACGGCAGTCGGGAGATCGCGCGCCGCTTCGCCGACGGCGACGGCCGATTCCGGCTCGTCGACCAGGCCAATGCCGGGCTCGGTGCGGCCCGTAACGCGGGGGCGCGTGAGGCGGGCGGCGTCCATCTCGCCTTCGTCGACAGCGACGACGTGATCCCGGCCGAGGCGTACGAGCGGATGCTGGGCATGCTCGACGAGACCGGATCCGACTTCGTGACGGGCAACGTCCACCGGCTGCGCGCGGACGGCACGCAGCAGCAGTCGCCCATGTTCCGCAAGGTCATGGCCACCACCCGCAGCGCCACCCACGTCACGCGCGACTGGGAGCTGCTCGGCGATCGCATCGCCTGCAACAAGGTCTTCCGGCGGGACTTCTGGGACCGGCACGCCTTCGCGTTCCCCGAAGGGGTGCTCTTCGAGGACATCCCCGTCGTCCTGCCCGCGCACTTCGAGGCCCGCAGCGTGGACGTCCTGAGCGACACCGTGTACCTGTGGCGCGACCGGGACGGCTCGATCTCGAACCGGCGCGCGGTACCGCGGGCCATCAAGGACCGTACGGCCTCGGTGGCTTCGGCCAGCCGCTATCTCGGCGAACGCGCCGCGAAGGCGCCCAAGGACGCGCTGCGGGCCGAGGCCAAGCGCCGCTACGACGCCAGCGTCATCGCGGGTGATCTGTGGATGTTCATGGAGGCCCTGCCGGACGGCGGCAGCGACTATCACCAGGCCTTCCTCGACGAGGCCAACTCCTTCGTGGACCGCGTCGATCCGGCTCTCCTCGACGAGCTGCCGCTCGGCCTGCGCGTGCGCTGGCGGCTCATCCGGGAGCGCCGGATCGACGAACTGCTCGCGTTCATGGCGTTCGAGAAGGTCCACCCGAAGGCCTTCCGCGTCCGCCGCACCTGGCGTGGACACCGCGCGGACTTTCCCGTGATCACCGCGCCGCTGCCCGCACGCACCGCGGCCGTGGGCCGCGGCGACATGCCGCTGGAGGCGAGGATCACCCAGGCCTCCTGGGACGATGACGGCCGGCTGCGCCTCGCGGGCCACGCGTATGTACGCAACCTTCCGCCCGGCCGGATCGCGGCCCGCGCCCGGACCGTCTGGCTGCGCGCGGGGCGCCGGGCGATCCCGTTGAGGCTGCGCACGGTCGCCTCTCGGGAGGCGACCCTCGCCTCCCGGCAGGGTCTGCACAACTACGACCGCACCGGCTTCGAGACGGTCGTCGACGTACAAAAGCTGGTCAGCGGCCGGGCGAGCACCACCTGGAACCTGGAGATGGCGGCCGTCGCGGGCGGACTGCGGCCGCGCACCGGGCCGCTGCGCATGAGCGGGCCCTGTGCCGTACCCGTGCGCTACCTGGAGGACTTCCTGCGGATCGTGCCCACCCTCAGCGGCGGCCGCTTCCGGCTACGGGTGGACCGCGTCGAGCAGCGCCTGGTCGAGCACCGTCAGGCGGGCGAACAGCTGCGGATCACCGGCGAGTTGGCGCCCGGTGCGAACGCCTCCCTGGAAGCGGTCCGCGTCGAGAACTGGCGTACCCGCGAGAGCCACGACCTGCCGGTCCGCGTCGAGGGCCGCACCTTCACCGCCGAGATGCCGCTCGGCCTCCTCGAGGCCGGTGAAGGACCCGCCGACCCCTGGGGCGTGGGCGTGGTGCGCAAGGGCGGCGGCTGGGCATCGCTTGCGGTGCTTCCCGACATCGCACCGGGCCGCTACGGACTCGGCGGCGGCCGCGAACTCATGGTCCTGGCCAACCCCTCCGGCAACACCGAACTGCGCGCACAGGACGTGCGCCCGGTGGTGGATGCCCTGCGCTGGACGGACCAGGGCGGCCGCCTCGAGCTCGAAGGCAGCTTCCCCTGTGCCGACGACGTCTCCCGCGAGCTGGTTCTCGTGCACAGCGGCCACCAAGAGGAGGCGCTGGGCGAACTGACCGTCACCGAAGGCAGGTTCAGCGCGACCCTCCGCCCCCAGGCCGTCCCGGGGCCGGCCGGAGTGCTGCCGCTCGCCGAGGGCGACTGGTACCCGTTCCTGCGCGCCCGCGGCGACCACGACCCCGACCGTCGTGTGCCGCTCCTGGTCGCGACGGCACTGCACGGCGAACTGCCCGTCGTGCGCGAGCTGCACGGCAGGGATTTCACACTGCAGCGCCGCCACCACGACCAGCTGCTCATCACCTCCGGCTCCGTACTGCCCACGGAAGACCGCGGACGCGCCGCACAGGACCGCCTGAAGGAACGCTACGCACAGCTGCGGTCGCAGCCCCTGCGCGAAGCCGTCCTGTACGCCGGCTTCGGAGGCCGCCAGTACTCCGACTCGCCGCGCGCCGTCCACCAGGAACTCCGCAGGCGCGGCAGCGAGTTGGAGCATCTGTGGGTGGTCCGCGACCAGCAGGTCGAGCTGCCCTCCGGGACGCGTGCCGTCGCGCTGTGGAGCGCCGAGTGGTACGAGGCGCTCGCCCGCAGCCGGTACATCGTCACCAACAGCCAGCTGCCCGACTGGTTCGAACGCGCCCCCGGCCAGTTCGTCGTCCAGACCTGGCACGGCACTCCGCTGAAGCGGATCGGCCGCGATGTGGCCGGCACCCTGTCGGCGGATGCGCGCTACATCGAGAGCCTGCCGCGCCTGGCCGCCCAGTGGTCGCTGCTCGTCTCCCCGAACAGCTTCTCCACCCCGGTGCTCTCCGGAGCGCTCGGCTACACCGGCGACGTGCTGGCCGGCGGCTATCCGCGCAACGACATCCTGCACGCCCCCGACCGTGCCAAGGTCGCCGCGTCCGTACGCGAAAAGCTCGGCATCCCCGACGGCAAGCGCGTCATCCTCTACGCGCCCACCTGGCGGGAGGACCAGCCGCGTAAGGCGGGCCGGTACGGTCTCGACCTCCAGCTCGATCCGGCCGCCGCCCAGGCGGCGCTCGGCGAGGACCATGTGCTGCTGGTACGCCGGCACTACCTGGTCGGCGGTTCGGTGCCGCAGACCGCTTTCGTACGGGACGTCTCCCGCCATCCGGACGCCGCCGAGCTCCTGTTGATCGCCGATGTGCTCGTCACCGACTACTCGTCGATGATGTTCGACTTCGCGCAGACCGGCCGCCCGATGATCTTCCATACGTACGACCTGGAGCACTACCGCGACGGCCTGCGCGGCTTCTACTTCGACTTCCCCGCACAGGCCCCGGGACCGCTCCTGCGGACCGGCGAGGAGGTCATCGCCGCCTTGCGCGGGCTGCCCGGATCGGCCGCCGCGTACCAAGGCGCGTACGCCCGCTTCCGTGACACCTTCTGCGATCTGGACGACGGGACCGCGGCCGCCCAGGTGGTCGACGCGATGCTGCGGGGCGGGGTGGACGGACGATGAGCACGGCGGATCTCTTCTTTGTCAGCGTTGTGCTCACCTGCGACGCGAAGACCTCGGCCGAAGCCGTCGGCGCCTCGGTGCGCTCGGTGCTCGCCCAGACGCTCGCCGGCACCGAGGCCGCGCTCCTGGGCGAGCCGCCCGAGGCGGCGGCCGCACTCGCCGCCGAGCATCCGCACCGGGTACGCATCGGCCCACCGCGCGGCACCTATGTGATCCCGCTGGCCCCCGGCGAACTCCTGGACCGCAACGCCGCGCGCAACCTCCACGCCGCCGCCGTGAGCACGGACGCCGATCTGGTCGCGGGCCGGTGGAGCCGGCTTACGGGCAAGGGCCGGAAGGAGGCCGTGCCCGCCTGGCAGGCGGACCTGTTCGCCCGCTCCCGCGTGCTCACCGATGTGGGCCAGGCCCCCGAGCTGGTCACCCGCGACACCCTCGGCGCGGGCCTGTGCGTACGGCGCTCGAAGCTGGACTTCACCGCCGGCGGGCTCGAACTCGCCCTCGGTGCCGAGAAGATCGCCCTCGTACCGAACCTGATCACGACCCGCCGTGCCGCCCCCGACCCGCTGCGTGACCTGCCGGCCGCGGCCGCCGCGCAGCGCCGGGCGGCCGCACTCCTGGACGACCCGGCCATGCGGCGCGCGGCGCGCGGGGCCTTCCTCGCCGACCACGTCCTGCCCGCCGTGCACGCCCTGCCGGGCCTCGGCCACGGGGCGTGCGCCACGGCGGTCGCCGAGCTCGCCCGCACGGTGGCGGGGCTCGTCGACGACGCCGATCTCGCCGAACTCCCGCCGCTGGAACGGGTGGCGGTCCGCCTGCTCGCGGACGGCGACGCGGAGGGGGTGCGGCGGGCGGCGTACGCGCTGGCTCACCCCGGCACCGTGGTCAGCCCGCTCGTGCACCGTGAGGGGCGGGTGTACTGGGGTCCTGACCACACCACCGCGGCGTACGACCTCACCGAACTCGGCCACCAGTACCGCACCCCGGCCGAACAGCGGCTGCTCGGCCGGGTCACCGGCTGCCGACGGGAGCAGGGCCGCCTGGTCGTCGAGGGCGAAACAGCCCTGCCCTTCGACGCCTCGGCCTACGAGAAGACCACCGCCTCCCTCGTCTTCAAGGTGCGCGACGCGGGCGCCGCCACGGTCACCCTGCCCGTGGACGACGTACGGGTGGAACGGAACACCCTCGTCTGGCAGGCGCGCCTCCCGCTCACCGACGGCTTGCGCCCCCGCGGCATCGGCGACCGGGTCTGGGACCCCACGCTGTGCCTGGTCGTCGACGGTGAACCGGCCCCGCCCTGCGATCTGTTCGCGGACAAGGAGACGGTGCCGGGCGGGTCGGCGGCCCTGCGCGGCAGGCCCCGGCTGACGCGTCTCACCGCCGACACCTGGCAGCCCTACGTCACCGCGAAGCACCACCTCGCCGTGACGCTGCTGCCGCGCAGGAAGGCGGCCCGCAAGGCCAACGCGGCCGCGCACTACCTCGCCACCTTCCGGCCGGCCCGCGTGCTCAAGGGCATGGCGAAGAAGCTGCGCAAGCGGCGCGACGTCCTGCACTCCCAGCGCTTCAAACTGCGCGTCTACCGGGGGCTGCTGTCCCGCCTGCCGGCCCGGCGCGGCAGCGTCGTCTTCGAGAGCCACATGGGCAAGTGCTACGGAGACAGCCCGCGCGCCCTGTACGAGGAACTGCGCGCCCGCCGCGCCCGCTTGCGGGCGACCTGGTCCTACGCCTCCTCGCCCCAGGGATTCCCCGCCGACGCGAAGCTGGTGCGACGCTGGTCCTGGCCCTATCTGTGGGCGCTCGCACGGGCCGAGTGGTGGGTGGACAACCAAGGGTTCCCGCACGCCCTGAACAAGCCGGGACACACCACCTATCTGCAGACCTGGCACGGATCCGCGTACAAGCGCATGGGGTACGACGAGATCCGGCACAAGATGCAGAACGCGCCCCAGCGGACACAACTCGCCCGTGCCATCGACCGGTTCGACCACTTCCTCGTACGCTCCGAACACGATGTGCGGACCCTCGCGCACGCCTACCGGATCCCCGAGGAGCGGCTCCTGAGGGCCGGCTACCCGCGCAACGACCGCCTGGTCGAAGCGCGGCTGAGGGACGAGCGCGAGGGACGCTTCCCGCGCCCCGCCCTCGCCGGGGAGCTCGGCATCCCCGACCACAAGACGGTCGTCCTGTACGCGCCGACCTTCCGGGGGACCCCGCGCAACAAGAAGGCCCGACTCGCCCTGGACGTCCGCGAGTTCGCCGAGCGCTTCGGCGACACCCACGTACTGCTCGTCCGCGCGCACTACATGGAGACGGCCACCCTGCCCGCGACCCCGCCCGGCGCCGTGATCGACGTCTCGGCGCACCACGACGTCAGCGAGATCCAGTGCCTCGCCGACGTCCTGATCACCGACTACTCGTCGATCATGTTCGACTTCGCGCTCCTGGACCGGCCGATCATCCACTTCGCGCCCGACCTCGACGCCTACGCCGCCGAACGCGGCAGCTACTTCGATCTGCGGTCCTGTTCCGGCGGCCCGGTCGTCGAGACCCAGGAGGAGCTGCTGCAGACGCTCGCCGGCCTCAAGAAGGCCGACGGCGAATGGCAGCAGGTGCGGCGGCAGTTCGCGGCGAAGTTCGGCGCGTACGACGACGGGCATTCCGCGCGGACCGTCGTCGATCAGCTCTTCAGTGACCGCCTTGGCCGGAAGGACCGTACGCGATGAAGCAGCGTGAACTGTTCCTGCTCGGCAACACCGTCGACGAGCTCGGCGGGGTCGCCGGCTGGACCCATCAGATGGCCCGCCTCTTCACCGGCCGGGGGCACAGCGTCCACGTCATCGGCGTACACGAGGCCGAGCTCAAAATGCCGCTGCCCGACAACCAGGGCTACCCGGTGACCTCCCTCTATCCGAACCACCCGCGAACAGCGCGCAGGATCAGCGGAGTTCAGCGTCTCAACCCCGCCGCCCGGCGGCAGGAGGCGGCCCGCGTCGCCGACAAGAAGCGAGCGGTCGCCCAGCTCGGCGGCCTGCTCGAAGGGGCGCGCCACGGCTCCATCGTGATCGCCACCCAGGTCTGGCCCATGGAGTGGCTGCGCGAGGTCGACACCTCGCACCTGCGGATCGTCGGCATGAGCCATGAGTCCTTCGCGTACTCCCGGGCCTGTCACCGCTACCACTGGATCAAGCGGCACTACCCGCACGTGGACCGCTGGCTCGCCCTCACCCAGGAGGACGCCGACATCTGGATCCACGAGGGCCTGCAGAACGTCGGCCATATGCCCAACGCCCTCGCCCATCTGCCGGCCGTTCCCTCGCCGCGTACGGAAAAGGTCGTCGCCAGCATCGGACGGCTCGCGGACCAGAAGGGGGTCGACATGCTGCTCGACACCTGGGCCGAGGTCGCGCCGTTCCGCCCCGACTGGGAGCTCAGGATCCACGGCGCAGGCGCGGACGAGCCCCAACTCCGGGCACAATGCACGGAATTGGGGCTCGACGGATCGGTGCGCTGGATGGGCCGCACCTCCGATGTACCCGGCGTGCTCGCCGAGTCCTCGGTGTTCGTGCAGTCCTCCCGGGGCGAGGGCTTCCCGCTCGCGCTGATGGAGGCGATGGCGAGCGCGGTGCCCTGCGCGGCCTTCGACTGCGCTCCGGGCGTACGGGAGATCGTGCGCGACGGCGAGGACGGGCTGCTCGCTCCCGCCGGTGACATCGACGCGCTCGCGGACCGGCTGCTGAGGCTGACCGGCAATCCCCGGCTGCGGGACGACATGGGGGACCGGGCCCGGGTGAACGTCCAGCGCTTCTCGCAGGAGCAGGTGCTCGACCAGTGGGAAGAGCTGTTCGAACTCCTGGAGCGGTGAGGAGCGCCGCGGGGGCGTGCGCTAAGGCTTGCGCCCCCATACGTACACCTGGTCTCCCGACCTGAGGACGGCCCACAGCTTCTTGGCGTCCCCGAACGTCAGGTTCACGCAGCCGTGCGAGCCCGGCGGCCGGTGGACGCTTCCGTAGATGCCGTGGAAGGCCTGGCCGCCATTGAAGAACTGGCTGTAGGGCATGGGCGCTTCGTACAGCGTCGAGTAGTGGTTCTTGTGCCGCCAGTAGATCTTGTGCCAGCCGGCGCGGGTGCCGTACCCGGCCCGCCCGGTGCGCACCGGCACCGGGCCGAAGACGCGCTTGCCGGCCTTGGTGACCCACATCAGCTGACGCTTCAGATCGACGCACGCCACGCGCCCCGGCCGCTTCGGGCAGAGGCTCTCGGGGTCCTTCAGGGCCTGCAACTGCCGCACCCGTGCATAGGTCACCGGTCCGGCGAAGCCGATCGCGGGCCGGATGCCCTGCTTCTGCTGGAAGGCCTTGATGGCACGGCAGTCGGCCGCCGACTGCCGCCCGTCCGCCTTCAGCTTCAGCCAGCGCTCGACCTGCTTCTGATACGGGCCGGTGCTCGCCGTACAGGCGGGCGCGCGCGCTGCGTCCGCCGGCGGAACGTACTCGACCGGGGCGTACGAGGAGGGCGGGGGAGCCACCGGTTCCAGGGCGTCCTCGGCAGCGCTGGGCCGGTACACCTCGGGGGCGAGCGCCTGGTCGGGGGTGTCGGGCTGCGGGGGCACCTGCCGGATGCCCGGTACGAGGCGCTGTGCGCCGGACAGCGGCCAGGCCTGCGTCATGTCGGGGGCGAGCACCCCGGAGTGATCGGCCGGGGGCGGCATGAACTGGGGG
>NZ_JAAKZW010000061.1 GCF_011044995.1 Streptomyces mesophilus | reverse complement strand
GGGGGCAGAGCCCCCGCCTGCGGCAATCAACCAGCCCGTCCGGCACATCCAGCCCGTCCGGCGTTTGAGGACATCCGAACGAAGTTCGGATCCGGGGTCTGGGGCGCAGCCCCAGTTTCGGGAAGGGGCGGGTAGGGGAAAAGTCGCCCGCCGCAGGCGCCACCCAGCCGCACCCGGCAACGAGACCGCACCCCCGCCGAGCCGCCCGTCCAAGTGCACTCCTCCGCTTCCGCCCCGTGCGGAACCGTTTGCGCGTATCCCTGCGTCTAGGGGGGCGTGCAGCGTCAGGGACTTGGCGGGTCGGCCGTCATCCGCTTTCGTGCGACAGGAGTTCTGCTCCTCGTCGCGCATCTCGCTTTCGTCGGCTGGCTCACCTTGCGTCCCCTGGATGTGCCGTGGGTGACCGCGGCGAACCTGCAGCCGTTCGCCGGGATCAAGGCGGATCTGGCGCTCGGGCCCGCCCAGGCCGCGCGCCGGATCGGTGAGGCACTGCTGCTGCTCGCGCCGCTGGGCGTACTGCTGCCGATGGCAGGCGGGCGTCTGCAGGCCTCGTCGCTCGGGTCGTTTCTGCGGACGGTCGCGGCGGGGGCGATGCTCTCCCTCGGGATCGAGCTGCTGCAGACCGCCGTACCGGGCCAGGTCGTCGATATCGATTCGCTGCTGCTCAACACCGTCGGTGTCGCCGTCGCGCATCTGGCCCTCGTCCCCGCGGCACGGGCCCGTATCCGCCGCAGGCAGGGGCTCCCGGGTCGGCTGACCCTGCCCAGGGACGAGGCGTCTCAGGGGCCGACCCCGACGATTCCCAGGGTCGGGATCGCCCCGTAGCCTGACGTTTTGCGCCGTTCGCGACCGTAGCTTTGAAGTACACCGAGGCGCCGACGAAGGAGCCTCACCGACGGTTCGCGAAGGAGCCACCATGACCGCCCTTGCCCGCCCCCGTAACGGACGGATGATCGGCGGAGTGTGCGCAGCGCTGGCACGGCGCTTCGGCACCTCCGCGACCACGATGCGCGTGATCTTCCTCGTGTCGTGTCTGCTGCCCGGCCCCCAGTTCCTGCTGTACCTGGCGCTCTGGGCGCTGCTGCCCGCCGAGAAGGACTCCCTCCACAAGGACACCACCGCGCCTGCGTGGTAGCGGCCGGGGTCCGGGGACGGATCCTGAGCACAGAGCATGCGAAAGGGCGCCCGCCCGGAGTACGACTCCGGTGGGCGCCCTTTCCGCTTGGCCGGCGTGCGTCAGCCGCCGAGGCCGGGCAGACCCGGGAGGCCGCCGACCGCGGGGAGGCCCTGGACCGGCAGACCGCCGGTGCTGACCGGCAGACCGTCGACCGGCAGACCGCCCGTCGGCAGGCCACCCGTCGGGAGACCGCCCACCGGCAGACCGCCGAGCAGGCCCGCGACCGGGTCGGTGTCCGCCGGCAGCGACTTCTCGAGGGTCGGCTTGGCGGTGCTCAGACCGTTCGTGAGCGCACCCTGCCCGGCGTCCACCGCCTCGGTCGCGCCCGGCAGGGTCTTGGTCACCTGGCCCACCGGAAGGTCCTTGGTGACCGCACCGACGGCCTGCGCGGGGTCCGGAAGAGCGGGAGCTGCCGACGCGGTGCCGGCGCCCGCTGCGGCGAAAGCGGCACCGAGGGCGGCGACACCGAGGGTCTTGGCAGACTGCTTCATGGTGAATACGTCCTTGTAGACGGGGAGTTCTTGAGCGGTCATGCAAGCTATCGAGGCCTGCCGCGCGCCCGCAAACACCGTCAACGTATGAAAAACGGCCGGGAGTTGATCTTCCCGGCCGTTCTCTCATCCGTGTTTTCCGCCTGCTCAGCCCTCGGAACCGCTGGTCGCAGCGGTCTGCCGGAACAGCCACTCCGACTTGAGCTCGGCATAGCCCGGCTTGATCACGTCGTTGATCATGGCGAGTCGTTCATCGAAAGGAATGAACGCTGATTTCATCGCATTGACTGTGAACCACTGCATGTCATCGAGCGTGTAGCCGAAAGTACCGACCAGGTGCTCGAATTCACGGCTCATGCTCGTGCCGGACATCAGGCGGTTGTCCGTGTTCACGGTGGCCCGGAAGTGCAGCTTGCGCAGCAGCCCGATGGGGTGCTCGGCGTAGGAAGTGGCGGCGCCCGTCTGCAGGTTGGACGAGGGGCACATTTCCAGCGGGATGCGCTTGTCCCGTACGTACGAGGCAAGCCGGCCGAGCTTCACGGTGCCGTCGTCGGCGACCTGGATGTCGTCGATGATCCGCACGCCGTGGCCGAGCCGGTCGGCTCCGCACCACTGCAGGGCCTGCCAGATGGACGGGAGACCGAAGGCCTCGCCGGCGTGGATCGTGAAGTGGTTGTTCTCGCGCTTGAGGTACTCGAAGGCGTCGAGGTGGCGGGTGGGCGGGAAGCCCGCCTCGGCGCCCGCGATGTCGAAGCCGACGACGCCCAGATCGCGGTAGCGGTTGGCGAGTTCGGCGATCTCCAGGGCACGGGCCGCGTGGCGCATCGCGGTGAGCAGGGCGCCGACGCGGATGCGGTGCCCGTTCTCCTTCGCGCGCCGCTCGCCCTCGCGGAAGCCCTCGTTGACCGCCTCGACGACCTCTTCGAGGGTGAGGCCGTTCTCGAGGTGCTGCTCGGGTGCGTACCGGATCTCGGCGTAGACGACGCCGTCCTCCGCGAGGTCCTCGGCGCACTCGGCGGCGACCCGGAAGAGCGCTTCCTTGGTCTGCATGACGGCGCAGGTGTGCGCGAAGGTCTCCAGGTAGCGCGGCAGCGAGCCGGAGTCGGCGGCTTCGCGGAACCAGATGCCGAGCTTGTCGGCCTCGGTCTCGGGGAGGCCTTCATAGCCGCTCTCGCGGGCGAGATCGATGATCGTCCCGGGGCGCAGGCCGCCGTCGAGGTGGTCGTGAAGCAGCACCTTGGGGGCCCGGCGGATCTGGTCCGGGGTCGGGGAGGGAGTGGTCTGGCTCGTCATTGCCGCACTCTACCGCCTACGCGCGTAGAGCGCGCTGGTCCGTGCGGAATTCCTTCACCGCGGCGTCGGGGGTGCCGCGGTGTGACATCGGATGTCGATACGTAACAGTGACCCCCGGTAAAGGTTGCGTACACCCGCATTTCTGAGACTGTTCTGCCGTGACACAGCAAGCAATTCCGGGGCGTGAGGCCCGACTTGGGCGGGCCATCGGGCAGGAGCTGACGCCGGGGCGCGCGGTGGGCGGTGTGGTGCTGCTGCTTCCGGCGGGCGACGAGACCTCCGCGCGGCGGGCCCACCCGTTCGCGCTCGCCAACGTGCGCGCGCTCGGCCGCAGGCTGGCCCGCGCCGGGCGCGAGGAGGGCCTGGTCGCGCACGCCGTGCACTACCGGGCCCGGGGCTGGAACGGGGCGGACGCGGCGCCCGCCGCCGACGCGCTCTGGGCCGCCGACGAGGTCGTACGGCGCTACGGCGACGTGCCGATCTGCCTCGCCGGGATCGACATGGGCGGCAGGGCCGCGCTGCACGCGGGCGGGCACAGTGCCGTCAACTCGGTGCTCGCGCTGGCCCCTTGGCTGCCGGAGAAGGATGTGGCGCGGGCGCCCGAGCCGGTGAAGCAGCTCGTCGGCCGTCATGTGCTGATCGCGCACGGCACCAATGACGAGCGGACGGATCCCGAGCTTTCGTTCCGTTTCGCCGAGCGTCTGAAGAAGGCCAACCGGGACACGGCACGCTTCGAGGTGCACTCGGACGGGCACGCCATGCTGCAGCACCGGGCGGAGGTGTTCGCGCTGGCGGTGGATTTCGTACGGGGGGCTCTGTTCGGGCAGCCGTTCGCGCGACCGGTGGCGGACGCGTTCGCGGCGCCGCCGCCGTTGGGGTTGCGGATGCCGCTGGCTTCGGGGTTCGGGCGGGCGTTGATGCGGTGAGACGCTGCGTGCGAGGGGGCCGCTTTACGCGAGCAGCCGCCCCCTCCTCGTCAGCAAGAACCTCTTGAACGCCGCCACCGGCGGTGTGTCCGGGTGGCCCTCGAGCCAGGCGACGCCGATCTCGCGGACCGCGCGCTGGCCCGTGATCGTCAGTTCCACGACTCCCTTGCGCGGTACGGCGGGTGGCGGGAGAAGCGCCACGCCCAGGCCGACCGCGACCAGGCCGCGCAGGGTTTCCGCCTCCTCGCCCTCGAAGGCGATGCGCGGGCGGAAGCCGGCCTCCGCGCACAGGTCGTCGGTGATGCGGCGCAGGCCGTAGCCCGGCTCCAGCATGATGAAGGTTTCCTCGGCGGCCTCCGCGAGCCGGATGCGTTTGCGGGTCGCGAGGCGGTGGTCCTCGGGGACGACCAGGCGCAGGCGCTGTTCGTCGAGGCGGCGGGCGGCCAGGTCCGGGGCGTCCGGGACCGGGGACGTCAGGCAGAGGTCGAGCTCTCCCGAGCGCAGATGCTCCAGCATCCACTCGCCGTAGTTCTGGACGAGGGTGAAGCGGACCCGGGGATGGTCGGCGCGGAACTCGCGGATCAGGCTCGGCACCGTCTCCGAGCCCATGGTGTGCAGAAAGCCGAAGGCGACCTTGCCGGACTCGGGGTCGGCGTCCGCCCGTACCGACTCGGCCGCTCTTTCCACTTCGCCCAGTGCGCGCTCGACCGTCGCGAGGAAGGTACGGCCGGCCGCGGTGAGCGAGACCGTGCGGCCGTGGCGGGCGAACAGGTCGACGCCCAGGTCGCGTTCGAGCCGGACCAGGGCGCGCGAGACCGTGGACTGCGGGACCTGGAGCCGGTGCGCGGCCCGCGTGACGTGCTCGGCGCGGGCCACCGCGGCGAAGTACGCGAGGCGGGGCGCGAGGATCGCGGACCAGGACTCGGGGTCCAGTTCGGCGAGGGCCTGAATGTCTTTTGTGTCACTGTTCAGTGACAGCCCCGCCTCTGACCTCTGCTCATGCACCATGGGAACGATTATGGCGAGTCCATGCATTGGACGCATGAATCGGGGCGGCCTAATTTCGGAGCATGCCTGCCGCCAGTAGCGGGGCATCCGCCCACCCTGCGGGTGCCCTCACCCCTGCGTCCCCTGCCCCTCTCCCCGAAGACACCCGGCTCGCGCCCGGCCTGCCCGGCTACCGCCGGATCAGCCTCGCGCTGTTCGCCGCCGGACTCGCCACGTTCGCGCTCCTGTACTCCACGCAGGCCCTGCTGCCCGCCATCTCGGGCGAGTTCGCGGTCACCGCGGACGACGCGAGCTGGACGGTCTCCGCGGCGACCGGCGCGCTCGCCCTCTTCGTCCTCCCGCTGAGCGCGCTCTCGGAGCGGTTCGGGCGGCGCACCCTGATGACCGTCTCGCTGAGCGTCGCCGTCCTGGTCGGCCTTCTCGTGCCGTTCGCACCGAGCATCGGCTGGCTGGTCGTGCTCCGAGCCGTGCAGGGCGCCGCGCTCGCCGGACTCCCGGCATCCGCGATGGCGTATCTCGCGGAGGAAGTACGGCCGAAGGCGCTGGTCGCGGCGGTCGGCCTGTTCGTCGCGGGCAACAGCATCGGCGGCATGAGCGGCCGTATCCTCGCCGGCTGGGTCGCGCAGGCCTGGGGGTGGCGCGCGGCGCTGCTCGCGGTGGGTCTGATGGCGCTGGTGTGCGGGCTCGCGTTCCGCGCGCTGCTGCCGAAGGCCCTTAACTTCCAGGCCGGTTCACTGAACCCCCGTGCCCTGTACGGGACGGTGCGCGGGCATCTGTCGAACCCGCTGCTCGTGCGGCTTTACGCGATCGGCGCGCTGTTCATGACCGTCTTCGGCGCCGTGTACACGGTGATCGGGTACCGGCTCGTGGACGAACCGTTCAACCTGCCGCAGGGCATCGTCGGTTCGGTCTTCCTGGTCTATCTGGTCGGCACCGTCTCCTCGGCCGCCGCGGGCAAGCTGGTGGGCCGACTCGGGCGGCGCGGGGCGCTGTATCTCGCGGTCGGTACGACGACGGCCGGACTGCTGCTCTCCCTCACGGACTCCCTCGCGGGCATCCTGCTCGGACTCGTCCTGATCACCGCCGGGTTCTTCGCGGGGCATGCGGTGGCCTCCTCGTCGGTCAGCCGTACGGCGACCACGGGCCGTGCGCAGGCCTCGGCGCTCTACCAGTCCGCGTACTACATCGGCTCCAGCGCCGGCGGAACCCTGGGCGCGCTCGCCTTCCACGCGGGCGGCTGGCCCGCGACCGTAGTCCTCGGTCTGATCGCCGTCCTCGGTGTGGTGTCGGTGACGCTTTACGGGTCGCATGCGGCGCGAGTGGAGCGGCGGGTGCTCGTCGCGGCCCGGTAAGTCCGGCCTGCTCCGAACTCACGGGAATTTCCCTTGAATTGACGTCGATTTCCGTACAACCAGGCCTACTTCAGAACCGTCCTACCAGCACAGAGCACACACTGCGCCGGAAGGGGACGACGGCCATGCGGAGAAAGACCCGGAGAGCAGCGGCGGCGACGGGGGTCGCGGCACTGGTGGTGCCGTTGAGCGTGGCGCTGAGCGCCGGCTCGGCGGCGGCCGCCACCACGTGTACGACGAGCACGGGCCCGTACCAGAAGCAGGTCGAGAAGTTCCTCGGCCTGAAAGTGGACGGGAAGCAGTCCTCGACGGACTGCAAGGCGATACGGGCTTTCCAGACGAAGCACCTGATCAAGCCGAACATCGGGTACGCGGGCCCTGTCACCTGGGGCGTGATGAACCTGATGAACAAGCAGAAGGCCGTGGGCAAGAACCCCAACGCGGCCGGCAAGTGCCCCACCAACAAGGGCCGGATCGCGTGCGTGAACCTCACGCTGCAGATCAGCTGGATCCAGGACGGTTCGAAGCTGAAGTACGGTCCCGTGCCGGTGCGGACGGGACGCAACGGGGCGGAGACCAGGACCGGTTCGAAGAAGATCTATCTGCGCAAGCTCAACCACTGGTCGACGATCTACAAGGTGTGGATGCCGTACACGCAGTTCTTCGACGGCGGCATCGCCTTCCACCAGGTCGACAAGAGCATGTACGCGCCGCCGGGCTCGGGCGGGTGCGTGAACATGCGCAAGGCCGATGCACAGGCGTACTGGAGCCTTCTGAAGAAGGGCGACGACGTCTACGTGTACGGGCGCAAGGCCGGCACGTGACCGGCGTGACGGATTCGTCCTTTCCTCTGCCGGCTGTCAAGGGATAGGACGGGTTTTCGCTGCTCACGGGCGATTGTCAGTGGGGCCCTGTAGCTTTCGAAGTGCCAGTGTCGAGGGCTACAGGGGTGAACCCAATGGCGGGATCGTCTGATCTGAGTGGTGCGGCAGGGACCAGGGGGGACTTGGACCTGCGGATGGAGAAGCACCGGACCGAGCTGACCGGTTATTGCTACCGGATGCTCGGTTCCGGCTTCGAGGCCGAGGACGCCGTGCAGGACACGTTCGTGCGTGCCTGGCGCGCGTACGACAAGTTCGAGGGCCGGTCCTCGCTGCGCTCGTGGCTGTACCGGATCGCGACCAACGTGTGCCTGGACATGCTGAACGCGGGCAACAAGAGGGCGCGTCCCATGGATCTCACCGACCAGGCGCATCAGGCGACCGCGGTGCTCAACGAGCGCTCGGAGATCACCTGGCTCGAACCCGTACCGGACGGCCGGGTGCTGCCGTCGTCGGCCGACCCGGCGGAGACCGCGGTGGCCCGTGAGACGGTGCGGCTCGCCTTTGTGGCGGCGCTTCAGCATCTGCCGGCCAAGCAGCGCGCCGTGCTGATCCTGCGCGAGGTGCTCGCGTGGAAGGCCAGCGAGGTGGCGGAGCTGCTCGACACGTCGGTGGCGTCGGTGAACAGTGCGCTGCAGCGCGCGCGGGCGACCCTCGCGGACACCGGCGGGGTGCGCGAGACGGAGACGATCGATCCGCTCGACGATGACCAGCAGAAGCTGCTCGACCGCTATGTGGCGGCCTTCGAGGGCTATGACATGGAAACGCTGACGTCCCTGCTCCACGAGGACGCCATCATGTCCATGCCCCCGTTCGACCTGTGGCTGGTCGGCCACGAGGACATCGTCAACTGGCACCTGGTGCAGGGCGCGAAGTGCCGCGACGGAAAGCTCATCGCGACGGTCGCCAACGGGACGCCGGCGTTCGGGCAGTACCACCTCAACGAGGACGGTTCGTACTCGCCGTGGGCGCTGCAGGTCATCGAGATCACGGACGGCAAGATCTCGGGCCTCAACGCATTCCTGGACACGAAGCGGTGGTTCCCGCTGTTCGGACTGCCGGAGAAGCTGGAGGCGGGGGCGTAGGGGCGGCCTCCTGGCAGACTCCTACGAGGGGTGGCCGGACCGTCCGGCCGGGGACCGATGAGTTTTCGGGGCTCGGGCGGTCCACCCTGCATGACTGCCGTTGAGCCCCTCGTCGTCCGCCTTGCCGCACCCCTCACCCGCGCCCAGGTCCCCCAGCTCTGTGAGCACCTGCGGGGGCAGCTGGAGCTGACCGGTGCGGCCGAGGTGATCGTGGACACCCATGCCCTCCACCAGGCAGGCCAGGCGGACTTCGCGGTCATCGACGCCTTGGCCCGCCTGCGCCTCACGGCCCGCCGAGCGGGAGCGGGCACACGGATCAGGGACCCCGGCCCGGCACTGCTGCGCTTGCTTCAACTCACGGGCTTGGCCGAGACGTTAGGGGTGGTGGAGCACCGGGGACGCGAGCCGGACCCGGACCGCACCTGACCGTCCGACCGGGGCCGGCCGGTCCGGTCACAAACGAAAGGGGGACCCTCTGTCTCCGGGAATCGCCCAAATCGGGCGCTCCACGGAACAGAGGGTCCCCCTTTCGATCAAGCGATCCGGTCCAGGACGATCGGGGACGGGGAGAACTCCGTGCCTGTGGGGGCGATGTCCCATGCCGATGTCAGGGATTCGAGGGCGTACTCGAAGCGTTCCGGCGTGTCCGTGTGCAGCGTCATCAGCGGCGCACCCGCCTGTACCTCGTCGCCCGGCTTCGCGTGCAGCTCGACGCCCGCCGCCGCCTGCACCGGGTCCTCCTTGCGCGCGCGGCCCGCGCCCAGGCGCCATGCGGCCACGCCCACGTCGTACGCGTCGAGGCGGGTGAGGACGCCCGAGGACGGGGCCGTCACCACGTGCTGCTCGCGGGAGGTGGGGAGCTCCGCGTCCGGGTCGCCGCCCTGCGCGGCGATCATGCGACGCCACACGTCCATCGCCGAGCCGTCCGCGAGGGCCTTCGCCGGGTCCGCGTCCTTGACGCCCGCCGCGTCCAGCATTTCGCGGGCGAGGGCGAGGGTCAGCTCGACCACGTCGGACGGGCCGCCGCCCGCCAACACCTCGACGGATTCCCGTACTTCGAGGGCGTTGCCCGCCGTGAGGCCGAGCGGCGTCGCCATGTCGGTGAGCAGCGCCACCGTACGGACGCCGCTGTCGGTGCCCAACTCGACCATGGTGGAGGCGAGTTCGCGGGCGTCCTCGATGTTCTTCATGAACGCGCCCGAGCCGACCTTGACGTCGAGGACGAGCGAGCCCGTACCCTCGGCGATCTTCTTCGACATGATCGACGAGGCGATCAGCGGGATCGCCTCGACGGTGCCGGTGACATCGCGCAGCGCGTACAGCTTCTTGTCGGCGGGCGCGAGACCGTCACCCGCCGCGCAGATCACCGCGCCGGTCGAGTCGAGTACGTCGAGCATCTCGGCGTTGGAGAGCAGCGCGCGCCAGCCGGGGATCGACTCCAGCTTGTCGAGCGTGCCGCCGGTGTGGCCGAGACCGCGCCCGCTGAGCTGCGGCACGGCCGCGCCGCAGGCCGCGACGAGCGGCGCGAGCGGCAGCGTGATCTTGTCGCCCACGCCGCCGGTGGAGTGCTTGTCGGCGGTGGGGCGGGAGAGGCTGTCCCAGCTCATGCGCTCGCCGGAGGCGATCATGGCGGCGGTCCAGCGGGCGATCTCGCGGCGGTTCATGCCGTTGAGCAGGATCGCCATGTTCAGGGCGGCCATCTGGTAGTCGGCCACCTCGCCCCGGGTGTACGCGTCGATGACCCAGTCGATCTGTTCGGGGGTCAGCTCTCCCCGGTCCCGCTTGGCTCGGATGACGGTGATGGCGTCCATGGGGCCTTCCTCGTTCGTGCGGGGCGGGCAACCGCCCCAACTGTTACTTCAGGTGATCAGGACCGAATGCCTGCGGCAACATGGCCGACAGCGGCAGGACCCCCTGCGGGGTCTCCACCAGGAGGTCCGGCCCGCCGAACTCGTACAGGAGCTGCCGGCAGCGGCCGCACGGGACCAGGACCGCTCCCGTGCCGTCGACGCACGTGAAGTGCGTGAGCCGGCCGCCGCCGCCCGCGGCGAGCGACGAGACCAGGCCGCACTCCGCGCAAAGACCGAGCCCGTACGAGGCGTTCTCGACGTTGCAGCCCGTCACGACCCGGCCGTCGGAGACCAGAGCCGCCGCGCCGACCGGATAGTTCGAGTACGGGGCGTAGGCCCGGGACATCGCGTCCCGGGCCGCCGTCCGAAGCTGCTCCCAGTCGAAGGGAGCCTGGGTCACTTGCCCTGGCCCTTGTAGTAGGGCAGGCCGTCCGCCTTCGGCATCCTCAGGCGCTGGGCCGACAGGGCCAGGACGAGGAGCGTCGCCACGTACGGCGTGGCCGTCACGAACTGGCTCGGGACCTCGTCGGTCATCAGGTACCAGACGAGGACGAGGGCCGCGATCACCGAGGTGATCAGCGCCGGCACGTACCGCTTGCTCCACAGCTGCCAGCCGAGCGCGATGACCAGGAGGATCGCCAGGAGCAGCAGCAGCGCGTGCACGTTCACGCCGCCGCCGCGGAGGTTGAGGCTGTCGGTGTAGCCGAACAGGCCCGCGGACATCGCGAGTCCGCCCGGCATCCAGTTGCCGGAGATCATCGAGGCGAGACCGATGTAGCCGCGGCCGCCGGTCTGGCCCTCGAGGTAGAAACTGGCGGAGACGATCGAGAGGAACGCGCCGCCGAGGCCCGCGAAACCGCCCGAGATGATCACGGCCAGGTACTTGTACTTGTAGACGTTGACGCCGAGCGACTCGGCCGCGACCGGGTGCTCACCGCAGGAGCGCAGGCGCAGACCGAAGGCCGTACGCCACAGCGCCCACCAGGTGAACGGGACCAGGGCGATGGCGATGACCGTCAGGGGCGACAGGTTCGTCACCGCCCCGCCGAGCAGGCCCGCGATGTCCGAGATCAGGAACCAGCCCTTCTCGTTGAGCGAGTCCAGCCAGGTGGACAGGCCCGGGATCGAGAAGTTGCCGAGGGATTCGACCGGCGGGGACTGCTTCGAGGTGCCGCCCTCGACGTCCTCGAAGGCGAAGGTCGACATGTAGCGGGTCGCGCCGATCGCGAGGATGTTGATCGCGACACCGGAGACGATGTGGTTGACCTTGAAGGTGACGGTGGCGATCGCGTGGATCAGACCGCCGATCGCACCGCCGACGATGCCCATGAGGAGGCCGGTCCACGGTCCCCACTGGTAGCCGGCCCAGGCGCCGAACCAGGTGCCGAGGATCATCATGCCTTCGAGGCCGATGTTCACGACGCCCGCGCGCTCGGCCCACAGACCGCCGAGACCGGCGAGGCCGATCGGCACGGCGAGCTTGAGTGCGGTGGACATCTGGCCGACGGAGGTGATGCCGTCGGCGCCGGTGATCAGGCGGACGATCGAGACGAGGACCAGGAGGCCCGCGACACCGATCATGACCTTCGCCAGGGAGAGCCTGCGACCGGTCGGACGCGGCTGCACCGTGGGCTTGTTGACGTCGGTTGCCGTGCTCATCGGGCAGCCACCTCCTCGGAATTCTTCGACTTACGGGCGGCTGCCGCGAGCTCTTCGCCGACGCGCTGCTGCTGACGCTTGAGGCCCCAGACGCGTACGGCCTCGTAACTGATGACGACCGCGAGGACGATCAGGCCCTGCATGATGACCGCGATCTCCTTGTCGTAACCGTGGTAATCGAGCTCCTGCGAGGCCTTGTCGAGCCAGGCCCACAGCAGAGACGCGAACACGATGCCGACGGGGTGGTTGCGGCCGAGGAGCGCGATGCCGATGGCGGTGAAGCCGAGACCGGCCGGGAACGTCAGGTCGTACGTGTGCGAGTGGCCGAGCAGCAGCGGCAGGCCGGCGATGCCGGCGAGCGCGCCCGAGATCAGCATCGCGGTGAGGACCATGCGCTTGGCGTTCACACCGCTGGCCGCGGCGGCCGACTCGGAGGCGCCGGTGGCCCGCAGGTCGAAGCCGAAGCGGGTGCGGCCGAGGACCAGCCAGTACGCGACACCGACGATGACCGCGAGCACGATGAGGCCGTAGATCTTGCCGCCGGCGAGCTCGATGCCGGGGATCCAGCCGGACTCGCTCATGAGGCCGGTGGTGGTGTTGTTGCCCGACAGGACACCGAAGTTCTCGGCCTGGGTGAGCCAGGCGATCAGGCTGGTCGCGATCGCGTTCAGCATGATCGTGGAGACGACCTCGCTGACGCCGCGCGTGGTCTTGAGGATGCCCGCGATGCCGGCCCAGAAGGCGCCGGTGAGCATGGCGACCAGGATCAGCATCGGCACCTGCAGGAAGGACGGCAGTGCGACATGCGCGCCGACCAGTGCGGTGGTCATCGCGGCCAGGCGGTACTGGCCGTCGACGCCGATGTTGAACAGGTTCATCCGGAAGCCGACCGCCACGGCGACGGCGGCCAGGTAGTACATCGTGGCCTGATTGACGATCAGGACCTGGATATCGGAGAACGTGGCCTGCTCGAACATGATCGAGTACGGCTCGAACGGGCTCTTGCCCGAGATGAGCAGCACGATCGAGGTCAGTGCCACGGCCACGACCAGCGCGATGGCCGGTCCGGCGAGTGCGAGCAGCACCCGCTCCTTGTCGAACTTCTTCATCGGGCCTCGTCCTCCGGGGCGTCCACTGCGTTGTCGGCGTCCTGCGCGTCCTGCGCGGCGGGAGCGTCCTCGCGGGCCGCCTGCTCCAGCAGGAGGGCCGCACTGAGCTCGGCGTCCTCGTCGCGCTCCAGGTGACCGGTCGCGGCGCCCGTCATCGCGGAGCCGAGCTCCTCGGGCGTGATGGTCGCCGGATCGGCGTCCGCGACGAGCTTGCCGCGGTAGATCACGCGCAGGGTGTCGGAGAGACCGATCAGCTCGTCCAGGTCCGCGGAGATCAGCAGGACGGCGAGTCCTTCGCGGCGGGCCTCGCGGATCTGGTCCCAGATCTGCGCCTGCGCGCCGACGTCCACGCCGCGCGTGGGGTGGGCGGCGATCAGGAAGCGCGGCTTGTGGCTCATCTCGCGGCCGACGATCAGCTTCTGCTGGTTGCCGCCGGAGAGGGAGGCCGCGGTGACGTCGATACCGGGCGTACGGACGTCGTACTCCTCGACGATCCGCTTGGTGTCGGCCTGCGCGGCCTTGAGGTCGAGCCAGACGCCCTTGGCGTTGGGCTTCTCGGTGACGTGGCCGAGGATGCGGTTCTCCCACAGCGGGGATTCGAGCAGCAGGCCGTGGCGGTGGCGGTCCTCGGGGATGTACCCGATGCCGTCCTCACGGCGCTTGCGGGTGGGCCAGGTGGTGATCTCGTCGCCGGCCAGGCGGATGGTGCCGGAGTCGGCGCCCTTGAGGCCGATGAGCGCGTCGATCAGCTCGGTCTGGCCGTTGCCCTCGACGCCCGCGATACCGAGGACTTCGCCCTCGTGGATCGTGAAGGAGATGTCGTCGAGCAGCGCACGACCGCCCTCGCCCTCCAGGCGCAGGGAGTCGACCTGGATCATCGGCCGGTCGGTGACCGTCGAGTCGCTGGTCTCGGGCGTCGGCAGCGCGCTGCCGACCATCAGCTCCGCCAGCTGGCGCGGCGTGGTCTGAGAAGGGACCGCCGTGCCCACCGTCGTGCCGCGGCGGATGACCGTGATCTCGTCGGCGACGGCGAGGACTTCGCCGAGCTTGTGCGAGATGAAGATGACGGACAGGCCCTCGGCCTTGAGCTCGCGGAGGTTGTCGAAGAGCGCGTCGACCTCCTGCGGCACGAGCACCGCGGTCGGCTCGTCGAGGATCAGCGTGCGGGCGCCGCGGTAGAGGACCTTGAGGATCTCCACACGCTGGCGGTCGGCGACACCGAGGTCCTCGACCATGGCGTCGGGCCGGACGCCGAGTCCGTACGCGTCGGAGATCTCTTTGATCTTCTTACGGGCCTGGCCGCCGATGCCGTGCAGCTTCTCGCTGCCGAGCACCACGTTCTCCAGGACCGTGAGCTGGTCGGCGAGCATGAAGTGCTGGTGCACCATGCCGATGCCGCGGGTGATCGCGTCGGCGGGGCTTCCCAGCGTCACCGTCTCGCCGTTGATGGCGATGGTGCCCTCGTCCGGCTTCTGCATGCCGTAGAGGATCTTCATCAGCGTCGACTTGCCCGCGCCGTTCTCCCCGACCAGGGCGTGCACGGTGCCCTTGCGGACGCTGAAGTGGATGTCGTGGTTGGCCACGACACCGGGGAAGCGCTTGGTGATGCCCGCCAGTTCTACGGCAGGCGCCTGGCCGTCGGCCGGAGGGCTGCTGGACGCTTTGATGGCGACTCTCCTCAGGGAAGGGGCGTCCTGCGCAACGCCCCTGGGGGGTCCGGGGGTACCCCCCGGAAAACAACAGCAACGTCAGTGTTGAAGTGCCGAGGCCTCGTGCGGGTGGCCTTCGGCGCGGACTGGAACGGGGTACGGAGAGATGATGCTCGCCGTACCCCGTTCCCGTCCCGTGTCACGACAGTGAACGTCGTGACTTCAGGTATTACGGGGTGGTCTTGACCTTGATGGAGCCGTCCTTGATGCCCTCTTCGGCCTTGTTGACGGCCTCCTGCACCTCGGTCATCTTCATGAAGTCGGGGTTGGAGTCGGCCAGAGCGACACCACCGGACTTCAGGTCGGCGCGGATGACGCCCGTCTCGGGCTTGCCGTCCTGGACCGACTTGGCGAGGTTGAAGACCGCGTCGGAGACACCCTTGGTGACCGAGGTCAGGATGTAGTCCTTGTACTTGGCCAGAGCCTTCTGGCTGTACTGGTCCGAGTCGACACCGATCGCCCACTTCTTGGCTTCGGCGGCGGCCTCGATGGAGCCCTGACCGGCCAGGCCCGCGGCGTGGTAGACCACGTCGGCGCCACCGTCGATCATGCCCTTGGCGGCTTCCTTGCCGAGGTCCGGCTTGGAGAAGCCGTCGAAGTTGGGCGGCTGGGTCAGGTACTGCGAGCGGACCTTGACCGACGGGTCGGTGTCCTTGACGCCCTGCTCGTAGCCGGCCTGGAACTTCTTGATCAGCGGGGTCTCGACACCGCCGACGAAGCCGACGGTCTTCGACTTGGTCGCCTTGGCGGCGGCCACACCCGCGAGGTAGGAGCCCTGCTCCTCGGAGAAGACGAGGTCCGCGACGTTCTTCGCCTGGACGGTCTCGTCGTCGACGATGCCGAAGGTGGTGTCCGGGTACTTCGCGGCCACCTCCTTGACGGCCGGCGCGTACGCGAAGCCGACACCGATGACCGGGTTGTAACCCTGCTTGGCCAGCGAGGTGAGGCGCTGGATCTTGTCGGCGTCCGACTCGCCGTCCGAGGGCTCGACGTCCTCGCCGCCGATCTTCAGCTCCTTCATCGCGCGCTCCATGCCCGCGTAAGCAGCGTCGTTGAAGGACTGGTCGCCCTTGCCGCCGATGTCGTAGGCGATGGCGACGCCCTTGCTCTTGGAGTCGTCCGAGGACGAAGAGCCGGAGTCGGTGGACTTGCCGCCACAGGCGGCAAGGGAGACGGCGAGCGCGGTGGCAGCAGCGCCTGCAACCGCGAATCGGGACACCCGGTGCATGGGTCGTACTCCTTAGTGCAAGCGCCAGTGAGTGGCGCAGGTTTCGCCGCAGCGTAACGCGCGTAGACAAAAGTTAAAACCGCTTGGGAACACCTGTTATCCGCTGGTGACTGGACTCACAGCTTGTGGCTTTTGTCCCATGCACCAAAGCAATGCGCCGGACCAGCGGAAACGGCCGGTCCGGCGCAGTGGGTCATGCTCGGGTGACGAAGAGTTACGGCGTGGACTTCACCGTGATGGTCCCGTCCTCGATGGCCTTCTTGGCCTTGGCGACGGCGTCGACGACGTCCGTCATCTCCTTGAACGCGGGGTTGGAGTCGGACAGGCCCACGCCGCCGGCCTTGAGGTCGAAGCGCTGCTCACCGCTGAGCGGCTTGCCCTCGATGACGGACTTGGTGAGGGAGTAGACCGCCCCGCCGACGTCCTTGGTCATCGAGGTGAGGATGTAGGCCTTGTACTTGTCCAGGGCCTTCTGGTTGTACTGGTCGGAGTCGACACCGATCGCCCACTTCTTCTCCGCGGCGACGGCCTCGATCGAGCCCTGACCGGCCAGGCCCGCGGCGTGGTAGATCACGTCGGCGCCGGCGTCGAGCTGGCCCTTCGCCGCTTCCCGGCCGAGGTCCGGCTTGGAGAAGCCGTCGAAGTTGGGCGGCTGCGTGAGGTACTGGGTCTTGACCTTCACCGACTTGTCGGTGTCCTGGACGCCCTGGACGAAGCCCGCCTCGAACTTCTTGATCAGCGGGATCTCCACACCGCCGATGAAGCCGACGGTCTTGGTCTTGGTCGCCTTGGCGGCCGCGACACCCGCGAGATACGAACCCTGCTCCTCGGAGAAGGCGAGGCCCGCGACGTTGGGCTCCTTGACGGTGGTGTCGTCGATGACCGCGAAGGTGGTCTTCGGGAACTTCTTGCTCACTTCGCCGACGGCCTTGGCGTAGACGAAGCCGACGCCGATCACCGGGTTGTAGCCCTGCTTCGCGAGCGCGGTGAGGCGCTGCACCTTGTCGGCGTCCGACTCGCCGTCGGACGGCTCGACGTCGACGCCGCCGATCTTGAACTCGGCCTTGGCCTTCTCGTACCCGGCGTACGCGGCGTCGTTGAACGACTGGTCGCCCTGGCCGCCGATGTCGTACGCGAGGCCGATGCCCTTGCCCTTGTAGGAGGAGCTGCCCCCCTTGTCGCCGCCCTTGGTCTCTTCCGGCGTGTTGCTCTCGGTACTCGTCTTGCCGCACGCACTCGCCGCGAGGGCCAGGGCGGAGACCGCCACAGCCACCCTGGAGAGCCTCGATATCCGCCGCTTCTGCCGCATTGGAAGCATCCCCTTCATCCCAACGACCCCCACGATCCCCAACGCGCCCCTGCGGACGCCGATTTCAGCGCGCAGTGACGCTGGTTTCGGCGCACAGTAACGCGCGTAGAAATGCAGGGGAACGGGGTTTCGCCGGGACGTTATCGAAACGTGGCGAGGGCGCGTGCGGGTGAGTCGACGGGGTGCCGGGGGCGTTACGCGCAGGTGACGCCGGGAACGGGAACCAGTGGATCTCATTCCGCTTCGCGTTCCAGCTCAAGGCGGCGCAGCCGCTCGGCATCGCAGACGCGGGGGCACGTGCCGCAGGCCTGCGGCGGCTGCGCGGTGGAGTCGGGCGAGGTGCGGATGGCGTAGTAGAGGCAGCATCCGGCGCGGGTGCGGGTCAGGTGCGAGTGCCCCGAACTCCCTTGCAGCCGACGGAAGTCGGCACCTGCGGGGAACGGTGGGATGCCGGTGGGCAGGAGTGCTCCGGCGGCCCGTACGGAACGCTCCTCCTGTCCGAGCATCCGGCCCAGGTACCAGATGCCGGAGACCAGATCGTCGCCCGCCATGCCCCACAGGGCGCGCGGCCCGCGGCGCACGGCGGGGGCCGCGACGGCGAGCAGCGGGCGTACGTGGTCGGCGAAAGCGGAGCGCAACTCGGCGCGCAGCGCCTCCTCGTGCGCGACGACCCGTACGCCCCGCATCCCCGCCGCGCGGTCGTCGGGCAGGCAGGTGAACCCGCCGGGCGCGAGGGCGAGTTCGGCGGTCACCGGGTCGATACGGACGTCGCGCGGGCGGATCCGCGGTACGCGGCGGGCCAGGTACCAGGGGCCGCTCATGAGCAGCCCGACGCTCCACAGGTAGTGGTGCATGAGGCGGGACGCGGCGACCTCGCGTCGTGGCGCGGGGCCGAACTCGGCCTGGATACGGGCGGCTTCACCGTCGATGACGGTGTCGAGGAGGCCGGGGTCGGCGGCCAGGGCGGCCGCGTCGAGGAGGCCGGGGCGGGCGGCGAGGGCCGCCGCGTCGACTGCCGGAGGGGTCCCGCCGGCGGGACGGACCAGCTCGACGCGCAGTGACGCGCAGGTGCGGAGCAGGAGTTGATACGTCTCCGTCAGCAACGAGGCGCCGTTTTCGGCCGAAACAGCCGGCAGTGTGGCCGATCTCGCCTTCAACAGCACTCCCCTCATCGACATCGCCATAAGGCGAGGCTTACCTTAGCCACAGTCGTGGCGATCTCGGTGCACGGGCGCGACCCCGAGCCCTCGGCCGCCTCACGGCAAGTTGACAGACTTAGGTATGCCTAACCTAAAGTCCTCCGCGTGTCCAAGACCGCACGGGGTGTCACCATCGGCGCCCCCTCCGCATCCGCCCAGCGGATACCTCTCCTCCTCGTCGGGGTGGCCCTGTTGGCGCTGTGCGCCGCGCTGAGCCTTGCCCTCGGGGCCAGGGCGGTGCCGCTGTCCACGGTGTTCGGGGCCCTGTTCGGCGACGCGCACGGCAAGGACGCCCTCGTGGTGACCGGGCTGCGGCTGCCCCGTACGGTCGTCGGCCTCGCGGTCGGTGCCGCGCTCGGCGTGGCGGGAGCCGTTGCCCAGGGCATCACGCGCAATCCGCTGGCCGCGCCGACCACCCTCGGCATCAACGCCGGTGCCGGATTCGCGGTGGTTGTCGCCATTTACGCGCTCGGGCTCAACCAGCCCGTCCAATATGTGTGGTTCGCGTTCGCGGGGGCCGGGGGCGCGATGTTCTTCGCGCTGCTGCTCGCCCGCAGGTCCGGTGACATCGAGCCGGTGCGGCTCGCCCTCGGCGGTACGGTCCTCCAGCTCGTGCTGCTCTCCTGGACCTCCGCCGTGATGCTGGCGAGCGAACGCACGCTGGACGAGGCCCGGTTCTGGCTGGCCGGCTCCCTGTCCGAGCGCCCCCTCGACGTGCTCTACCCGGTCCTGCCGACGCTGGCGCTCGGGCTCCTGGTCGCGCTCGCGGTCACCCCGGCGCTCAACGCACTTGCCCTCGGCGACGATTCGGCCCAGGCGCTCGGCGTCCCGGTGGCCCGTATCCGGCTCGCCGGCGCCGTCGCGGTCGTGCTGCTCGCCGGTTCCGCGGTGGCCGTCGCCGGTCCCATCGGCTTCATCGGTCTGGCCGCACCCCATCTCGTACGGCCGTTCCTGGGCGGTGACCACCGGCTGCTCGTGCCCGGGTGCCTGATCGCGGGACCGCTGCTGCTGCTCGCCGCCGATGTGCTCGGCCGGGTCGTCATCCGACCCTCGGAGCTCGAAGTGGGCATCGTCAGCGCCTTCCTGGGCGCGCCGCTGCTCGCCGTACTCGCGCGGAGGGTGGCCCGATGACCGGCCTCGTCGAAGCCCCGGTGGCTGCGCGGCCCTCGAGCGCTCCCGCCCGGATCCGCCGCCGTGTGCTGCTGCTCGGCGCCCTCGCCGCCGCCGCGCTTGTGGCCCTGTCCGTCACCGCGCTCACCCTGGGCCAGATGCCGATGGCGGCGTCCGTCGCGGTGCGCGCCCTGTTCGGACTCGGCGACCAGGGCGATGTGTTCGTGGTGCAGGAGTTCCGGGCGCCGCGGATCGCGGCCGCGCTGATCGCCGGCGCGGGGCTCGGCGTGGCGGGGTCGCTGCTCCAGCGGCTCTTCCGCAATCCCCTCGCGTCTCCGGATGTCATGGGCATTACGGGCGGTGCGTCCTTCGGCTCGGTGGTGCTGCTCGCCACCGGGGCCTCGGCCTCGTTCATCCCGCTCGGCGCGCTCGGCGGTGGACTGCTCGCCGCGCTGCTGCTCGGTGTGTTCGCCTGGCGCTCGGGCCTGACGGTCACCCGCCTCGTGCTCGTGGGCCTCGCCGTCCAGGCGGGTCTCGCCGCGGCCGTGAACCTGATGGTCGTGCGCTTCCCGGCCGAGCTCGCCGGGGCGGCCCTGCAGTGGACGACCGGTTCGCTGTACGGGCGCACCTGGACCGAGGTGGGCGCCGCGGCCGTGGCCGGCGCCGTGGCCCTGGCCGCCGCGTTCGTCCTGCACCGGCGGCTCGCGGTGCTCGACCTCGGGGACGAGTCGGCGGGCGCGCTCGGCATCAACGTATCGGCGGCGCGCCTCCAACTGCTCATCACCGCCATCGCGTTGGCGTCCCTGGCCGCCGCGCTCACCGGCCCGGTCGCCTTCGTCGCACTCGCCGTACCGCATCTGGTGCGCTTCGTGGCCGGCCCGCCCACGGCCGCGACCACCGCACTGTCCTGCCTGGTCGGAGCCGTACTGCTGCTCTCGTCCGACCTGGTGGTGCAGCACCTGCTGCCGGTCGAGGGGCTGCCCGTCGGCGTGGTCACGGCGACGCTCGGCGCTCCCTGGCTCCTCGTACTGATGATCCGTCAGAGCAGGCCCGTCCACAGGAGCTCCGTATGACGTCCGAGCAGCTGGCCTCCGAAAAGGGCGCCTCCGAGCCGGTGGCACGTAAGAGCGCGGTTCCGGCGCCTTCCGCGCCCGCCGACGCCACCCCGGAAGGGGCGCGGCGCAATGAGCTCTCCACCCGTGGCCTCGATCTGCGCTACGGCGACCGTGTGATCGTCGGCGGTCTCGACCTGGTGCTGCCCGGGGACGCGGTCACCGCGATCGTCGGGCCCAACGCCTGTGGAAAGTCCACCTTGTTGCGCGGCCTGACCCGGCTGCTCGCCCCCGCCGACGGCACCGTGGCGCTGGACGGCACGGACATCCACCGGATGCCGGCCCGCGCGCTCGCCCGCCGGATGGGGCTGCTTCCGCAGCAGCCGGTGACGCCCGAGGCGATCACCGTGGAGGCGCTCGTGCGGCTCGGGCGCTATCCGCATCAGCGACTCCTGAGCCCCTGGTCGTCCGCCGACCAGGCGGCGGTGGACGCGGCACTGGAGCGCACCGGCACCGCCGTGCTGCGCGACCAGCCCGTGGACCAGCTGTCCGGCGGTCAGCGGCAGCGCGCGTGGATCGCCCTGGCGCTGGCCCAGGACACGGATCTGCTGCTGCTCGACGAGCCCACCACCTTCCTCGATCTGCGCCATCAGCTCGATGTCCTCGATCTGGTGGCCGAGTTGCACGCCCAGGCGGGCCGCACCGTCGTGATGGTGCTGCACGACCTCGGGCAGGCCGCCCGTTACGCGGACCACCTGGTGGTCCTCAAGGACGGGCGGCTCGCGGCGGCCGGACCGCCGGCCGACGTGCTCGACGCGGAACTCGTCAAGTCGGTCTTCGACGTGGACTGCCGGGTGATCCCCGACCCGGAGTCCGGCACCCCGCTCGTCATCCCCAAGCACCGTCCGACCGGACGGCGCACGCCTGCCTGAACGGGCCGAAGTCCCCCTCCCCGTACGGCTGGAAATCCTCAGTCACCGCTCACAACAGGAAGAAAACCCTCATGTCCACCAGAACCACCCCGCGCGGCCTGCGCCGCCTCGGCACCGCGCTCGCCGCCCTCGCGATCGGCGCCACCGCGCTCACCGGCTGCGGCGGCGAGAAGGCCGGCGACGGCAAGAAGACGGAGAACGCCGGTGCGGCGTCCGAGGCCTTCCCGCGGACCGTCAAGCACGCCATGGGCGAGACCGAGATCCCCGCGCAGCCCAAGAACGTGGTCGTCCTCGACACCGGCGAGCTGGACTCGGTGACGATGCTCGGCATCAAGCCGGTCGGCGCCGTCTCCCCGCACTTCAAGACCGCGGGCGGCTTCCCCGAGTACCTCGGCGACAAGGTGCAGGGCGCCAAGGACGTCGGTCCGCTGCTCGAGCCGAACCTGGAGCTGATCGCCTCCCTCAAGCCCGACCTGATCCTGTCCTCGAAGGTCCGCCACGAGAAGGTCTACGACAAGCTCAAGGGCATCGCCCCGACCGTGTTCACGGAGACCACCGGCGGCCCCTGGAAGGAGAACCTGAAGGTCCACGCGGAGGCGCTCGGCCTGGAGAAGCAGGCAGGCGACGCCCTGAAGGCGTACGAGGGACGTGCGAAGGCCCTGGGTGAGGCCATCAAGGAGAAGTACGACGGGAAGATGCCGTCCGCTTCGGTGGTCCGCTTCGTGGCAGGCCCGACCCGGCTCTACCAGAAGTCCTCGTACAGCGGTGTGGTCCTCGACGACATCGGCCTCGAGCGCCCCAAGTCGCAGTCCTCGACCGACCCCGAGGTCACGATGCTCGACGTCAGCCCCGAGCAGATCGACAAGGCCGAGGCCGACCTGGTCTTCGTGACGCTGGCCGACGAGCCCTCCAAGACCAAGCAGAAGGACGTCACGTCCAACCCGGTCTGGAAGTCCCTCGGGGCCGTCAAGAACGACAAGGTCTTCACCGTCCCGGACGAGACCTGGATGTCCGGCATCGGCGTCCAGGCCGCCGAGCACATGCTCGCGGACGTCGCGAAGGCCGCGGGCGTCGAGCTGCCGAAGGCGTAACGCCGCCGCTCCGCCCCCTCCGGGCCGGGCCGCACTCCCCCATGGCGGCCCGGCCCACCCCCCTCACGCTCACCCCACACGTGGAAGGGGTTCAGCCCATGCGGCTGTACCTGCTCGCTCTCGTCCCCACCGACTCGGTCACCGAGGGCTTTCTGCCCGCCGCCGCGAGGCTCGGGCTCGATGTCACCCTGCTGACCGACCGTCCGGAGCTGCACCAACGCGCCTACCAGGACCTTGAGTTCGCCTCCCGCGTGGAGGTCCTGGAGTGCGACGTACGCGACTTCCGTGCCGTGATCACGCGTATCGGCACGCACCACCGGCCCGACGCGGTCTTCACCAACAGCGACCATCTGCAGACCCAGGCCGCCCTGGCCGCCGACTACTTCGGACTGCCGGGCAAGGACTGGCGGGCCGCACTGCGCGCCAAGGACAAGGCGGCGATGCGCCGCCACCTCGCCGCCTCCGGTGCGGACACGGTCTGGTCGGCCGAGCTGCCCGCGGAAGCGGATCCGGCCGGTCTCGCCTCGCTCGATGTTCCGTACCCGTGCGTGGTCAAGCCGCGCGAGGGGGTGGCCAGCGAGGATGTCGTGCTCGTCGACGGGCCCGCCGAACTCGCCCTGCGCTGCAAGGAGATACAGGGCCGGCGGCCCGGGGCCGCGCTCGTGGTCGAGGAGTATCTGCCCGGCGAGCTGTACACCCTGGAGACCCTCGGGGACGGCACGCGCCGCCATGTACTCGGCGGCTTCCACACCGGGGTGTCCGCGCCTCCGGTGTTCATCGAGGAGCGCCTCACGTTCGTGCCCTCGCATCCCGCGCCGGTCGTCGAGCAGGTGCTCGCTCAACTCGACGCCCTGGGCGTCGGTTTCGGCGTCTGTCACACCGAGTTCGTGGTGCACGAGGGCCGCGCGCGGATCATCGAGGTCAACTACCGGGCCATCGGCGACCAGTGCGATCTGCTGCTCGCCCAGCTCCTGGACCTCCCGCTCTTCGAGCACATCCTCCGTACGCATCTGGGCGAGCCGCTGCCCGCGGATCTCGGTGCGCGTGGTGACGGCCGGGCGCGGCTCGAGTACCCGTACGCCTCCGAGGCCGGCACGCTCACCGCCGCGCCCGAGGCGCAGGACCTGGACGTCGACGGCGTTCGGATGACGTACCGGCCGCTGCGTGCGGTCGGCGAGCGGCATGCGCTGTACGGCACCAACCGGGACTATCTGGGGGTGCTGCGGGCCATCGGTACCGATCAGGGCGCGGTGGACCGGGTGGTGGCGGAGTTCCTGGCCCGGCAGCGGTGGGTGATCACGCCGTGAGGGCTGCTGCTGCCGTAGCGGGGGCGGCTGTTGTGGGTCCGCGCGGGGTGGGGATGGACGGTGGCGTGGCTCCATCCGAGGTCGAGGTCGCGTCCGACGTCTCCTCCGAGCTGACGCTGCGCGTGCTGAGTGCGCTGCTGCGTGAGGACGTGGTGGGGCTGCGGACACGCAGCACGGTGGTGCGGCGCGCGGACGGCCCGTGGCTGCGGCTGTCTTCCGCCGACGGGCACGGTGCGCTGTCGCCTTCCGCCGACGGGCACGACGCGCTGCTGCTGCCCGTCGTCGAGGACGGCTTCCAGAGTGAGTACGGGGCCCGACTCCCGTATCTGCTGCGGGAATCCGATGGCGCCCGGCTCTCGGACACGGACCGCATCCTGGCCGCGCTGAAGCCCCTCGCCGACCCCGAGGACCGCGGTGGATTCGACGCCTTCACCGAGGAGTGCCGGCAGACCCTCGCCACCATGCGGCTGCACGCGCACGGCCACGCCGCCGTCCTGCGCGGTCTGACCGCCCGGCACGGCGCCGACCCCGCCCGCTGGACGGGCCTCGGCGCCGGACTCGCGTACGACACGCTCGCGGCCCATCTCGACCACCCCGTGTACCCGACCGCCCGTGGGCGCTCGGGCCTGGACGACAGCCAACTGCGCGCCTACGCCCCCGAGTTCCACCCGCGCTTCGCCCTGCGCTGGCTCGCCCTGCCCAAGGACGCGCTCACGTCGAGCGGCGAGCTGCCCGGCTTCTGGCCCTCCCCCGCCGACCTCGGCCTGCCCGCGCTCACCCAGTCCCATCTGGCCCTCCCGGTGCACCCGCTCACCTTGGGCGCACCACTGCGTGACGCTTTGCGCGCCACAGGCCTCGACGCACACGCCGTACTCGCCGAGAAGCCGTACGCGGACGTCGTCCCGACCCTGTCCATGCGCACCGTCGCCCTCGCCGACGACCCCGCCCAGCACCTCAAACTGCCGCTGGCCACCGCGACCTTGGGGCTGCGCAACCGGCGCACCATCAAGCCGGGAACCCTCGTGGACGGCGCCGCGGGCCAGCGTCTGATCGAGACCGTCCTGGCCCGTGAGCCCCGCTTCCGGGGTGTGATCCTGCACGCCGACGAGAGCCGTTACGTCCATGCCGGGCACGAACTGCTCGCCGTGCTGCTGCGGTCCTGCCCGGCCGGACTCGACGACGCCGTGGTGCTGCCGATGGCGGCGCTCCTGAGCCGCGCACCCGGCGGCCGGCTCCTGATCGACCCGCTCGCGGAGCGCTTCTACGGCGGCGACCCGACCGCTCTTGTCGACGCCTGTCTCACGCTGCTCTTCGACTGGGGGACCACGCTCTTCGCGTACGGCATCGCGCTCGAGTCGCACCAGCAGAACATCTCGCTCGTCCTGGACGAGCACGAGGGACGCACCCGGCTGCGGCTTCTCTTCAAGGACAACGACGGGCCGCGCATCAACCGCCTTCGGCTGCGCTCGACGCTCGGTCAAGACGCCGTGGACGAGAGCGAGTTCGACGACGCGCGGACCTTCGGCGACACCGACGACGCCGTGACCGCCCTGTTCACGACGATCACGGTGCACCTGTGCGCCGGCGCCTACGCCTTCGGTCTCGCCCGGCACGGCCGCGCCCCGCTCGACGGGCTGCTCGCCCTGGTGCGCGCCCGCCTCGCGCAGGCCGTCGCACGGATGGACGCCGGATCCGGCGCCGTACTGCGCAAGCACGTACTCGACGCCGAGCGGCTGCCGGTCAAGGCCATGGTCACTGCGGGCAGCCTGCTCAGCAAGGAACGCTCGGGCGCCGCCGACATCAACAAGCACTACACCACCGGCCCCAACTACCTGCTGCGCGGAGTGTGAGCGCCGATGAGTGCGACCGCTGAAGGGGTACGGACGACGGGCGGCGCGGAGGGGCGGCCGACGGCCTTGGGGCGCCGGCAGGTGCACGCCGTGGCCGGCTGCTACTTCGTGGCGTCGTTCGCCGCGCTCGGCCTGCCTCCGTATCTCACGGAAATCCTCCCGGAGTTGGGCGACGAGACCGCCCGCTGGGCCGGTCTGCTGTACGTCGTGCCCACGGTGTTCGGTGCGCTGGGCGCACCGCTGTGGGGCCGGCTCGCGGACCGGTTCGGCCGCAAGCGGCTGCTGCTCCGGGCCCAACTGGGTCTGGCTGTGGCGTTTCTGCTCGCCGGCTGGGCCGAGTCCCTCGCCGCGTTCACCGCGGCACTGGTGCTCCAGGGCATCCTCGGCGGCACGTTCGCGGCGTCCAACGGCTATCTGGCGGCCGCCCTCGAAGGCCCCGGTCTGTCCAAGGCGCTCACCTTGATGCAGGGCAGCGCACGGGCCGCCCTCGTCGCCGCGCCGATCGTGGTCGGTGCGCTGTCGCCCTGGATCTCGCCGCACCGCCAGTACGCGCTGCTCGCCGTGCTGCCGCTCGCGGCGGCGGTGATGCTGTGTCTGCTGCCCGAGCCGGGCGGCACGCCGGCGGCCCTCGCGTCCGAGGCCGTCGTACCGCTTGCCGAGGCGAAGCCTCTGCGGGCCTTGTTCGTCTACGAGTTCACCTTCGTGTTCTCGACCGTGATCTCCTTCCCGTATCTGATCGCGCTCGTGGAGGACCGAATACCCGGCGTCTCGCCGGCCGTCTCCGGAGTGCTCTTCGCCCTGCCGCACCTGTGCTACCTGCTCTGCGCGATGCAGGTGCACGACCGCTTCGTGGGACGTCCCCGGCTCGGCATCGCGCTCGGCTTCGGCTGTATCGCGCTCGGTCTGGCCGGCCATCCGCTCGCCGGTTCGCTCGCCGCCTTCACCGCCGTACGGCTGCTGCTCGGCATCGGGCTCACGCTCGGCCTGGTCTGTCTGTCCGTGCTCGCCGCCGACTGCGCCAAGGGCCGTTCGCCCGGCGGGATGTTCGGCTCGCTCGAATTCGTCTCCAAGGGCGGCGCCGTCGCCGCAGGACTGGCCGCCGCCGCGGGCAACAGCCTGCTCGGACCCGCCGCCCCCGTGCTGACCGGCACCGCCGTCGCCCTGGGCACGGCCGGCGCCATCGCGCTGCCCGCCCTGTTCCGCCGCTCTCCCCGCATCCGCGTCCGCATCCGCTGGAGCCCCTGATGTCGCTGCCCACGGGCACCGTCCCCGCCCCGCCGTCGACCCCGCGTGAACTGCCCTCCGCCGACTGGGCCGTGGCCCACACCCTCCTCAACTGTCTGCTGCGCGAAGTCTCCGCGCCCGAGCACCAGACCGCGGTCTGCGACGGCCATCTGCTGCTGCGCCTGCCCCGCGCCGGCGTGCTGCTGCGGGTCGCGCTGCGCCGCACCTCGCTGCTCGGCGCGCACCGCTACACCGGCCCGGTTTACGTCCAGGAGAACGGCCGTTGGGGCGAGGCGGACTGGCGCAGCCTGGCCGAGTACACGCAGGCCGAGCTGTCGCTGCGGACGGGGGTGCGCAACGAGGAGTTCCTGGAGCAGGTGGCGTCCAGTCATCAGGGGGTACGGTCCGCGCTCGCCGTCCACGGTTCCCGCCCCGGCGCCGAGGGCCAGGGGGCGTATCTCGCCTCCGAACAGTCCCTGCTCTTCGGCCACCGCTTCCACCCCACGCCCAAGGCCCGCAGCGGCGACGCCGCCTCCTGGGCCGCGTACGCCCCCGAGGCCGGGGCCTCCTTCCCGCTGCGGCTCTTCGCCGTCCGGGAGCACCTCGTCGCCGAGGAACTGGCCCGGCCCGACGCGGCCGCCGCGCTCGACCGGCTGCACCCGGACGTACCCGAGGGCTACCGGCTGCTGCCCGCGCACCCCTGGCAGCTCTCCCTGCTCCAGGACCACCCGGGCCTGCGCGCGGCCCTGGCGCGCGGCGACCTCCTCGACCTCGGGCCGAGCGCGCGGCCCTTCGCGGCCACGGCCTCGGTGCGCACGCTCTACGACGGCGATACGTTCCTGAAGTTCAGCCTGAACGTGCGGATCACCAACTGCCTGCGCAAGAACGCCAGTTACGAGCTGTCCGGCGCCGTGGCCCTGACCCGTTTCCTGGACGGGGCGCTGGCCGATCTGGCCGCCCGCTTCCCGGGCAGCGCGATGCTCCGCGAACCCGCGTACCGCAGCCTGGCGCTGCCCGGCGCCGACGGCACGCCCGACGTGGCGCTCCTGGAGGGCTTCGGCGTGATCGTCCGCGAGGGTCTTTCGCGCCGTCTGCTGCCCGGCACCACACCCCTCCTGGCGGGCGCGGTCGCCGACGAGTACCCGACCGGACCCGGGCATCTCTCGCACCTCCTCGGCGACGCGGGTCCGCAGCGGGCCCTTGCCTGGTGGCGGGCGTATCTGAAGCTGCTCGTGCCGCCCGTGCTCGCCGCGTATTTCGACCACGGCCTCGTCCTCGAACCCCACCTCCAGAACGTCCTCGTCTGCGTCGGCGACGACGGCATGCCCGCCCAGGTCCTCTTCCGCGACCTGGAGGGCACCAAGCTGCTGCCCGAGCACCACGCCGACACCCTGGCGGGGCTGCCGCCCGAGGTCGCGGGCCCGATGTCGTACGACGCCCAACGCGGCTGGGACCGGGTGGTGTACTGCCTGCTCGTCAACCACGTCAGCGAGATGCTGGCCGCGCTCGCCGATCTGCACCCGTCGCTCGAGCCCGCGCTGTGGGCCGCGGTCCGCGCCGTCCTCGAGGACCACGCCGACGCGTACGGCTGCCCGCCGCGTCTGGCCGCGCTGCTCGCGGGCGTACCGCTGCCGGCGAAGGCCAATCTGCTGACGCGGTGGGAGCGCAAGGCGGACCGGGCGGCGGGCTATGTGCGGCTGCCGTCGCCGCTCGCCGAGTCCGTCCTGTCCGGCGCGTCCGTCTCCTTCGACCCCTGGAGCGCCCGATGACCGCCCCTACGCCTTCCGTCCGCGAACGGATCGATTCACTCCCCTCGTCCGAACTCCCGGCGTATATCTACGACTTGGAATCCCTCAGCGCTCACGCACAGGCCGTGCGAGCCGCGCTCCCCGAGCAGGTCGAGCTCTACTACGCGGCGAAGGCCAACCCGGAGCCGGAGATCCTGGCCGCGCTCGGCCCGTACGTGGACGGCTACGAGGTCTCCTCGGGCGGCGAGCTGACCCATGTGGCGAAGGCGGCCCCCGGGCGCGCGCTCGCCTTCGGGGGACCCGGCAAGACCCCGGCCGAGATCACGACGGCGCTCGAACTCGGGGTGCGGCGCTTCCACGTGGAGAGCGAGCACGAGCTCCACCTGCTGGCCGCGCTGGCTCGGCGGGTCGCTCCGGGCCTACGGCCGGGCGTGCTCCTGCGCTTCAACCTCTCGCTACCCGACGGCTCCCTGGAGACCAGCGCGCTCGCGATGGGCGGCCACCCGACCCCGTTCGGCCTCGACCCGTCGCAGGCCGACCCGCTCGTGCGCCTCCTGACCGACGGGACGTACCCGCAGCTGGAACTCCTGGGCGTCCACGCCCACTTGGCCAGCGGTCTCGGCGCCCCCGCGCTGCTCGCCCTGTCCGAGTCGGTCGTCTCGTGGTCGCTCGCCCTGGCGGGCCGGCACGGCATCCGCCTCCCGGAGGTCAACGTGGGCGGCGGCATGAACGTGGACTACGCCGACCCTTCCTCTCGCTTCGACTGGACGACGTACGGTCAAGGCCTTACCGAACTACTCGTCCAGCATCCGGACTTGACGCTGCGTATCGAGCCGGGTCGCGCCCTGACCGCGTACTGCGGCTGGTACGCGACGGAGGTCCTGGATGTGAAGCGGAGCCACGGTGAGGAGTTCGCCGTGGTGCGCGGCGGCACCCACCACATCCGCACCCCCGCCACCAAGGGCCACAACCAGCCCTGCACGGTCCTCGCCTCGGACGCCCCCTGGCCCCACCCGTGGCCGCGCCCGCGCGCCCATGGGGACCGCGTCACCTTCGCCGGCCAGCTCTGCACCCCGAAGGACGTCCTGTCCCGCGCCGTCCCGGCCACCGGCCTGCGCGCAGCCGACCGCGTGGCCTTCGCCCTGGCGGGAGCCTACGCATGGAACATCTCCCACCACGACTTCCTGATGCACCCGAACCCAACATTCCACTTCCTGGGCGCGGGCCGCTGACCGCAACGGTGAAAGGGGGACCAAACGTCCTGACCGATGCCCGTATTGGGGCTTTCCGCCTGAACGATTGGTCCCCCGGCCACCACCACGTACTACGGGCGTCCGCCGTCCAGGAGTGCGGCTGCCGTGAAGAGTTCGACGCCGACTGCGATCGCGGACTCGTCCGCGTCGAAGTCGCCCTGGTGGAGGTCGCACGAGGTGCGTTCGCCGGGGGTGCGGACGCCTAGGCGGGCCATCGCGCCCGGGACGTGCTCCAGGTACCAGGAGAAGTCCTCGCCGCCCAGGCTCTGTTCGGTGTCCTCGACCGAGAGGGCGCCGCGGCGGGCCACCATCGCGTCGCGCAACAGGTCGGTGATCACCGGGTCGTTGACGACCGGGGGGACGCCGCGGATGTAGTTGATGGCCGATTTCGCCCGGTGGAGGTCGGCCACTTCCTGGACCGCGGCGTGCACGAGGTCGGGCGCCGTGCGCCAGGCGTCGAGGTCCAGGCAGCGGATGGTGCCGGAGAGCTCGGCGTGCTGGGGGATCACGTTGGGGGCGTGGCCGGCTTCGATACGGCCCCAGGTGACGGCCAGACCCGCCCGGGCGTCGACCCTGCGCCCCACCAGGGCCGGGACGTCGATGGCGACCCGGGCCGCGGCGGTGACCAGGTCCGTGGTCAGGTGCGGACGGGCCGTGTGGCCGCCGGCGCCGTCGAGGGCGACCTCGAGGCGGTCGCAGGCCGAGGTGATGGCGCCGTGGCGCAGACCGATCCGGCCGGCGTCCACCTTCGGGTCGCAGTGCACCGCGATGATCTTGCCCACGCCGTCCAGGACGCCGGAGGCGATGGCGTCGGCCGCGCCGCCGGGCAGCACCTCTTCGGCCGGCTGGAACAGCAGCCGTACGGGCCTGGGCAGTTGACCCGCGGCCGCCAGCTCGGCGAGGACCAGGCCCGCGCCCAGGACGGCCGTGGTGTGGACGTCATGGCCGCAGGCGTGCGCGCGGTCGGGGACCGTGGAGCGGTAGGGCGCCTCGGTCTTGGTGTCCGGGATGGGGAGCGCGTCGATGTCCGCGCGGATCGCGAGCATGGGGCGCAGGCCGTCCCATGTGCCGATGTCGCATACGAGGCCGGTGCCCGTGTCGAGCACACGGGGTGAAAGGCCCGCCGCCTCGAGGCGCTTCTTGAGCGCGGCCGTGGTCCGGAACTCCTGATTGCCGAGCTCCGGGTGCATGTGCATATCGCGCCGGAAGGCGATGAGCTCGGCGCGCAGCCTCTCGGGGAGCACGCCGGGCAGGGCATCCCCGACTGCGGGCTCGCCCTCCGGGCTGTCGGTCGTACGGGACATCAGTTGGTTCACCCTCGCAAGCGTAAGGCGATGCAGGGGCCAACTAAGCCTCGATCAACAAAACTTCAGCCAGATTGGGGTAAGAAAATCGGGGCTGTCGTGCATAGCTGCACCGTACCGGGGGTATGAAATTTCGCTTTGAATCGTTCGCATCGGCTTCCCCGGGCGAGTCCCGGCCAAACCCGCACCGTCGCACGCTGCCGGATCCATTGACAGGGCGGGGTCCCGCCCCGACGCTACCGACCAGTCAGTATTGGAATGCAGTGGCGTACGTGAAGCGGAGGCAGGCGTGGGGGAACAGGCGTACACGGCGGCACGGGGCGGCAGATCGCGACGGGGGGCGCTCGGCGCACTGGCGGCGGGCGGGGCGGCGGCCCTCGTCGTCGCGGCGACGGCCGCTCCCGCGCAGGCCGGGCCGGGCGGGCACGGGGGTCACGGCGGGCAGCACCGCGGCGAGCGCTATGTCGCGCTCGGCGACTCGTACACCTCGGGTCCCGGCATCCCGGACCAGGTCGACGCGAACTGCGCGCGCTCCAACCGCAATTACCCGTCCGTGGCGGCCTGGAAGATCCGGCCCGCCTCGTTCAAGGACGTGAGCTGCGGCGGGGCGACCACCGAGCACATGTGGCAGCAGCAGGGCACGAACCCGCCGCAGCTGGACGCGCTCGACAAGCGGACCACGCTCGTGACGGTCGGCATCGGCGGCAACGACATCGGCTTCGGCGAGATCGTCGGTACGTGTACGCGGCTCAGCTTCACGGACCCGTACGGCAGTCCGTGCACCAAGCAGTACACGGCCGGCGGCACCGACCAGCTGGCCGCGCGGATCGCGAACACCGCGCCGAAGATCGAGAAGGTCATCGACGCGATCCACGACCGCGCCCCGCGGGCCCGCGTCTACGTCGTCGGCTATCCGGTGATCGTCGCGGACAGCGGCAAGGGCTGCTGGCCGTACGTGCAGCAGGCCGAGGGCGACGTCCCGTACCTGCGGGACACCGGCAAGCGCCTGAACGCCATGCTGCGCGACGTCGCCCGCGACAACCGCGCGCGCTTCGTGGACACGTACACCCCGACGATCGGCCACGACGTCTGCCAGGCCCCGGAGACCCGCTGGGTCGAGCCATTGCAGCCGACCAGCCCGGCGGCCCCCTTCCACCCGAACGCAAAGGGCGAGGCGGCCATGGCATGGGCCCTCCTGCGGGAGATCGACCGACGGGGGCACGGGCACTAAGGGGACGGTTCACCGTCATCGGGTGGCCACCACTGAGTCGGCCGGCCGCGGTCCACGTCGGCCGCCCAGTGGCGGACATACGGGTCGGCGTGCGCTCGGGCGATCCCGAGCGCACGGTCGAGTCGGGGCTGCAGATGCGGTGGGCACGCTATGCGCTGGAGTGGGAGTTCGCCCACGAGCCTGCGGTGTATCCGCAGATCCGTCGTCGTGGCGAAGAGGTCGAATGCCGACTCCAGCCAGGCCGTCGCGATGTCACGCGTCTCGTCGATCGCCGGATCCCGTACGCCGCCGGGTCCGTAAGCCGGGGAGCGTTCCGCCCTCGGTGTGACCCACGCGGAGTACCAGGCACGCATCGCGCCCAGGCGCTCCGCGTCCGTGCCGTCGCGCAGATACGCGAGCAGTGCCGCACAGACCCGGCGGCGGCCGAAGGAGTACACGGCGGGCTCGACGAACCAGCGGCAGAAGCTGGGGTCGGGGTCGTGGACGGACGCGGCCATCAGCGGAGCGAAGAACTCCTCGGGGAGCGTGGGGCGTTCGAGCAGCGGCTTACGGGCCGCGGCGGCGAGTGCGCGCGCCCGCCCCGGCCCCGGCGGGGGCGCCGACCTTCCCCACCTCGACTGTTCCAACGCCGACGACTCCTCCAGCCCAAGCAGTCGCACCACTTCCCTCGCACACGAGAGGAAGGACGGTGCTTCGGCGCACGGTTCCCCGTCATCGGCCATGGCGGCATTCTGACCTCACCACGCAGCGGCGTACAGCGTCCGCCCGCCCCTACGCCACCCGCACCGACTGCAGCCGATGCACACCCCGCGCCGTCCCCGTGACCCCCGAGAGGAAGCCCTCGGCTCGTGGGGATGCGTTGGCCGTGAGCCAGGAGCGGTCGATGTCGCAGACCGCGACCTCGACGCCCGTGCCCGCGAGGGCGAGCGGCAGGGTGTGGACGACTGTGGAGGGGAAGCTGAGGATGCGGTGGCCGATGGGGCCTCTGCGGGCGATGAGTTCCAGGGGGAGGTCCGGGCGGACGATCTCCAGGCCGGTCTCCACGGCGAGGCGGTGGAGCTTGGGGGTGGATTCGCGGCGGTGGGCGAAGTAGCGGGTCGCGCCGTGGGTCTTGGCCAGCGTGCGGACCGCTTCCAGGTAGTGGTCGGGGTCCACGACGCCCGTCTCCACGAGGGAAGTGCCCACCAGGTCCGCGCCCTTGGTGATGCGGGGCGGGCCGAAGCGGGTGCGGGTCCAGGTGAAGTCGTTCTCCGTGACGGAGACACCCTCCGGGGCGTTCACCGGCATCGAGGAGAAGACCGAGACCGTACGCGTGGGGCGCGGCGTGAGCCGGCGGCGCGCGGCCGCCGAGAACGGGGCGAACACGAGATCGCGCGGACCGGGCCGGCCGCCGCGCCGGTGCCAGCGCACCAGGCGTTCCCCGCCCGCGAGTTGGGCGATGAACTCCATCGTGGCGGTGCCGTCGTCGACGACCACGATGTCGCGGGCCCGGCTCAGCGTCAGGAGCAGCTGCACGTAGCGGCTGAACGGGTCGCCGATCACCACGCGCGCCGCCCTGCGCAGCAGCCGGCTGAGTCCGCCGATCGTGTGCAGGGGCGCGAGCGCCCCCTCACGGGCCTCCTCCCAGCGGACGGTATGGCCCTCCCCGCGGGCGAGTTCGGCCATCCGGCGCAGCTGGCCGCGGGTCATCGGGTCCGTCGGGGACAGGACGACGATCGTCGCCGTCCCGCCGCCGGCCCCGTGCGCCCACTCCAGGACGTTGAGCAGTTGCACGGGGCTCTCGACGAAAGCCAGCGTCGGGGCCGCCGCCCCCGCCGACGAGGCAGCGGGTGCGGCGGGCCCGTGTGCGGACGTCATGACGTCACCCTCGAAAGGGGCCGTCAGACCGCGACCGGCTCGCGGTCACCGGCGTCGGCGACGACGCCCTGGACGCGGCGCAGCTTCTTCATCGGGCCGAGCTCCGACTCGTACACCTTCTTGACGCCGTCACCGAGCGAGGCCTCGATGGTGCGGATGTCGCGCACCAGGCGGGTCAGGCCCTGCGGCTCGACGGAGGCGGCCTGGTCGGAGCCCCACATGGCGCGGTCGAGGGTGATGTGGCGCTCCACGAAAGTGGCGCCGAGGGCGACCGCGGCGAGCGTGGTCTGCAGGCCGGTCTCGTGGCCGGAGTAGCCGATCGGCACGTTCGGGTACTCGGCCTGCAGCGTGTTGATCACGCGCAGGTTGAGCTCCTCGGCCTTCGCCGGGTACGTCGAAGTGGCGTGGCACAGAAGGATGTTGTCGGAGCCGAGGACCTCGACCGCGTGGCGGATCTGGCGCGGGGTCGACATGCCCGTGGAGAGGATGATCGTGCGGCCGGTCGCGCGCAGGGCGCGAAGGAGCTCGTCGTCGGTCAGGGAGGCGGAGGCCACCTTGTGGGCGGGCAGGTCGAACTTCTCCAGGAAGGCGACGGCCTCGGTGTCCCACGGGGAGGCGAACCAGTCGATGCCGCGCTTCTTGCAGTGCTCGTCGATGGCGCGGTACGCGGTCTCGTCGAACTCCACGCGGTGGCGGTAGTCGATGTAGGTCATCCGGCCCCAGGGGGTGTCGCGCTCGATGTCCCACTGGTCGCGCGGGGTGCAGATCTCCGGGGTGCGCTTCTGGAACTTCACCGCGTCGCAGCCCGCGTCGGCGGCCGCGTCGATCAGGGCGAAGGCGTTCTCGAGGTCGCCGTTGTGGTTGATGCCGATCTCGCCGGTGACATAGACGGGGCGGCCGGGGCCCGCGGTCTTCTTGCCGAGGGTGCGCAGGCGGGAGGTGGAGGTCATGGCAGGTGGTTCCTAACTGAGGTACGGGAACTGGGGGTTCAGGGGG
>NZ_JAAKZW010000496.1 GCF_011044995.1 Streptomyces mesophilus | reverse complement strand
GAACTGGAAGATCCTGCGGGACTGCCGACTGAAGGGCAACGGCGTTCACCAGGCCGCACTCGGCATCGCACGCCTTCACAACATGGCCCTCACGGGATAACTCAGACCCCATACGGGACAACCTCTACGGCAACACAAACCCGATCACCTCCAGCTCCAGTACCTGGAAATGCGCCAGCACTGTAAGGCTCGACACCAACGTCGGCGCGCAGGTCTGCGTGATCAGGTCAGCAAGCGGCGGCTCCGTACAAGGCGCAGTGATCGTCCGGAACAATCTAGACAGCATCTACCGCGTCTCGGCCACCGTCAGCCTCTACAACTCCGCCGGCGTCTGGCAAGGCACCACCTGGTCCTGCCCCAAGTCAGGAGTCGGCGCGAACTCCTGGTCCGTGTGCTACGGAAAGACCGTCACCACGAGTGCTTTGAGGTACGCGCAGGCAGCCGCCACCGGCGACGAAGACACCGAAAGCCTTGGCAGGACACAGCTCATCTGAATCTCAATCGACGAGATCCCTGGCCACCCCGAGCCCTCGGGGCGGCCCACACTCGTATCCCACCAAGACCGCACCACGCGCACCCGTGGAAAACCGACCCTCGCCGGCCCGTTTCACAGGTTGTGTGGGTGTGGGGTGGTGTGCCAGGGGGTGTGGTGTGTGGGGG
>NZ_JAAKZW010000060.1 GCF_011044995.1 Streptomyces mesophilus | reverse complement strand
CCCAACCCCGGCCCGCCGCCCGGTCAGCAGCGCTGATCACCACATGGCGGCAGGGGGTCACCAGCCGGTCGCGGCGATGACCTCCCGGGCCACCTGAGTCACCGACCTGCCGTCGGTGGCGACCCGCACCGTCCCCGGCGCGGCGTGCTCATCGAGCCGCCGCGCCATCTGGGCGCTGCGCCTGAGCTGTCGCTCGAGTTCCGAGCCGCGTTCGCGCTCACGAAGGCGGGCCGCCGCCGTCTCGTCGGAGGCGGTGAGCAGCACGTGGTGCATGCGGACGTCCTGGCCCAACGCCCCCTCGAACAGCCGCTGTTCACCGTCGAGGACGGCGGCCGTGTTCGTGTAGATCAGCCGCCGGCAGCCGAGCTCCGCGTAGTTCGCCCACAGCGCGGCCAGATTGCGCCCGGTGATCCCGGAGCGGTCCGGATCACCCGGCGGCGCCGGATGGATGTGGTCGAGGACATCGCCCTCGATCAGGGCGTGCCCCACCGACGCCGCCCGCAGCAGCGCCGACACCTCGTATCCGACGGATGACTTGCCGGCCCCGGAACGGCCGCCGATCAGCAGCACCTCTGCGCTCTCCATGCGGCCGAGGCTCGCACGGCGACCACCACCCACGCCACGCGATACGCCCCTGCGCCAGGCCCCCTGCGCCACGCGATACCCGCCCTACGCCACCCGGTACTCCTCGATCTCCTCCGCCCGCAGACGCAGCCCGTGCCCGATGCCGCCGTCCGGGCGCACCACGCCGCCGGTCGGATCGAGGACTCCGTCGAAGAACATCGACTCGACCCGTACGTGGTCGTGGAACCACTCGATGTGCCGCAGGTTCGGCACGCACGCGGCGGCCGCCGCATGGGCGTGCGGCGCACCGTACGCGGAGATCTCCAGACCGTGCGCCTGGGCGAGGGCGGCCGCGCGCAGCCAGGCCGTGAGGCCGCCGACCCGGGTGGCGTCCGCCTGCAGACAGTCCACCAGCCCTGCCGTACGGGCGAGTTCGGCCAGGTCGTCCGCGTGTCCGCCCGCGGTGACATCGCAGACCGCGCGGTCGCGTACGAGACCGAGCCCTGCCGGGTCCTCGCGCGGCACGGGCGCCTCGAACCAGCCGACCTCGAGCTCGGCGAGCGCGTGCCCGACGCGCACGGCCTGCTTGCGCGTGTACGCGCCGCCCGCGGACACGTACAACTCCGTCCGTGGGCCGATGACCTGGCGGGCCGCCCGCACCCGTGCGAGATCCCGGAGCACGGCGTGGCCGCCGCACTCGCCGATGCGGATCTTCACCCGCGGGATGCGCTGCCCGTGCACCCAGCCGCCGAGCTGGGCGGCCAGATGCGTGTCGTGGTACGTGGTGAAGCCGCCGCTGCCGTACACCGGCACCGCGTCCTGTGCGGCGCCGAGCAGCCGCGCCAGCGGAAGTTCCAGGAGCCGAGCCTTCAGATCCCACAGGGCGATGTCGAGGGCCGACAGCGCGCAGGCGGTGAGCCCGCCAGGCCCCGCCTCGCCCAGGGCGCCGCGCATCGCCTCGTGCGCCGCCGGGATGTCCAGGGCGTCGAGGCCGGTGACGACGGGGGCGAGCAGCTCCCGTACGACATCGGCGGCGATCGCGGGCGCGTAGGTCCAGCCGGTGCCGGTCGCGTCCCCGGCGCCGATCTCGACCACGACCACGGAAGTGGTGTCCCAGCTGTGGCTCCCGTCCGCCTCGGGCGCGTCGGTGGGCACCGTATAGGCGCCGGCCGCCGGTGTCCGAAGGGGCACTGTGTTCTTCATCGCAAACCGGCTCTCACGCGAGGTGGGGAGGTGCGGGCCGGGTAACCCGGGCGGCCGGACGGAAACGTTTGGCGCAATGGCCCGAGGGCACCCGAACGCTCCCCGACCACAGCCGGAGGCTGAACCATCGTGAGCCGTACCCGCATCGTGATCGTCGGGGCCGGCTTCGCCGGATACCGGGCCGCCCGCACCCTGTCCCGGGCAGTCCGCGACCGTGCCGAAGTGGTCCTGCTCAACCCGACCGACTATTTCCTCTATCTGCCGCTGCTGCCGCAGGTCGCCTCGGGCGTCCTGGAGCCGCGCCGGGTCACCGTCTCGCTCTCGGGCACGCTGCCCCGGGTACGGCATGTCCTCGGCGAGGCGCAGGGCCTCGACCTCGAAGGGCGCACCGTCACCTACTGCGACCCCGAAGGCCGCCCCGGGACCCTCTCCTACGACCGTCTCGTGCTCGCCGTCGGCAGCGTCAACAAACTGCTGCCCGTGCCCGGCGTGACCGAGCACGCGCACGGCTTCCGCGGGATGCCCGAGGCGCTGTATCTGCGCGACCACGTGATCCGCCAGACGGAGCTGGCCGCGAACGACAGGGACCCCGCCCGCACCACCTTCGTGGTCGTCGGCGCCGGCTACACCGGAACCGAGATCGCCGCCCACGGCAAGCTGCTCACCGACTCGCTGCTGCGCCGCCACCCCGGCCTTGACGCCCGCTGGATGCTGCTCGACATCGCGCCACGGGTGCTGCCGGAGCTCGACCGGCGGCTGTCGAAGACCGCGCACAAGGTGCTCGAGAAGCGCGGCGTCGAGGTCCGCACCGGGACCTCCGTGAAGGAGGCCACCGCACAGGGGGTTCTCCTGGACGACGGCGAGTTCGTCGACACCCGCACCCTGATGTGGTGCGTGGGCGTGCGGCCCGATCCGCTGGTGGAGGCCACCGGGCGCCCGCTCGAACGCGGGCGGCTCGTGGTCGACCCGTTCCTCCAAGTCCCGGGCCACCCCGAGGTGTTCGCGTGCGGGGACGCCGCCGCCGTACCGGACGCGACCAAACCGGGCTCGTACACGCCGATGACCGCCCAGCACGCCTGGCGGCAGGGTGCGACGGCGGGACGCAATGTGGCCGCGTCGCTCGGGCTCGGCTCCCGCAAGCCGTACAAGCACCACGACCTCGGCTTCACCGTCGACCTCGGCGGAGTGAAGGCCGCGGCCAACCCGCTCGGTCTGGCGCTCGCGGGACTGCCCGCCGCGGCCGTCACCCGCGGCTACCACCTGGCCGCGATGCCCGGCAACCGCATCCGCGTCGCCGCCGACTGGATGCTCGAAGCGGCGCTGCCCCGCCAGGCCGTCCAGCTGGGCCTGGTGCGCTCCTGGTCCGTGCCGCTCGACACCGCATCCCCCGAACTCGCCCGTATGCCCGTACCACCCGAGGAGACACCTGATGGCCCAGCCGACCGACGATGAACTCACCCGCATCGCCCAGCAATTGAGGGTGGACTCGGTGCGCGTCGCCGCGGCCGCGGGCTCGGGGCATGCCACCTCGTCGATGTCCGCCGCCGACCTGATGGCCGTGCTGCTCGGCCGCCATCTGCGCCATGACTTCGAACGGCCCGAGCACCCCGGCAACGACCGGTTCATTCTGTCCAAGGGGCATGCCTCGCCGCTGCTCTACGCCTCGTACAAGGCGCTCGGTCTCATCGACGACGACGAGCTGCGGACCTTCCGTACGCTCGGCAGCCGGCTCGAAGGCCATCCGACGCCGCGCGCCCTGCCGTGGGTGGAGGTCGCGACCGGCTCCCTCGGTCAGGGACTGCCCATCGGCGTCGGCATGGCGCTCGCCGGCAAGCGCCTGGACCGCGTCGGCTATCGCGTGTGGGTGCTCTGCGGCGACAGCGAGCTCGCGGAAGGCTCCGTCTGGGAGGCCGCCGAGCACGCCGGGTCCGAGCATCTCGACAACCTCACGGCGATCGTCGACGTCAACCGGCTCGGCCAGCGCGGCCCCACCCGGCACGGCCACGACCTGGACGCCTACGCCCGCCGGTTGCAGGCCTTCGGCTGGCACACCGTCGAGTGCGACGGCCATGACGTGGCCGCGATCGACCGGGCGCTCGCCGAGGCCCGCTCCACGCTCGGCCAGCCCACCGCGGTGCTCGCCCGCACGCTCAAGGGCAAGGGTGTGGCCGACGCCGAGGACCGCGAGGGTCTGCACGGCAAGCCGCTCAAGCACCCCGACGAGGCCATCGCGGAACTCGGCGGTGTGACCGACCTGCGGCTCGAGGTCCAACAGCCGCCCGCCGCGCGGGTGCTGCATGCCGTGCAGAGCGGCCATCTCGAACTTCCGCGCTACGAGAAGGGCGAGGAGATCGCCACGCGCAGCGCCTACGGCCAGGCGCTGACCGCTCTGGGTTCCGCCCGGGGCGATGTGGTGGCGCTCGACGGAGAGGTGAGCGACTCCACCAAGACCGAGCAGTTCGCCAAGGAGCATCCGGAGCGGTTCTTCGAGTGCTACATCGCCGAACAGCAGATGGTCGCCGCCGCCGTCGGACTCGCGGCCCGCGGATACACCCCGTACGCCTCGTCGTTCGCCGCCTTCCTCACGCGCGCCCACGACTTCGTGCGGATGGCGGCGGTCAGCGGCTCGGACATCAAGCTGGCGGGCTCGCACGCGGGTGTGTCCATCGGGCAGGACGGTCCCTCGCAGATGGGCCTCGAGGACCTCGCGATGTTCCGCTCGGTGCACGGCTCCACCGTGCTCTACCCCTGTGACGCCAACCAGACCGCCCAGCTCGTCGCCGCGCTCGCCGAACGCCCCGGCATCGGCTATCTGCGTACGACCCGGGGGGAGACCCCGGCCCTGTACGGGCCGGACGAAACCTTCCCCATCGGTGGCTCCAAGGTGCTGCGTTCCTCGGACGCGGACCGCGTCACGATCGTCGCGGCCGGAGTGACCGTACGCGAAGCGCTCGCCGCCGCCGACCAGCTGGCGGAGGTCGGCATCGCCTGCCGGGTGATCGACCTGTACTCGGTCAAGCCGGTGGACACCGCCACGCTCCGCGAGGCGGCCGAGCGGACCGGCTGTCTGCTGACCGTCGAGGACCACCGGCCCGAGGGCGGCCTGGGCGACGCGGTGTCCGAAGCGTTCGCCGACGGAGGGCCTGTGCCGCGCCTTGTCCGGCTCGCCGTCCGCCATATGCCGGGTTCCGCGACGCCCGGTGAACAGCTGCGGTCCGCCGGTATCGACGAGGCCGCGATCGCCGCGGCCGTACGGCTGCTCGTGGAAATCGCGGTGGTGAGCTGAGGCGTAGGGGTTTGGCCAAGGGTGTGCGGGTCACTCGAAGCGGGAGGTTGTGATGACCGAAACCGAAAAGACGGAAAACAGCAGGACCGAAAACAGCAGGACCGAAAACAGGAAGACGGAAAGCAAGACCGAATCCGGCAGGAGCGAAGCCGGCAAGAGCGAGACCGGCAAGAGCGAAGCCGGCAAGACCCGCAAGGAAAACCGATCCGGCTCCGGGGCCGACTCGAACGGCGCCCCGCAGGCGCCGCGGCCCATGGCTGTGCTGCGCGAGGCCATGCTCCAGCTGGCCGAGCTCACCGGGATGCAGGCCGAGAGCGCATCGGCCTTCGAACGCACCGAGGACGGCTGGCGCCTGGAGATAGAGGTGCTCGAACTCACCCGCGTCCCCGACACCATGAGCCTGCTCGCCAGCTACGCCGTCGACCTCGACCCCCAGGGCGAGCTCACGGGCTATCGCCGTATCCGCCGCTACGAACGCGGCCGTGCGGACGCCCAGCGGCGCTGAACCCGGGTCAGTCCCACCGATACCGACGAGGAGGAGCGGTCCGTCATGACCGTTGTCCCTGCACAGCAAAGCGGCGGTTCAGGAGGCACGAGTGGCCTGTACGACGTACTGGAACTCGTGCTCGACCGCGGCCTCGTGATTGATGCGTTCGTGCGTGTCTCCCTGGTGGGCATCGAGATCCTGAAGATCGACATCAGGGTCGTCGTTGCCAGTGTCGATACGTATCTGCGCTTCGCCGAGGCATGTAATCGCCTCGACCTCGAAGCCGGGCCGAAGAAGAGCCCGGGCCTGCCCGATCTCGTCGGCGAGATCACCGAATCCGGTGCCCGCGGCAAGAGCAAGGGCGCGCTCAGCGGGGCCGCGGAGACCATCTCCGACGCGTTCCGCCAGGCACGTGAGGAAGGCAAGGAGAGCCAGGAGTCACCGCGGCGCACCACCAAGCGGACCACTCCCCGCAAGCGGCAGGAGGAAGCGGAGTGACCACGTATATCTATGGCATCGTGCGGCGTTCGCACCCGAACCCGCCCATCGACATGGGCGGCATCGGCGACCCCGCACGCCCCGTGCGGAGCGTCACCGGCGGCGAGCTCTCGGCGCTGGTCAGCGACGCCCCGGAGAATCTGCGGCCCAAGCGCAATGATCTGCTCGCTCACCAGAACGTCCTGAGCGAGGCGGGCGCGGCCGGCCCCGTGCTGCCGATGCGATTCGGCTCGACCGCCCCCGACGACAAGACGGTGGCGGCGGTGCTCGAAGAGCGTGCGGAGCACTACAGCGAACGGCTCGAGGCGCTCGAAGGCAAAGTCGAGTACAACGTGAAGGCCTCGCACGACGAAGAGGCCGTACTGCACCGCGTGATGGGGGAGAACCCCGAGATACGCACCCTCACCGAGGCCAACCGGCAAGCGGCGGGCGGCACGTACGAACAGCGCCTGAGGCTGGGCGAGATGGTCGTCCAGGCCGTACAGGCGCGTGAGGCGGCCGATGCGGTGGAGATCCAGCAGGAGCTCGAAGGTGCGGCCGACGCCGTGAGCGTCGGACCGCAGAGCAGCGGCTGGCTGGCCAATGTCTCCTTCCTGGTGGCCCGGGACGAGACCGAGGAGTTCCTCGCCTCGGTCGACAAGCTCCGGGGCGACCATCCGCATCTGGACCTGAGGGTCAACGGGCCGCTGCCGCCGTACAGCTTCGTCGAACCCGGTCCGGCCCCGCACGCGGCACAGACGGCAGGGCACTGACCCCATGGGCCTCACAGGTCTGGTGAAAGAGCTCGTACTGCTGCCGTTCGCCCCGGTCCGCGGTTCCTTCTGGGTGATGGAACAGCTCGTGGACGAGGCCGAGCGGCAGTACTACGACCCCGGGGTCATCCGCGCCGAACTCGGTCGCCTCGAAGAGCAGTTGGAGGCGGGCGAGATCGACGCGGACACCTTCGACCGGCTGGAGGACGAACTCCTCGACCGGCTTCAGTACGCGACGGAACGGACGAATCAACAATGAATCGCATGGCGCTCGGCCTCGCAGTCGGAGCGGGATACCTGCTGGGACGCACCAAGAAGATGAAGCTGGCGTTCGCCGTCGGCACCCTCGTGGCCGGCAAGAAGCTTCCGCTCTCTCCGCAGGCGCTCACCGACCTGGTCCAGCAGCAGCTCCTTAACAACCCGCAGTTCAAGGAGATCGGCGATCAGCTGCGCGAGGACGTACGAGGCGTCGGGAAGGCCGCCACGGGCGCGGTGCTCGAACGGGGCCTCGACGGGATCTCGGACCGCCTGCACGACCGGACGCTCGGGGTGCAGGACCGGTTGTCCGGGGTGATCCCCGGACGCGTGGAGCGCGACGACGGCGGGCGCGAGCAGGAGTACGACGAGGAGGAGTACGAGGAGGAGCGGCCCGCGCCCAAGAAGCAGGCCCGCAAGACCTCCGGATCGCGCTCCTCCGCCGAGGGCGAGAAATCGGGGACGTCGCGGGAGTCGGGGACGTCACGGGGATCCGGAACGTCACGCAGTTCCCGTGGCGGCGAGGCCTCCCGTACGCAGAAGAAGGCGCCGGCCAAGAAGACCGCCTCGGCCGGGAAGTCCGGCGCAGGGAAGACCACGGGCACCGCGAAGAAGACCACGGGCGCCGCGAAGACCGCCGCCCGCCGCACCGCCCGCGCGAAGGGAGGCCGTAACGATGGCTGATGCGAAGGACAATCCGCTGTCCGGTCTGGCCAAGAGTGAGGCGGCCGACCGGCTGAAGGCCGAGGCACAGGCCTTCATGCTGGCCCAGCTCGAACGCGCGCTGGTGGGCGCCGGGCACAAACTCGGCTCCGCCACCGGCAAGTTGAACGACATCGCCGAGGGCAAGAGCCCCGGTTTCGCCCAGCTCGCTCTCCAGGGCGGCCGCAAGATAGCCGAGGGCAAGGGCCCCGTGCGCAGCGCGGTCGAACTCACCGGCAGCCATCTCAAGGACAAGGTCATGGGTGCGGTCAAGGGGCTCGGCGGCAAGCGCAAGAAGGGCGGCGCGGGCCAGAAGCCGACCGTCATTCTCGAACACATCGACGTGGGCGTCCCGATCCGTGAGGCCTACGACCAGTGGACGCAGTATCAGGAGTTCTCGACGTTCGCGAAGGGCGTCAAGGGGGCGACCGTCGCCGACGACACCACGTCCGACTGGAAGCTCAAGGTCTTCTGGTCCAACCGGAGCTGGAAGGCGCACACCACCGAGCAGGTCCCCGACCAGCGCATCACCTGGACGTCCGAGGGCGCCAAGGGCTCGACCAAGGGCGTGGTGACCTTCCACTCCCTCGGCGAGAACCTCACCCGGGTGCTCCTGATCATCGAGTACTACCCGAAGGGCCTGTTCGAGAAGACCGGCAACATCTGGCGCGCTCAGGGGCGCCGGGCCCGGCTCGACCTCAAGCACTTCGCCCGCCATATCTCGCTGCGCGGCGAGGCGAGCGACGGCTGGCGCGGGGAGATCCAGGACGGCGAGGTGGTCGTCTCGCACGAGGACGCCGTCGCCGAGGAAGAACGCACGCGTGACGAGGAGGAACAGGGGTACTCCGACGACGAGCAGGACCGCTCCGATGAGGAGCAGGACCGCTCCGAGGACGAGGCCGCGGAGCTCGAGGAGGGCAAGGGCGAACAGGACGAGTACGGCGAAGAGTACGAGGACGAACCCGAGGGCGAGTACGAAGGCGAGCCCGAGGGTGAGTACGAAGGCGAAGAGCGCGACGAAGAGGACGACGAGATGGCCTACGAAGAGGGCGAGGAGCAAGACGCGGACCGCCGCGCCGAGTACGCCGAAACCGGGCGCCGATGACCACCGCGAGCAGGCTTCCCGACCCCTACGGGCAGAGCGGCGGCAGCGCGAACCTCGCCGACATCCTGGAGCGCGTACTCGACAAGGGCGTGGTGATTGCGGGCGACATCCGCATCAACCTGCTCGACATCGAGCTGCTCACGATCAAACTCCGCCTGATCGTCGCCTCCGTGGACAAGGCGCGGGAGATGGGCATCGACTGGTGGGAGGACGACCCGTCGCTCTCCACCGGCGCGCGGCGCCGGGAGGTGGACCGCAGGCAGTCCGACCTCACGCGTGAGAACGAGCAGTTGCAGGCCCGTATCGCCGAGCTGGAGGCAGGGCAGGGCACGCGCGGCCGTCGGAAGGAGAAGGCCTCGGATGAATGAACTGCGTTATGTGTACGCGGTGTGCCGGCCCTTCGAGGCCGCCCTGCAGGCGGATCTCGTCGGCGTGGGCGGCGCACCGCTCAAGCAGCTGGAGCACGGCGGTCTCGTCGCCGTGCTCAGCCGGGTCCCGGAGGCCGACTTCGGCTACGAGCCGCTGCGCGCCCATCTGGAGGACCTCGACTGGCTCACCGCGACCGCCCGCGCCCACCAGGCGGTCATCGCCGCCCTGACCACGGTCACCTGTCCGCTGCCGCTGCGGCTCGGGACCGTCTTCCGTGACGACAGCGGCGTGCGGACGATGCTCGAGGACGAGGGCGATCAGCTGCGGGAGCTGCTCGCGCGGATCGACGGCTGTGTGGAATGGGGCGTCAAGGTGTACGCCGAGCCGGAGGCCCAACAGGCGCCGTCCGAACCGGCGGCGGCCGGCCAGGCCGCCAGCGGCCGGGACTATCTGCGGATGCGCCGCACCCGTCAGCAGGGCGCGGACCGGCTGTGGGCGCGCGCCGACTCCTTCGCGCAGGAGCTGCACACGGACCTGACGGCCCGCGCGGCGGCGACCCGGCTGCACCGTCCGCAGAACCCGGAGCTCTCGCGGGCGACCGGGCGGAACATTCTCAACGGGGCGTATCTGGTGGGGCGTTCGCAGTCCGAGGAGTTCGTCGAGTGCGTCGAGCGCACCAAGGACCAGGAACCCGGACTGCGCGTCGAACTCACCGGCCCCTGGGCCGCGTACTCGTTCAGCGACCCCAATGGAGACGAAGAGGAGGCCTGGTGACCGTCATCGAGCGCCGCGAGGTCGCCCTGGTCGACCTGCTCGACCGGCTGCTCGCCGGCGGAGTGGTCGTCGCGGGCGACCTCACGCTGCGGATCGCGGATGTCGATCTCGTACGGATCGATCTGCGCGCCCTGATCAGCTCGGTGAGTGCCCAGGTGCCCTCGCCCTTCGAGGTACTGGAGGAGCGGCGATGAGCAAGCGGATGGATCTGGACCCCGACACGGTCGAGCGCGACCTGGTCAAACTGGTGCTCACCGTCGTCGAGTTGCTCCGCCAGCTCATGGAGCGCCAGGCGGTGCGCCGCTTCGACACCGGCGAGCTGAGCGAGGACCAGGAGGAGCGGATCGGCCTCACGCTGATGCTCCTCGAGGACCGGATGGCGCAGCTGCGGGACCGCTACGGGCTGCGGCCCGAGGACCTCAATCTCGACCTCGGGCCGCTGGGGCCGTTGATGCCGCGCGAGTGAGGGGCGGGCAGGAGGGGCAGGATCGTCGGGGCCAGGCGCGGGGCCGGGCTCCGGCTCAGGCGCGGATCAGCAACTCCCCGTGCAGGACGCAGAACCAGCCGTCCTCCGCCTCGCCCCACTCCCGCCAGGCCGTCGCGATCCGCTCCAGGTCCTCGGTCCTCGTGTGCCCGCCGTCGACAGCGATCTTCGCGTACGAGGAAGCCGTCGTACGATCCGCCCACAGGTCGCTCCACCAGGCGCGCTCCTCAGGGGTGGAGTACGTCCAGGTGGCGGAGGTCGCGGTCAGGTCCGTACAACCGGCCCGCAGCGCCCAGGACTTGAGGCGGCGGCCGGCATCGGGCTCCCCGCCGTTCGCCCGCGCGACCCGCCGGTACAGGGCCAGCCAGTCGTCCAGGACCGGCGACTGCGGATACCAGGTCATGGCCGCGTAGTCCGAATCCCGGACCGCGACGATCCCGCCGGGCCGGGTCACGCGGCGCATCTCGCGCAGCGCCTGTACCGGGTCGCCCACATGCTGGAGCACCTGATGGGCGTGCACGACGTCGAAGCTGTCATCGGCGTACTGCAACCGGTGCACGTCGGCGGTCTCGAACTCCGTGTTGGTCAAGCCGCGTTCGGCCGCCACGGCCCGCGCCTGGTCGAGCACGCCGGCCGCCAGCTCCACGCCCGTCACGCGGCCCTGCGGCACCAGCGCCGCCAGGTCGGCGGTGATGGTGCCCGGACCGCACCCGACGTCCAGGATCCGCTGGTCGGGCTTGATCTCCGGGAGCAGGTACGCGGCCGAGTTGACGGCGGTCCGCCAGGTGTGCGAGCGCAGCACGGACTCGTGATGCCCGTGCGTATAGACGGCGGTCTCTTCGGCCATGACCGGTACCCCTTACGGCAAAGCCCCGGGCGCCTTCACCCGGGGCGTTGTGGAAGACCGTACGCGGTCGTGCCGAATAATGAGATCCCTATCTTGCTATGCGAGACATGCGCGTGAGGCTTTCACACCCCGGCACGAGCGTGCTCAGAACGGCTCCGGCCGGTACACCGTCAGCGCTTCCGGGAGCTTGTCGAGTTGCAACTCGCCTCCGGCGGAGACCACTTCGCCGTCGTACGCGAGCGGAGTGCCGGGCGCGAGCCTCATGACACGCAGCCTGCGCACCCGTACCGCCGCATGGGCGGGGGAGCGGCTGAGCGGGCCCGCGAACGCGGCCGCGAGCAGCCGGAGGCCGGGCCTGCGGCCGCCGTGCGCCACCCGCACGTCGAGCAGCCCGTCGGCCAGGTCATGGCGGCGCGCGGGGGCCAGGCCCATGCGGTGGTACGTCCCGTTGCCGGCGAACAGGAGCCACAACGCCCGCCGCTTGCCGCCCATTTCGACCTCGAGGGGCCGCTCGGAGCCCAGGACGTCACCGGCGGCGAGCACCCCGGCCGGCCAGCCGCCGATCCGTCGTGACCAGCGGTCCCGGTGGCGTACCAGCTCCGGGTACACGCCGATGCTGAACGTGTTGAGGAACAGGCCCGTGGTGTCCCCGACCCGGAAGCGGCCCACATCCACCGCCACCGCCTCGCCGCGGGACAGGGCGCGGGCGAGGTCGCGTTCGCCCTCCACGCCGAGGTCGTACGCGAAGTGGTTGAGCGTGCCGCCGGGCAGGACCGCGAGCGGCAGTCCGTGGCGCAGGGCGATCTGGGCGGCCGTGTTCACCGAGCCGTCGCCGCCGCACACGCCGAGCACCCGCGCCCGCTTCGCCGCCTTCTCCAACTCGTCGACGAAATGCTCCGGTTCGCATTCCACGAGCTCGGTGCCGGGCAGCGCGGTCAGCAGGGCCCGTGCCCGGTCGGCCGTCTTGGCCCCGGAGTTGACCACCATCACCAGCCCCTCGCCGTCCGGCAGCACCGGTGCTTCGGCATGCGGCCGGCCGGGGGAGCGGCGCTGGTCGCGGGTGGGCACGAGGCCCCGTACGGCGAAAGCGGCGCCCACGCCGAGCGCCGCGCCCGCGAGCACATCGGCCGGATAGTGCACTCCGGTGTAGACCCGCGACAGCGCGACGGCCCCGGCGACCGGGGCGACGACCGCGCCCCAGCGGCGCGACTCCAGGGCCACGCCCGTCGCGAAGGCGGCCGCGGAGGCGGAGTGGCCGGAGGGGAACGAGGTCGTGATCGGCTGGTGTTTGAGCTGGCGGATCAGCGGTACGTCGTCCCGCAGCGGGCGCGCCCGGCGGACCGCGCGCTTGCCGAAGGTGTTCACGGTGCCCGAGGCCAGCGCGAGAGAGGCGAGCCCGCGGGCGGCGGCCCGGCGCGCCCGGGGCGAGCGGGTCAGGGTCAGGGCGGCGGCCGAGGCGAACCAGAGCACGCCGTGGTTGGCGCTGCGGCTCAGCCAGGGCAGCAGCGGATCGGCGCCCGGCCAGTGCCGCCTGGCCACGCCGTCGAAGACCTTCAGATCGAGCGCGACAAGCCGCGATCGTCCGGCGGACACGACCGCCACGGGCCCTTTCACGCGCGGATCCGCGAACACGTCGATGCGTGGCAGAGGGAAGGCATCACGTTTACCCATGGTCCCCGGGTACCCGGAACCCGCAAGGTCACAGCTGACCGGGGCTGGGGTGAAGCCCTCAGTTTCGGAGCGGGCGGGCAGGGAAACCGGTTTGCCCCGGGCCGGGGCCGACCCGCAGAATCCGCCCCATGGGACATCTGGAAGCAGCGCACCTCGAGTACTACCTGCCCGACGGACGGGCGCTGCTCGGTGATGTGTCGTTCAGGGTGGGCGAAGGCGCCGTCGTCGCCCTCGTGGGGCCGAACGGGGCCGGCAAGACCACCCTGCTCCGGCTGCTCTCCGGCGAGCTGCAGCCGCACGGCGGCGGTGTCACCGTCAGCGGCGGGCTCGGCGTGATGCCGCAGTTCATCGGCTCCGTACGCGATGACAGCACGGTACGTGACCTGCTCGTCTCCGTGGCCACTCCCCGTATCCGGGAAGCGGCGAAGGCCGTGGACGCCGCCGAACACCTGATCATGACGGTGGACGACGAGGCCGCCCAGCTGCGGTACGCCCAGGCGCTCTCCGACTGGGCCGAGGCGCGCGGCTACGAGGCCGAGACGCTCTGGGACATGTGCACCATGGCGGCCCTCGGCGTGCCGTACGAGCGGGCCCAGTTCCGCGAGGTCTCCACCCTCAGTGGTGGCGAGCAGAAGCGCCTCGTCCTCGAGTCGCTGCTTCGCGGCACCGACGAGGTCCTGCTCCTCGACGAGCCGGACAACTACCTCGACGTACCCGGCAAGCGCTGGCTCGAGGAGCGCCTGAAGGAGACCCGCAAGACCGTCCTGTTCGTCTCGCACGACCGCGAGCTCCTCGCCCGCGCTGCCGAGAAGATCATCAGCGTCGAGCCGGGTCCTGCCGGTGCGGACGCCTGGGTGCACGGCGGCGGCTTCGGCACCTTCCACGAGGCCCGCAAGGAACGCTTCGCGCGCTTCGACGAGCTGCGCCGCCGCTGGGACGAGAAGCACGCCCAGCTCAAGAAGCTGGTCCTCAATCTGCGCCAGGCCGCCGAGAACAGCCCGGCAATGGCCTCGCGCTACAGCGCCGCACAGACCCGGCTCCGCAAATTCGAGGAGGCCGGTCCGCCGCCCGAGCCGCCGCGCGACCAGGACATCACCATGCGCCTGCACGGCGGACGCACCGGCGTACGCGCGGTGACCTGCAAGAACCTCGAGCTCACCGGTCTGATGAAACCCTTCGACCTGGAGATCTTCTTCGGCGAGCGGGTCGCCGTCCTCGGCTCCAACGGCTCCGGCAAATCGCACTTCCTGCGGCTGCTCGCCGGCGACGAGGTGCGGCACACCGGCGACTGGAAGCTCGGCGCGCGCGTCGTGCCCGGGCACTTCGCGCAGACCCACGCGCACCCGGAGCTGTTCGGGCGCACCTTGCTCGACATCCTGTGGCGCGAGCACGCCAAGGACCGCGGCGCGGCCAGTTCGATGCTCCGCCGCTACGAGCTGACCGCCCAGGCCGAGCAGCCCTTCGACCGTCTCTCCGGCGGCCAGCAGGCCCGCTTCCAGATCCTGCTGCTCGAACTCCAGGGCTGTACGGCCCTGCTGCTCGACGAGCCGACGGACAACCTGGACCTGGAGAGCGCGGAGGCGCTCCAGGAGGGCCTCGAGTCCTTCGAGGGCACGGTGCTCGCGGTGACCCACGACCGCTGGTTCGCGAAGTCCTTCGACCGCTATCTGGTGTTCGGGTCGGACGGCAAGGTCCGTGAGTCGACCGAGCCGGTCTGGGACGAGCGGCGGGTGGAGCGGGCCCGCTGACGAGGGGCGTGCGCGCGCTGCTGCGCCCGGGCCGCCGTAGCGGGACACTGGACCCATGGCTGTCGCAAGCGTGCTCACCCACCACCGCGATGCCCTGGCCGAGTTCGCCGACCGGGTGCACCGCATCACCGACGACCAGTGGACCGCCGCCACGCCCTGTACGGAGTGGAACGTCCGCGACCTCGTCAACCATCTGGTCGCCGAGCAGCTCTGGACCGTCCCGCTGGTACGGGACGGGGCGCAGATCGCCGAGGTCGGGGACGCCTACGACGGGGATGTGCTCGGCGACGATCCCGTCGGCGTCTGGGACCGCACCTCACGCGCCGCCCACGAGGCCTTCGCCGCACCCGGGGCCCTGGAGCGCACGGTGCATCTCTCGTACGGGGACACCCCGGCGGCCGCGTACTGCGCGCAGATGACCACCGATCTCGTGGTGCACACCTGGGATCTGTCGCGCGCGATCGGCGCCGAGGAGCGGCTGCCGCAAGGTCTGATCGATGCGGCGGTACGGGAAGTCGCGCCGTATGCGGCCGACTTGGACAAGAGCGGTGTGTTCGGGCCTGCGGTCGAACCGCCGCCGGGCGCCGACGCCCAGACGAAGCTGCTGTGTCTGCTGGGGCGCAATCCCTGACCTCAGCCGGGAAGCGGCGTCCCCGACCTCAGCCCGGCCAGCTGTCCGGTTCCGTGCCGCTGATCTGCGCCAGCGTCGACGTCGGGTCGAGCGCGACGGCCAGATCGCCCAGGCTGACCATCCCCACGGGGCGGCCGTCCTCGATGACCGGCAGCCGGCGCACCGCGTACTGGCGCATGAGCGCGACAGCCGCCGTCACCGAGTCGTCGGGCGAGACCGCGACCGGATGCGGGGTGCACACGGCCTGCGCGCTCACGGTCAGCGGATCCGCCCCGTCGGCCACGGCGCGCAGCGTGATGTCGCGGTCGGTCAGCACGCCGAGCACCGTGCCCTCGGCGGCCACGAGCACACCGCCGATGTCCTGGGCGCGCATCAACTGCGCGGCCTCGACCAGCGAGGCATCAGGGCGTACCGCCACGACACCCGGAGTCATCACGTCCCTCACGATGTCGGCCATGACGGGCCCTTTCCTGCGATTCCCCCGCTACAGGGGAGACGGGTGACCCCGGTCGCAGTACCCGCATCGAGCCCGGGCATGCCTGCGGCGGACGTCACGGCGTGGGCAACTCCCGGCGGATCGCGCCCTCTTCGGGTTCCTCGACGGATGGCAGCAGGAGTTCCTCGTAACGGCCGAGCGCGAGAACCACACCCAGCATGACCAGGGGTGTCAACACAGCGAACAGTGCCATGATCGGGCCCTTCCCCGACGGGATGTCGACGACCGGGTCTCCCTGTCAAGGCCGGGCAAACACCGCATGAAGGGGCGGATCCGCTGTTCGTCGAGCGAAGCGTGGCCCGAACTCGGCCCCTGCGGCAACTGCCCTGGCATTCAACGCGTTTGAGTATCCAAAGCCCGGGCATGCGCAACTCGTGCTTCGGATCGGAGGCACATCCGCGGGAGCAGTCGCGCCCGTCCGGATGGGCCTTCGCCTGTATCCGTTCCGGCCGCGCTTCTCACTCCCCGGTGTCCGTCGCCAACAGCGAGCACCCTTTTGGGAGTTGCAGCCCCCATGCGTACCTCCACTGGAGTCAAACGCCATCCGCACGACGACGCCCCCGACACAGCCGCCGCCTTCCGCAGGCTGGCCGCGCTGCCGGACGGGCCTCAGAAGGACGCACTGCGCCAGGAACTGGTCTGCGCCTGGCTGCCCATGGCCGATCGCCTCGCCGGCCGTTTCCGCGGCCGCGGCGAGTCCCTCGAGGACCTGCGCCAGGTCGCGGCCCTCGGCCTCGTCAAGGCCGTCGACCGCTACGACCCCGACCGCAGCCACGCCTTCGAGAGCTACGCCGTGCCGACCGTGACCGGCGAGATCAAACGCCATTTCCGCGACCACATGTGGACCCTCCACGTGCCGCGGCGCGTCCAGGACCTGCGCAACCGCGTACGGTTCGCGTCCCAGGACCTCGCGCAGACCATCCCGGGCCGCGCCCCGACGCTCGAGGAGATCGCGGACCGCGCGGGCATGAGCGTGGAAGAAGCCAAGACCGGTCTCGAGGCACTCGACAGCTTCACCGCCCTGTCCCTGGACGCCGAACTCCCCGGCAGCGACGACGGCTACGCGCTGCGGGACGCGCTCGGCGCCCCCGACCCGGCGATCGACATCGTCGTCGACCGCGAAGCGATCAAGCCGCAGCTGCGCGCCCTGCCGGAACGCGAGCGCGCCATCCTGTACATGCGCTTCTTCGGCGATATGACACAGAGCCGGATCGCCGAACAGCTCGGCATCTCGCAGATGCATGTGTCCCGGCTGATCAGCCGCTGCTGCGCGTCGATGCGCGCCGAGGTCATGCACGACGAGAGCGAGACCGAGGAGGAGCTGCCCAAAGCGGCGTGAGCCACCGCGCCTTGCGCAGGACCGGTCACCGCGCCTTGCGCAGGGCCAGCGCCACATGCCGTGACATCACATCCACGGCCTGCGCCTCCGCCAGCGAGAACGCGAGTCGCGCCCCGCAGCGGAACAGCGTGACCACCCCCTCGACCGGACCCCCCTCCGGGCCGGCGAGGGGGACGCACAACAGCGAGGACACATCGGCGCGTACCAGGACCGGGACGTCGCCCGCGTCACGCCCGAACGCGTCCGGATCCTCCGGGCGCACCTGAAGCGCCGTGGAACCGCCGCGCGCCGCCTCCACCACGAGGGGGCACGTGGCGGGATCCTGACGCGCGACGGCGTCGACCGCGTCGCTCTCCTGCTGCGGTCCGAGCACCTGCGTCCGTACGGGCTGCCGCGCGCCCAGATCGGCGACCACCCAGTCCGCGAAACGGCCGTGCAGCACCGACGCCGCCCGGCGCAGCAGCGCCGTGCGATCCCCGGCGGGTGCCGAGAGCAGCTCGGTGGTCATCGTGTCGAGCAGATCGAGCAGCGCCGCGTTGCGGGTCGCCTCCGCGAGATCGGGCTCCGGGCCGTACGGCCGCTCATGGCGCTCCGGGCGTGGCAGTCGCCGGGACGTGCCGGGCTGCAGGACCACCAGGACCACCGGGTGGGGTTCGGCGCCCGGGCGCAGGGCGGTCAATGTCGCCCGTATGTCGTCCGTGGGGCGCTGCTGAAGATGCAGGGTCAGACTGCGGTCGCCCTCGCCGCGCGCCACCGCCGCCGTCTGCGAACGCAGCGCCGCGCGGTCGGCGTGCGCGAACATTCCGGCGAACGGGCGGCCCGTGGCGTATCCGGCGCGTACACCCGTGAGGCCGGATGCGGCGAAGTTCATCCGCCGTACGACGGTGTCGCGGTCCATCAGGACGACCGGAAGCGGCAGCCGCTGGAACACGGCGCGCAGCAGCTGCTCCTCCTGGCGGGCCGCGAACTGGCCGCTCGCGGCGGCGATTTGTTCGAAGCGGGGCCATAGTTGCTCGGCCACATGGTCGAGTTCGAACAGGGCCGTGTCGAGGACGGAGCGCAGATCACCGTCCGGAATCGTCCGTGCCGCTCTCAACTCCCCTACGCGGCGCAGGAAATCCGCGAGATCCTCACCGAACTCATCCGCTTGCGCCATGGAGCGAAAGTTAGCGGCTGCGCGCCTGTTCGCGCAGGGTGCCGGGGTGACCTGCGGAAGATTCCGCCGCCCAGGCCGGCGTTTGTGCAGGATCTCCGAGGGCACCCGCACAAAGAGAGGAGGAACCTCCGATGCCGGAACCGGCGTGGTGCAGCCCCTCCACCGTCCCGCCCGGACGTCATCTCTCCGAGCTCGCCGAACAGGCCGTGCGCTGCACGGCCGACTGCTGCGGAGCCGACGCCACCGTGACCGAACCGGGCGCGGACGGAGTCCGTGGCGGACGCGCGGGACCCGTCGCGGTCACCCACCCCGATCTCGCCTCCGTCGTCACGGCCCAGCTGCGCTCCGGCGCGGGACCCATCCCGGAAGCGATCGCCACCGGGGAGCCCGTGGGCGCGGACGACCTCCTGCACGAGCAGCGCTGGCCCGAGTTCCGCGCCCGCGCCCTGGACTCCGGGGTGCGCGCGGCCGTCACCCTTCCGTTCCCGCGGGCCGGCCTGACCGTGGTGCTCAGCCTCTACAGCTTCCGCAGCGGCACCATCACCCCCGCCGCCTGCGGCCCGGCCCGCGCGCTCGGCGAACTGGCGTCGACCTGCCTCGTCCGCGACGAGCGCTACCGCGCGGCCCTCGCCGAGATCGACCAGCTGGGCACCGCGCTGCGCACACGCCCCGTGGTCGACCAGGCCAGCGGAATCGTGATGCACGTCCTCGGCTGCGGCGCCGACGACGCCTTCGCCATCCTGCGCCGCATCTCCCAGCACTCCAACGAGAAGCTCGCGGACGTCGCGGCGGAGGTCGTACGCCGCCGGGGCCGGGGCCTGGAGAAGGAGCTGTCGACGCTGGCGACCTGACTGCGGCCCCCGGGCCCCCTGGCCTCACCCAACCGGCCCCAGCTCTCGCGCGAATGGCCCGTCGGCGGGGCGGGTGACGAGGGGTCAGGTTTCCATGGGTGCGCGGCACGAAGTGCGTGCCGATGCCTGAGGCGTCGAAGGAGCCCGCACCCATGCGTACCGCCCGAGTGTTCGCAGCCGCCGCGCTCGCCACGGCCGCCGTGGCCGGCGCCGCCCCCGGCGTATACGCGGCCGACACCGCCGCCGAAGTCAGTCCGCGCACCGTCGCCCCCGGCGGGATGGTGACGATCTCGGTGTCCTGCCCATACGCCGACCGCGACGGGTATCCGGAGTCCATCACGGCGAACTCCCAGGCGTTCTCGGGCGGCTCCGTCCGGCTCCACAAGGTGGAGAATGCCGCGATCCCCGGCGTGGGCCCCGCCTACAACGGCACCGCCCGGATCGCGGCCAACGCCAACTTCTCCTCCGGCGGCCCCAACTCGGTCGGGAACTCCTCCCAGTGGGGCGTCGACGGCACCTGCCCCGGCGGCGCCCAGTGGTACGCGAGCTTCCACGTCGACCGGGGCGCCCCCATCCACTACGGCGTACAGGGCGGCATCGGCGGCAGCTTCACCGACTCCACGCAGACGATGCTCACGGGCGCGGTCCTGGTCCTCGGCGCGCTCGGCGCCACGTACTACGTCATCCGTCGCCGCCAGAGCGACACGGAGAGCTGACCGCAGGTGGGAGCCGGCGCCCCGGCCAGGGGCTGTTCGCCGGTCCCCGCCCGTATCCCGGGGCCCGCAGCCGGGCAGGGATACGGGCGGCGGCACGTCCACCCGCATCCCGCTCGGCGCCAGAACACGGAGGCAGGCATGGAGCGGACGCTCCCCGAAGGCCACGGCCCGGTCCGCTACGGGCCACCCGCCCCCGAGCCCGGACTGCCGGTGCTGCCCGAACTCGCCGCGGTCCTCGCCGCGTCCGCCGGGCGCGCCCACACCGAACCGGTCGGCGGGAGCCCCGCGCTCCTCGACGCTGCCGCGGGGTACATGCGGCGGCGCGGCATGCCGGCGGAACGGAGCCAGCTCGCCGCGGCCCCCGGCGCTGCACCGCTGCTGTGCGCGCTGATCGCCGCGACGGGCGGTGACGTCCTGCTGCCCAGGCCGTGCACGGCCTGGTGGGCGCCGCAGGTCCGCCTCCTGGGCCGGCAGGCCTTCCATGTGCCCACACCGCCCGAGTGCGGGGGAGTGCCCGATCCGTACGCGCTCCTGGAGACCGTACGGAGAGTGCGCGCCGAAGGCGGTGACCCGCGGCTGCTCGTGCTCTCCGTCGCCGACGACCCCACCGCGACCGTGCCCCCGCCGGAGGTGCTGCACGAAACCGTCGAGGCGGCGCTGCGCGAAGGGCTGCACATCGTCTCCGACGAGACCTGGCGCGACACCCTGCACCATCCCGAGGAGACGGTACTCATCGGACCGGCCGAGATGGCCCCCCGGCACGTCACCGTGCTGGCCGATCTCGCGGGCGCCTTCCTTCCGCCCGACTGGCCGGCCGCCGTCGCGCGTTTCCCCGCCACCGGCGAAGGCGCGGCGCTCAGAGCCCGCGCCCTCGACGTCCTGACCGTGCTCGGCTCGTCCGTGGCGGCGCCCGTCGCCGCGGCCGCCGCCTACGCACTGGGTGAACCGGCCGAGGTGACCGACCGCCTGACCGCCGCCGTACGGCTGCACGCCAGGGTCGCCGAGGCCGTGCACCGCTCCGTGCTCGCCGCGGGCGCGCTCGGCCGGGCGCCCGTGGCCGGACGGCATCTCTATGTCGACTTCGCGCCCCTGGGCGACGCGCTCGCGGAACGCGGCGTCACCGACGCGATGGAGCTCGAGGACCATCTCACCGAGCGGTTCGGCATGCCCGTGCCCGGCGGCCACCGCTTCGGCGACGGCCTCGGCGCGCTGCGCGCCCGTATCTCGGTGGCCCCGCTGCTCGGCACGGACACCGAGCAGCGTCTGGCCGCCCTCACCGCACCCGACCCCCTGGAACTCCCGCATGTGGAACGGGCGCTCACGGCTCTGGCCGGCGCTCTCGACGACCTGCGTGCCGACGCCCGGAGAACGGAGCCGCCTCGATGACCCAGGAGACGCAGCAGTCCCTCACGCCGACGCCGGACGTCACCCCCTCGACGACCTCCCTGCGCCGGCTCGCCGAACGCCGCACCTGGCCCCGCTCCTTCGCCGACCGCCTGACCGCGCCCCTGCCCGGAGTGAAGGCGCTGGCCCGGTTCGCCCGCGAAGGCGCCGTACGGCCGGACCGCTCCTGTCTCGAGGAGATCCCCCAACTGCCGTTCGCGCCGGGCCCGCTGCCGCGGACGGACGCCGACACCGTGGCCGTCACCTGGGTCGGACACGCCAGCTGGGTGCTGCGGATCGGCGGTCTGACGGTGCTCACCGACCCCGTGTGGTCCCGCAAGATCCTCGGCACCCCGGCCCGGGTCACCCCCGCGGGCGTCGCCTGGGACGCGCTGCCTCCCGTCGACGCCGTGGTCATCAGCCACAACCACTACGACCACCTCGACGCGCCCACCCTCAAACGGCTGCCGCGGGAGACACCGGTGTTCGTACCGGCCGGTCTCGGACGCTGGTTCCGCCGCCGGCGCTTCGTATGCGTCACCGAACTCGACTGGTGGGAGGCGGCCGAACTGCGGGGAGTGCGCTTCGACTTCGTGCCCGCGCACCACTGGTCCAAGCGCGGCCTCACCGACACCTGCCGCACGCTGTGGGGCGGCTGGGTGCTCACCGACCCCCACGGCCAGAAGGTCTACTTCGCCGGCGACACGGGCTACGGGCACTGGTTCGAGCAGATCGGCGCCCGCCACCGGGGCATCGACCTCGCCCTGCTGCCCATCGGCGCGTACGAGCCCCGCTGGTGGCTGCGCGATGTGCACTGCGACCCCGAAGAGGCGGTCCGCGCGATGGACGACCTGGGCGCACGGCGGATGGCACCCATGCACTGGGCGACCTTCCTGCTGTCGGCCGAACCGGTCCTCGAACCCCTGCACCGCGTCCGTGCGGCCTGGCGCGCGGCGGGCCGGGCCCGCGCGGACCTGTGGGATCTGGCGGTCGGGGCGTCCCAGGTCATCGAACGGACGGCGGACGAGCGTACGGCGGACGGGCTCAGCCCGGGCTGAGCCGCGCCCGCACCCGCCGCCACAGCATGGGTGCCGCGCTGATCAGGAGGGTCAGGCCGATCGCGGCGGCCACGCCCTCCCACGGCTCGGGGAACAGCGATCCGCCCAGGATCCCGATGAGTTGGTACGTCACCGCCCAGGCGAGGCACGCGGGCAGATTGCCCCGGGCGAACCGCCGCAGCGGCCACTTGGCGAGCAGGCACGCGAGCATGACGGGGATACGTCCCGCGGGCACGAGCCGCGACAGGACGAGCACGCTCACGTTGTGCTCGTGCAGCTTGCTCTGCGCCTGCTCCAGACGCTCCTGCGGGGCGCGGTCGCGAATCGCCTTCAGCCAGCGCGAACCGTTCTTCGACCGCATCCCGCGCGCACCGAGCCAGTACAGGATCGTGTCCCCGATGAACGCGGCGAGCGCGGCGACCGCGAACACATACAACTGCGACTGCGGCGCCGACTGATGAAACGCGAGCGCGGCGGCCGAGCTGACCAGGGCGCCCGTCGGCACCACGGGCACCAGCGCGCCGAGCACCACGAGCAGGAACAGCGACGGATATCCGACGGCCTGCGGGGTCGAGTCCGACGTCACGGACTCGGCGATCGCGAGCAGGCTCACGTGGCGACCTCCGGCCGCACGCCCTCGCCCTGGGCCAGGAGGTGAACGGCCACGTCCGGCGCCCGGAGGGCTGCCTGCCGTACGAACTCCTCGCCGGGGGCGTGGAATTCATGCGGCCGCACGGCGTCCATGCCGATCGGCCAGTACGTGCCGAAGTGCACCGGCACGGCACTGCGCGGCGCGAGACGGGCCAGCGCCTCGGCGGCCCGGGCGGCGTCCAGATGGCCGTGCCCGAGGAACGGACCCCAGCCGCCCACCGGAAGCAGCGCCACATCGACGGCACCGACCACGTCGGCCATCTCGTCGAACAGGCCCGTGTCCCCGGCGAAATAGGTCCGCGCGGCTCCCTCGACCACGAACCCGAGCGCGGGCGAGCGATGCGGCCCGAACGGCAACCGGCGTCCGTCGTGCCGCGCGGGCACGACCCGCACGGTCAGCTCGCCGACCCGCACCTCGTCACCCGGCTCGACCTCGACGAACCGCAGATGCCGCAGCCTGCGCAGCCCGGGCACCGCGGCGCGGGCCCCGCGCGGCAGCACCACCTGCGTACCGTCCGCAAGGCTCGCAAGGGAGGGCACATGCAGATGGTCGGCGTGCAGATGCGAGACGAGCGCGGCGTCCGCCTCGGTGGCCGGCGGCGGCGGTACGTCACCGCGGCGGCGGCGAAGATGCGCCAGTCTGCGGGCGAACAGCGGATCCGTGAGCACCCGGGTCCCCGAGTCCTCGACCGTGCAGGTGGCATGCCCCCACCAGGTGATTTCCACCGGCACCGAGCTGCTCCTTCCGCTGGTCCGTTCTGCGTCTGTTCGCCTCATGTACCTCCTATGACCATACGGTGCGCAGTAGGGTCGGCGCGGAAACGCGGGAGACCACTCGCCTCAGGGGGACGGCCGATGGCACAGCTGCGGATCGCGGCCATCGCCAGCCTGGTTCCGCTGGAGGAACTGGACCGTGAACCGTTCCTGGTGGACAGCCGCGGCCAGCACGCCATGTGCGCGAAATGGGCGGCGGACCGCGGCCATGTCGTCACACGGGAGCTGCTGCTGCACGGCCTGCGTCCCGACCACGCGGCCCTGTGGCGCGATGTCGACGCCGGCGAGGTGGACGTCTTCCTGGCGCCGAGCGGGCGGGTCCTCGAGCGCGCGGTGCTCTCGGTGGGGGAGTTCGCCGCCGAGTGCGCGCGCCGGGGCGTGCCCCTGGAGACGGTGGGCGCTCCCGAGCCCGCGTACGACGCGGAGATGAAGGCCCGGGTCCACCGCCGCCTGTCGATGCCGACCGCGGGCTACAACGGCTGCTGACCGGCCGTCGGACGCCCGCCCCGGACAACGGACCCGCACCGCCACAAACCACCCCCGCCCGTATGAAACCCTGGGGGCCGGGCCGCAAGGCGCCCGGAAGGACGAGGTGGACGTGGCCGAAGGACGATGGCGGCGAACCGGTGGTGCGCTGTGGCGGATGGTCGCCGTCTGGGCGGCGAGCACGCTCACGATGCTGATCCTCGCCGGCCTCCTGCCCGACTTCCGCCTCCAGGCGGACTCGGGTGACAGCGCCACCCGGATCGGCATCACCGCCGGCATCGGGGCGGCCGTCTTCGGTGTGCTCAGCGCGCTCGTGTGGCCCTTCGTCGTGCGGGCCCTGCTGCTCGTCCCCGCCCTCGTGCTCGGCCTGCTCGTCTTCTTCCTCAACGGCTCACTCCTGCTGCTCGCCCTGAGCCTCATCCCCGACGACAGAGGCGAGGCGGCCCCCGAGACCGCGGTGGTCGTCGCCGCGGTGATGTCCGCCGTCGCCTCCGCGACCGCCGCCGCACTCGCCGTACGCGACGACGACGCGTACCGCCGCAGGCTCTACCGGCTCGCGGACCGCCGACGCCGCAAGCAGGCCGCCGCCCGCGGACCGCGCATGCCCGGCACGGTCTTCGTCCAGCTCGACGGCGTCGGCCACGACGTACTGCGACGGGCGGTCGACGACGGCCATATGCCCACCGTCGCGTCCTGGCTGAAGACCACCCACCAGCTCACCCCGTGGCGCACCGACTGGTCGAGCCAGACCGGCGCGAGCCAGCTCGGCATCCTGCACGGCGACAACCACGACATCCCCGCCTTCCGCTGGTACGAGAAGGACACCGGCGAGGTCATGGTCTGCAACCGTCCCGCGAGCGCCGTCGAACTCCAGCGCCGCGCCATCGAGCGCACCGGCGACGGCGGACTGCTCACGGTGGACGGCGCGAGCCGCGGCAACCTGTTCAGCGGGGGCGCCGAGCAGGTGGCCCTCGTCCTGTCGATCGCGGCACGGCGCGGCAAGGAGAACCGTTCGCGCGCCGGGTACTTCGCGTACTTCTCGGATCCCGCCAACGCCGTGCGTACCGCGATGTCCTTCGTGGCCGAAGTGGGCCGGGAGATGGGGCAGTCCACGCGCGGGCGGCTCAGGAAGACCCGGCCGCGGATCAAGCGCGGCGGGCTCTACCCGTTCATCCGCGCCTTCGCGACCGTGATCGAACGCGATGTCGTGGTCGCCGCGGTGATAGGGGACATGCTGGTCGGGCGTACCGCCGTCTACGCGGATCTGGTCGCGTACGACGAAGTGGCCCATCACTCCGGGCCCGGCAGCAGGGACGCCGCCCTGGTCCTGGAGCGGCTGGACCGCTCGATCGCGCTGATCGCGAAGGTCGCCGAGCACGCGCCGCGGCCGTACCGCATCGTGCTGCTCTCCGACCACGGCCAGAGCCCGGGGGAGACCTTCCGGCGCCGCTACGGACTCACCCTCGCCGATCTGGTGCGCGCCGGCTGCGGACTGCCCGTGCCGCGCAAGGCGCGCCGTACCCACAGCGGGGCCGAGGCCCGTTCCGCGGTGCGGGCCGCGATGCACCGTCCGGTCGAGGAGGGCGAGAACGAGCACCGTCCGCCCGCCGGCAAGGACCCCATCGTGCTCGCCTCCGGGAACCTCGGCCTGGTCTCGTTCCCGGACGTGCCCGAGCGGATGACCCGGGAGCAGATCGACGCCCGCCATCCCGCGCTGCTGGCCACGCTCGCCAACCACCCGGGCGTCGGCTTCCTTCTCGTACGCTCCGAGCGCGGCGGCGGGGTGATCCTCGGCGCGCGCGGGGCCGAGAGGTACCTGGACGAACTGGCGGACGGCGAGCAGGACTTGGGTCCGCTGCAGGATTTCGGCCCGGGCGCCCTGGCCGCCGTACGCCGCACGGACTCCTTCCCGCACACCGCCGACATCATGGTCAACTCGGCGGTCGAGGAGGGCGAAGTGCTCGCCTTCGAGGAGCAGATCGGCTCGCACGGCGGGCTCGGCGGCGAGCAGAGCCACGCGTTCCTGCTCTCCCCGCGCGCGCTGTCCGCGCCGGTGGCCGAGGGGTGCGAACTGATCGGCGCCGAGCGCGTCCACCGCGTGCTGCGCCGCTGGCTGCGCGAGGCGGACGGCCCCCAGGTGCCGGTCCCCGAGCCGGACCCCGCGGAGTTCGAGGTACCGATGCGGCCGCACGGTGATGTTGCGGCCATCGACCGCGCCGTACCGGACAAAACCGCTTGAAGTGGTGCAGCGTGTCCGCATGGAGCACCCCACCCCCGCACCCCTGCTGACGGACGAGCCCGACGAGCTCAGCAAGCACGCCCGACGCTTCGGACTGCCCATCGCCACCTGCCTGGTGATGGGCAACATCGTCGGCGGCGGCATCTTCCTGCTGCCCAGTTCGGTGGCCCCCTACGGCACCATCGCCCTGGTCGCCTTCGCCGTCCTCACGGTCGGCGCGCTGGCCCTTGCGCTGGTGTTCGGCCGGCTGGCGCAGCGCGATCCGCGCACCGGCGGCCCGTACGTCTACGCCCGCGAGGCCTTCGGTGACTTCGCGGGATTCCTGGCGGCCTGGTCGTACTGGATCACGGCCTGGGTCTCCAACGCCGCGCTCGCCGTGATCGCGGTCGGCTATCTCGGGGTGCTGTTCCCCGGCATCGTCGAGCACAAGTGGTCCATGTGCCTGGCGGCGCTCGTCGTGCAGTGGCTGCCCGGCTTCGCCAACTTCGCCGGCACGCGCTACGTGGGCGCGGTCCAACTCGTCGCCACCGTCCTGAAGTTCGTACCGCTGCTGCTCGTCGCGATCGGCGGGCTGTTCTTCTTCGACTCCGGCAACCTCGGACCGTTCCTCGCCGACGGCGAGAGCCCGCTCGGGGCGATCTCGGCCGCGGCCGCGATCCTGCTCTTCTCGTACCTCGGCGTCGAATCGGCGGCGATGAGCGCGGGCGAGGTGAACAATCCACGGCGCAATGTCGGACGCGCCACGATCCTCGGCGTCCTGTGCGCGGCCGTCGTCTATCTGCTCGGCACGCTCGCCGTGTTCGGGATGCTGCCGCACGAGCAGGTGGTGGGCTCCACGGCGCCGTTCTCGGACGCGGTCGACGTGATGTTCGGCGGCACCTGGGGCGGCACCCTCGTCGCCTGGGCCGCGGTGATCTCCATCCTCGGCGCGCTCAACGGCTGGACCCTGCTCAGCGCCCAGGCGCCCTACGCCGCGGCGAAGGACGGTCTGTTCCCGCAGATCTTCACGCACAAGGAGCGCGGCGTCCCGACGGTCGGAGTCGGCATCACGGTCGTCCTGGCCTCGCTCCTGACGATCTATCAGTACGCGGCGGGATCGGAGGGCGTCTTCACGCTCCTGGTCACCGTGACCACCTTCATGGCGACCGTGCCCTACCTGCTGGCCGCCGCCGCCCAGATCTTCCACCTGCTCTGCGGCCGGGGCGACCTCGTCAACCGCGGCCGCCTCGTGACCGACTCCGTGGTCGCGGTGGCCGCCTTCGCCTTCGCGATGTGGCTGGTGGCGGGGGCCGGCTATCAACCCGTTTACCAGGGCGTGCTGTTCCTCTTCGCGGGCGTGCTCGTCTACGCGTGGATGTCGGCGCGGAAGGTGCGCGGGGCCACCGGTACGGCGCCGGCGCCGGCACGGGCACCGGCGCCCTGAGCGCCGAGCGGAAAATGAGCTGCGCCCGGCCGCGCACCCGCCCACACTGTCCGTACCGGACCAGCCCGTGGGTGCGCGGCGGCAGAGCCGCGCCCGGGTGTCCTCACCTCGCTCATTTCCCGCAAGGAGCCCTCGTTTGCAGTCCGCCGTAGCCGTCACTCCCGCCCGCGTCCCCGAGCTGCTGCTCGGCCTCGCCACGGTGCGGCCCGTGTTCCTGTGGGGTGCGCCCGGCATCGGGAAGTCTTCGCTGGTACGGGCGTTCGCAGACTCGCTCGGCCTGGAGTGTGTGAGCCTGCTCGGGACGCAGCTCGCCCCGGAGGACCTGATCGGGGTGCCCCAGATCCGTGACGGGCGCTCGGTGTTCTGCCCGCCCGAGGCCATCGCCCGCGACGAGCCGTACTGCCTCTTCCTCGACGAGCTCAATGCGGCGACGCCTGACGTCCAGAAGGCCTTCTACTCGCTGATCCTCGACCGCCGCATCGGCAGTTACGAACTGCCAGCGGGCTCCATCGTCATCGGCGCCGGCAACCGCTCCACGGACAACGCGCTCGCCCGCCCCATCGCCTCCGCCCTGGTCAACCGCCTCACCCATGTCCACCTCCAGGCCTCGTCCGAGGACTGGCTGAGCTGGGCGCACAGCAACGGCATCCACCCCTGGGTCCTCGACCACCTCACCGACCGGCCCGACCATCTGTGGTCCAAGCCGCCGAAGACCGAGCAGCCCTTCTCGACGCCCCGCTCGTGGCACATGCTCTCCGACGCCCTGCACTCCTTCGGGCCCGCGCTCGACGAGGAGACACTCAAGGTCATCGCCCACGGCTGCCTCACCCCCGCCCACGCCGTCTCCTTCTGCGGATACGTCAAGATCGTGCGCCATGCGTACGGGATCGAGGCGATCATCAAGGGCGAGGCGTCCTGGCCCCGAAGGATCGAGGACCGGGACCTCCTGTACTTCCTCGCCGAGGCCTTCCGTGCCCGGCTGCGCAAGGAACTGCCCGCGTCCAAGGAGCACGTCAACGCGCACGGCCGCCAACTCGCGTACCGGGCCAAGGCGTTGCTGGTGCAGCTCGCGGAGATATCCGTCGAGGTCGCGCAGACCGTCATCGCGGACGACGCCGACGACCAGCCCGTACTGCCGGCCTGGTTCCTGATCGAGGCGGCGCGCGACATGCCGCGGCTCGTGGAGGCGCGGCGATGAACCGCGTACGCGGGGGACTCGGCCCTACGCGGGCGCAGGGCCTCGCGCCGTGAGCCGTACCCGCAAGCAGGATTCCGAGGTCAGGCCGGATCCGGCCACGAAGGCCTTCGTGGCCGGGCTCCAGCAGGTGTTCGCCAACCCCGCCCTCAACTCCGTACAGGCGAAGATCTGCCGGGAGCAGGATTGCCGGAGCGCGCCGGAGGGCGGCCTGGCGACCGTCAGCTCCAACGGCACCGTGCACGCGCACCGTACGAAGCACGCCGACCCCGCGACCTGGGCCTGGTCGCTCGCGCACTGCATCATCCACCTCGGCTTTGGCCATGTACCCGCCGCCAAGGGGGAGCGGACGCAACCCGACCGCTACGACCTCGCCGCGCGCTGCGCCGTGGTCAACCGCTTCCTCCTTACGTTCCCCATCGGCCGTGCCCCCGAGGACCTGCCCGCCTCCTACCCGGGCGGCGACGAGGAGCAGATGGCGGCCGGCTGGCGCAGGGACGGCGCCATCCCGGCGGCGTACCGGAACTGCGGTACGGCCGGCGGCCGGGCCGACCAGATCCTGCGGCCCTGGCACGACCCGTGGAACGACCCGCCGGACTGGCAGGAGGCCTTCGCGCGCGCCCTGACCGGCACCATGTCCAAGGCCATGGACATGGCGGGCGGCCTGCGCGACGCCCTCGACGGGCGGCCGACCCGCCGTGCGCCGTGGGACCACGCGCTCAACTGGTTCGTCTCCTCGTACCCGCTGCTCGGCGCCATCGCCGCGGGCATGACGCTCGTCGCCGACGCCGAACTCGCCCGCGCCCACCACATCTCCGTCGCCGCGGTGAACGCCGCCGCGGCCGAGATCTACATCAACCCGCTGGTGCGTCTCGGCGACGAGGAGTGGCGCTTCGTCCTCGCGCACGAGATGCTGCACGCCGCCCTGCGGCACGCCGACCGCTGCGGCGCCCGGGATCCTTATCTCTTCAACGTGGCCGCCGATTACGTCATCAACGCCTGGCTGTGCGAGATGGACGTCGGCGTCATGCCCCAAGGTGCCCTGTTCGACCCGCAGTTGAGCGGTCTGTCCACCGAGGAGGTCTACGACCGGATCGCCGGCGACCTGCGCCGGATCCGCCGCCTCGCCACACTGCGCGGCAAGGGGCTCGGCGACGTGCTGGGCGAGCCGATCACCGGGCCCGCGCACCACGTCGACCTCGACGAGTACTACCGGCGCGGGCTCGCGCAGGGCTTCGATCTGCACCAGGCGCGGGAACGCGGCACGCTCCCCGCGGGCCTGGTCGAGGAGATCAAGGCGCTGTCCCAGCCTCCGCTCGCCTGGGATGCGCAACTGGCCCAGTGGTTCGACGAGTTCGTGCCCCGGCCGGAACCGGTCCGCAGCTATGCCAGGCCCGCGCGCCGTCAGGCCTCCACACCGGACATCCCGCGCGCCGGCCGGTACTTCCCGCCGGAGGAGATCAGGCGCTGCACCTTCGGTGTCGTCCTCGACACCTCCGCCTCGATGAGCCGCACCCTGCTCGGCAAGGGCCTCGGCGCCATCGCCTCGTTCGCCACGGCGCGCGACGTCCCGGCCGCGCGCGTCGTGTTCTGCGATGCGGCGCCGCACGACGCGGGCTATCTGCCGGTCACGGACATCGCCGAGAAGGTACGCGTACGGGGGCGCGGCGGCACCGCACTGCAGCCCGGTATCGACCTGCTGCACCGGGCCGAGGACTTCCCGCCGGACGCACCGGTCCTCGTCATCACCGACGGCGGCTGCGACGTTCTGCGCATCCGGCGGGAGCACGCCTTTCTGCTGCGCGCAGGCGGATCGCTTCCGTTCACTCCTAAAGGTCCCGTTTTCCGGGTGACCTGATCGCGGACGGGGTCGCTGATGTGGTCGGATGGGGGAGGACGTCACCCAACCGTCCACCGACGTCCCGCAGAGGAAGGAATTGTCGTGGCCACCACGCGCAGCGCACACACCGTCTGGGAAGGCAGCCTCACGGAGGGCTCCGGAACGGTCACCTTCGACTCGTCCGGCATCGGCGAGCAGGCCGTCTCCTGGCCGTCCCGTGCCGAGGAGGCGAACGGCAAGACCAGCCCGGAGGAGCTGATCGCGGCCGCCCACTCCAGCTGCTTCTCGATGGCGCTCTCGCACGGTCTGACCGGTGCGGGCACCCCGCCCACCAAGCTCACGACCTCCGCCGATGTCACGTTCCAGCCGGGCACCGGGATCACCGGTATCCACCTCACCGTCGAGGGCGAGGTGCCCGGGCTCGACGACGCGGCCTTCCAGGCCGCCGCGGAGAACGCCAAGGCCAACTGCCCGGTCAGCCAGGCACTCACCGGCACCACGATCACGCTGAGCGCCAAGCTCGCCTGAGCCGTGCGGCCATGAGCGCGACGCCCCGGACCTGCGAGGTCCGGGGCGTCGTGCTGTCTCAGGCGCTGTCTCAGGCGCGGTCTCAGGTGCGGTCCCGGGAGCCGTCTCGGGTGCCGCCCCAGGCCCTGCCTCAGGTGTCGCCGAAATCGGGCAGCGTGAGCGACCCGTCCTCGGCCAGCGGGAACCCCGGATTGTGCGCGACCTCCCACAGATGGCCCTCCGGATCGGCGAACGCCCCGGAGTAGAAGCCGACGACGTTCACCTCGGCCGGCTTCGTCACCGTCCCGCCGGCCCGTTCCGCCGCGGCGAGCAGTTCGTCGACCTCCTTGTCGGACCTGACGTTGTGCGCGAGCACGATGCCGCCGAATCCGCCCGCCGTCCCGGCCTCGACACCGGCGTCCGCCGCGAGCTTCTCGCGGTCCCACAGGACGAGGCCCAGACCGCCCGCCTGGTAGAAGACCGTCTCCTCGACCTCCTGCCCCTGCCAGCCCAGCGCCTCGTAGAAGCGTTTGGCCCGGGCCAGATCGGTAACTCCGAGTGTGATCAGGGTGATGCGCTGCTCCATGCCCCGACGGTACAACCGGAGGAGTCGAGGGCAACCGGACGCGACGAGCGCCACCGGACCGACCGTCCGGGGCATTGACAAGAGCCCGCTCAAGTTTTGTGCTGGAGATCCGGGAGTGGGGCTGTCGGAAGGGGACTGACATGGCACGCGCGGTCGGCATCGATCTCGGTACGACGAACTCTGTGGTCGCGGTCCTCGAAGGCGGCGACCCCACTGTGGTCGCCAACGCCGAAGGAGCACGCACCACGCCGTCCGTCGTCGCCTTCGCCAAGAACGGCGAAGTCCTCGTCGGCGAGGTCGCCAAACGGCAGGCCATCACCAACATCGAGCGCACCGCGCGCTCCATCAAGCGCCATATGGGCGAGACCAGTTGGCGCTTCCCCGACGAGGGGACCATCGACGGCAGCCGGCTGCGCGCCCAGGAGCTGTCCGCGCGCGTGCTGCAGAAGCTGAAGCGGGACACCGAGGCGTATCTGGGCGAGACGGTCACGGACGCCGTGATCACCGTGCCCGCGTACTTCGACGACACCCAGCGCCAGGCCACCAAGGAGGCCGGTGAGATCGCGGGCCTCAAGGTGCTGCGGATCATCAACGAGCCGACGGCCGCGGCTCTCGCGTACGGACTCGACCGCGGCGACGAGCAGACGGTCCTGGTCTTCGACCTGGGCGGCGGCACCTTCGATGTGTCGCTGCTCGAGATCGGTGACGGGGTCATCGAGGTCAAGGCCACCAATGGCGATACGAAACTCGGCGGCGACGACTGGGACCAGCGGGTCGTCGAGCATCTCGTCAAGCAGTTCAAGAACGGCCACGGGGTCGATCTCGCCAAGGACAAGATGGCCGTGCAGCGGCTGCGCGAGGCCGCCGAGAAGGCGAAGATCGAGCTGTCCTCCGCCAACGAGACCACGGTCAACCTGCCGTACATCACGGCCAGTTCCGCCGGACCGCTGCATCTGGAGGAGAAGCTCACCCGGGCCCAGTTCCAGGAGCTCACCAAGGATCTGCTCGACCGCTGCAAGGAGCCCTTCCACCAGGCCGTCAAGGACGCCGGTATCAAGCTCTCCGCCGTGGACCACGTGATCCTCGTCGGCGGCTCGACCCGGATGCCCGCCGTGACCGAACTGGTCAAGCAGCTCACCGGCAAGGACCCCCACAAGGGCGTCAATCCGGACGAGGTCGTGGCGGTGGGCGCGGCTCTCCAGGCCGGCGTCATCCGCGGCGATGTGAAGGACGTGCTGCTCCTCGACGTCACCCCGCTCTCCCTCGGCATCGAGACCAAGGGCGGCATCATGACGAAGCTCATCGAACGCAACACGACCATCCCCACCCGCCGTTCGGAGGTCTTCACCACCGCGACCGACAACCAGCCCTCCGTCGGCATCCAGGTCTTCCAGGGGGAGCGGGAGATCGCCGCGTACAACAAGAAGCTCGGCGTCTTCGACCTCACCGGACTGCCGCCCGCGCCCCGCGGCGTCCCGCAGATCGAGGTGACCTTCGACATCGACGCCAACGGGATCATGCACGTATCGGCGAAGGACCTCGCGACGGGCCGTGAGCAGAAGATGACCGTCACCGGCGGATCGGCGCTCCCGAAGGACGACATCGACCGGATGATGCGCGAGGCCGAGCAGTACGCGGACGAGGACCGCCAGCGCCGCGACGCGGCCGAGACCCGCAACGGCGCCGAGCAACTCGCCTACCAGACCGAGCGGTTCCTCGCCGACAACGCCGAGCGGATCCCCGCCGACACCAAGACGGAGGTCGAGGACGCCCTGACCGAGCTCAAGCGGGTGATCGGGCAGTCGAACGCCGACATCGAAGAACTCCGCGGCGCCACGGAGAAGCTGGGCACGGTCAGCCAGCGCATGGGCCAGGCGATGTACGCCCAGGCCGCCCAGGGGTCGAGCGACCAGCCCCAGGACGCTCAGGCCGGGAACGCTCAGTCCGCGGACGCCCCGCCCGCGGACGACGTGGTCGACGCGGAGATCGTCGACGACGAACGCGACACTCCGCCCGGCGACCGGGACGCCAAGGGGGGTGCGGCGTAGCGCGGTTGGGCGAGGCCCTTGCGGAGCGCCGCAGGACGGTCAGGCGCCGATGCCCGCAGCCCATTTGCGCCGCTTGAGCACGTACGGGCTGAACAGGTGCGCGCACCGCTCATAGAGCGCCGCCACTTCGGCGTCCCCGCGGGGCAGCCCGACCGGCCGCTCCCAACGCTGCACGGACAGGCCTGCCCAGTGCCGCAGCTTCGGATCCGGGTCGTCCAGGAGACTTACGGCGGCCCGGAGTTGGGGCAGCCCGCCCTGCCGGTCGAGCAGCCTGAAGGCGGCGACCCGGATGTGCCGGGGGCGATCGGCCCCGAGGCGGGCGAGCAGCCATGCGGAGGGGACCGCCACCGGCGCCGCGGCGAGCGTGGCGGCGACCTCGCGGGCAACGCCGGGCGCCGGATCGTCCAGGAGCGGCAGCAGCCGGTCCGCGCTCGCGGAGTGCACCGAATCAAGGGCGCGCAGCCCCGCCACCGCACTCGCCCTGATGCGCGCGACCGAATGCCCGGTCAGCGCCCAGAGCACGTCGGCATCCGTACGGTCGCCGCATTCGGCCAGACCGATCGGCGCCCCGGGCGGCATCTCGTCGCCGGCCGCGCACCAGGCGAGGTAGCGCGGACGGGGTTCGACGCCCAGCTGCCGTACGACATAACGGGCGCAGGCGCGCACCACCGGTGCACGGTCGGCGAGGAACGGCACCGCCCGTTCGGCCTGTCCGGACCGGCGCAGCGCGGTCACTCCGGCCGCTCGCACGCGCGGGTTGCGGGCTTCGAGCAGCGGATCGAGTGCTGCGTCGTACGTATCGACGGGTACGGCCGCGAGGGCCGCGTCCGCGCACACGTGCTGTACGACGACGTCGCTGTCGCGCATGGCGGCGCGGGAGAGTTCGGCAGGCGAGAGGCGCTGCTCGGCGATGGCGAAGCGGTACGCGAAGCGCCGTACGTCACGGTCCGGGTGCGCGAGCCGTGGCTCGAGCCGGTCCTGCGGTGCCTCGCGCAGGGTGCGGCGCAGCAACTCCGTGCCGAAATCGGCACGTTCTCGCCCTGCGACCCGCAGGATCACGGGAGCGAGTCCCGTGAGCTGTGCCCTGTCCAGCAGAGGGAGCGCGGTCCGCAGCGCGGCCCGCGCCCGCTCACGTACCGGAGCGGCCCAGTCAGTGGCGCGTACGACGATCAGTGGCAGGAGCTGCGGGCGCCCCGCGGCTTCCCGGATCGAGGCCTCCCGGACCCGGCCGTCCGGGTGGCACAGGGCCAGAGCGAGACGGGTGTCCACAAGTTCCTTGGCCCGCAGCCGCACGGTCGGCAGCGTCGCGTCCGGCTCCCAGGAGAAGCGCTGTCCGGCGAGCTCCGCCCGCGTCGGCAGCAAAAGCCTTTGGGGTCCCCGGAGTTCCCGTACGCCGACGTCGAGGGAGACCCAGGCTTCGGGGTCCGTCGTGTCCAGCGCCTCGCCCAAGGGCGCGCCTTGCACGAGCCGTAGCGCCGCCGCCACCCCCTCGCTGCTGTCAGCACGCATCTGCGTCCCACCCCTTCCTGCCTCTGACCTGCGGCAAGGGTAGGGC
>NZ_JAAKZW010000005.1 GCF_011044995.1 Streptomyces mesophilus | reverse complement strand
CACCCAGGCCGTCCTCGCTCTCGCCCGACGCCGAGTGAACGTCCTCTGGGCCCTCCTGCGCGATGGACGGTGCTACGAACTCACACCACCGACCGTCCTCGCGGCTTGACAGACCGCATTAGGAATCTACGGGCCGGGCTGGTCCGTCGCGACGCCGACCGGCATAGCGAGAAGCCCCCTCATTCATGAGAGGGAGGAGTCACGAACTCCCCAAGGGTTGGCGAGACGTAGCTGAATCCGTACGGCGATCCGTGACGCTGCGGGCAGCCGTCGGTGCCGTTCGTGGGCAACCGTCCGTGCCGCCGCCGCGCAGCCGAAAGGCCCCGCCCCGCGCCGCATGGCGTCGAGGTGGCGGGACGGGGCCCTACGACCGACAACAGGACTTCACCAGATCCGTACGCGGTCCGCCGGATCCAGCCACAGGCCGTCGCCCTCGGCCGTGCCGAACGCCTCGTGGAACTCGTCCAGGTTGCGCACGATGTTGGCGCGGAACTCCGGCGGCGAGTGCGGGTCGATGGTCAGGTACTGCTGCTCCTGCTCCTTGCGGCGCTTGGTGCGCCAGCAGAACGCCCAGTTCATGAACAGCCGCTGCGAACCGGTCAGTCCACCGTTCTCCGGGACCGCCTGGCCGCCGAGCGCGATCAGATACGCGGTGTGGCCGATGGTCAGACCGCCCAGGTCGCCGATGTTCTCGCCCACGGTCAGCTGGCCGTTGACGAACTCGCCCGGCAGATTGCGCGGCGAGAACCCGTTGTACTGCTTCACCAGCGCCTGCGACTTGGTCTCGAAGGCGCTCTTGTCGTCCGCCGTCCACCAGTCGTTGAGGTTGCCCGCGCCGTCGTACTGCGCGCCCTGGTCGTCGAAGCCGTGGCCGATCTCATGGCCGATGACCGAGCCGATGCCGCCGTAGTTCTCGGCGGGGTCGGCGTCGGGGGAGAAGAACGGCTTCTGCAGGATGCCCGCGGGGAAGCAGATCTCGTTGGTGCCCGGGTTGTAGTACGCGTTCACCGTCTGCGGCAGCATGAACCACTCGTCGCGGTCCACCGGAGAGCCGATCTTGCCGATCTGCCGGTCCGACTCGAAGGCCGCGGCCGCCTGGGCGTTGCCCAGAAGGTCGTCCGCGGAGACCTCGAGCTCGGAGTAGTCGCGGAACTTGTCCGGGTAGCCGATCTTGGGCCGGAACGTGGCGAGCTTCTCGTACGCCCGCTCCTTGGTCTCGTCCGTCATCCAGTCGAGCCGGCTGATGGACTGCCGGTAGGCCTCCAGGAGGTTGGCGACCAGGTCGTCCATCTTCGCCTTGGACGACGGCGGGAAGTGCCGCGCCACGTACTCCTTGCCGACGGCCTCGCCGACCGCGCCCTCCACGAAGGACACCCCGCGCTTCCAGCGGGCCCGCAGCTCGGGCGTGCCATTCAGGGTGCGGCCGTAGAACTCGAAGTTGTTGTTCACGAACGCGTCGGTCAGATACGGCGAGCACGCGCGAAGGACCCGGGCCAGCGTCCAGTCCCGCCACTGCTCGATCGGCACCTCGCCGAGCAGCCCCGACAGATGGCTGAGGTAAGACGGCTGGCGTACACAGGTCTCGGCGATCGTCTTGTCGCTGCCGCCGAGTCCGGTGATGTAGCCGCGCCAGTCGAACTCCGGGGCGAGCGCGACCAGTTCGTCGAGCGTGGTGAGGTTGTACGTCTTCTGGACGTCGCGGGTCTCCGCGCGCTCCCAGTGCCCGGCGGCGAGCTTCGTCTCCAGGGCCAGGATCGCGGCCGCGGAGTCGGCGGGCGTCTCATGGCCGGCGAGGGTCAGCAGCTCGGTGAGGTAGCCGACGTACTTCTCGCGGATCTCCGCGAACTTCTCGTCGCGGTAGTACGACTCGTCGGGCAGGCCGAGCCCGCCCTGAAGAATGTTGAACAGGTACCGGTCGGAGTTCTTGTCATCGGAGTCGACGTACGCCCCGAACAGGCCGGACCCGCCGACGCGCTCGAACCGTCCGAGGAACGCGGCGAGCTCCCGCGTGTCCGAGATCGCGGCCACCTCGTCGAGCAGCGGCCGCGCGGGGGCGAGCCCCTTGGCGGCGATGGTCTCCTCGTCCATGAAGGAGGCGTAGAGGGCGGCGATCCGGCGGGCGTCGGCGGCCTCGCCGCCCTGCTCGGCCAGCTCCTGAATGATCTCCTTGACCTGCTGCTCGGCGACGTCCACGAGCTGTACGAAAGGACCCCAGCTCGACCTGTCGTCGGGGATCTTCTCGGTGTCCAGCCAGACGCCGTTGACGTGGCCGAACAGGTCGTCCTGCGGTCGGATCTCGGGGTTCATGCCCGCCTGGGCATCGTCCAGAATGCTCATCCGTGCAGCCTATGCGAGGTGGCGGCGCGGTTGGAGGGCGCCGGGGGTCCGGTGTCCTGTGCGGCGGGTACGCCCTCTTGAGCCGACACCCTGCTCCAGGGGACGCCCTCTTGAGCCGACACCCCACTCCCCGGGACGCTGACCTCGAGTCCGCCGACTCCGCCGACTTCCCGACGACAGTGAGGGCACCCGTATGGGCATCCCCGTGATCTTGGACTGCGACCCCGGCCACGACGACGCGTTCAACATCCTGCTGGCCGCCGCCCACCCCGCGATCGACCTGCTCGCCATCACCACCGTCGCCGGCAACCAGACGCTGGAGAAGACCACGCTCAACGCGCGCCGCGTCTGCACCGTCGCCGGCATCGAGGGCGTGCCGATCGCGGCGGGCCGGGACCGCCCCCTGCACGGCCCGGTCCGGGTGGCCGCGTCGATCCACGGCGAGTCCGGACTCGACGGTCCCGGCTTCAAGGACCCGACCGTGCCGCTCGACCCGCGCGACGCCCTGACCCTGATCCGCGACACTCTCCTGGCCCACCCGCGGCCCGTCACGCTGGTGCCCACCGGACCGCTCACCAACATCGCCGCCCTGCTGCTCGCGTATCCGGATCTCGCCGGGCGTATCGAGCGGATCGTCCTGATGGGCGGCTCCACCGGGCGCGGGAACACCACCCCCGCCGCCGAGTTCAACATCCACTGCGATCCCGAGGCCGCCGACCTCGTCTTCTCCAGCGGGCTGCCCGTGACGATGCTCGGCCTCAACGCCAGCCATCAGGTGCTCGCCACCGAAGACGTCATCGCCCGCTTCGACGCGCTCGGCACGCCCCTCGCCGGCATCTGCACGCAGATGCTCGGCTTCTTCGCCGACCGCTACCGGGAGGTTTTCGGCCTCCCCGGAGCGCCGCTGCACGACCCGCTGACCGTCGCCCACCTCATCGACCCGGACCTCATCACCCTCGTCCCGGCGTCCGTCGCCATCGAACTCACCGGCACCCACACCCGCGGCGCCACCGTCGTCGACCTGCACGGAGTCACCGGCCGCGCACCCAACGCGGAGGTCGCCACCGTGGTCGACGCGGACCGCTTCTGGGACCTGATCGTCGACTCCGTACGTGTCCTTGGCCGGGATACGGCATGACTGATTCCTTGCGTTGTGGCGCGCTCGCGACATCTTGCAGGCTTACGACATGACCTGGCCCACGCGCCGCGGCGACGCGGCCGAGATCAAGCTCAAGTACCCCGAGCAGGCAGAGCAGTTGGGCGTGGCGCTGCGCACCGGCGATCCGCTCGCGGACGCGGTCGTCGCCGAACTCGCGGACCTGGGTCCGAGCGCCCGCCGGACCCTGCTCGCGGGCCTGCGCGACGGTCTGGACAGCCTCGAGGCCCCACCGCCTGCCGTCGCCGCGCTGCTCGCCGACGTCGAGTCGGTCTCGTCCCCGTACGACATCGACCGCGGCGCGTACGTCGCGCTCACCGTGCCGCCGTTCGCCCACAACATCGCGCTGGGCCAGGGCGCGCTGGTGAACACGTACACCTCGCCCGTCATCGCCGCGGTGCTCAGGCGCACCGGGCGGCTGACCTCCATGGCCAAGCGGCGGCTCGACGAGACGGGCAAGTGGCTGCTCCAGGCGATCCTGCCGGGCGGCCTGGAGCGCGGAGCGGGCGGCTATGTCGCCACGGTGATGGTGCGGCTGCTGCATGCGCAGGTGCGGGCCGTGGTGCGCGGTCAGGGCTGGGACGAGGACACCTGGGGAGCCCCGATCAGCCAGGTCGAGCTGGTGCGCACCTGGCTCGACTTCACCCTGGTCTCGTACCGCGCGCTGACCGCGATGGGCTACGACTTCACCGACGAGGAGCTCGCCGACGTCTACCGGCGCTGGCAGCACCAGGGCCGCCTTCTCGGGATCGACGACGCGTTCTACGGCGATATCACCGGCCATGACCAGGCCGCGGAGCTCGCCGACCTGATCGCGATGACCGACGACGGACTGGACCCCGACACCAAGCCGTTCCTGGAGGCACTGCAGGGCGCCGCCATCCAGCAGCTCACGCCGGTCTTCGGCGACCCGGTCCTGACCGGCTCGCTGATCCGCGCGTTCGCCCGTCTCATCCAGGGCGACGCGAGGGCGGACGCCCTGGGCATCACCCCCAGTGAACTCAGCCCGCTCCTGCCGGTGTTGATCCTCGGCACAGCGGAGAGCCGCCGTCTGGCACGCCAACTGCCCGAGGAGTGGTCGGCCCTGCAGCGCAACCACCGCGCGGCGATCGAGGAGATCCTGGCGGCGCCGGACACCCCGACCACGTACGAGGCGAACCTGGCGTAAGCGGCCGGGCTCGTCCCTGCCGCCTGCTGGCCACCTTCACCCAGACCGTGCTGGGTCTGCAGAGCTCTCTCGCGGCCCATGTCGCCCTCGGTGTGGGCCTGTGCGCCATGGAGACGGCGCTGGTCCTGCGGGACTTCACGTTCCGTGCGGAGCGGGTGACGGCGTGAGGCAGGGCTTCCTGCCCCCAACGTGAGACAGCACCCCCTGACCCTCGACGTGAGGTCGAGGGTCAGGGATCACTCGACCGGAGGTCCAGGTGGGGTGGCGGGAAATCCGGTGACGCAGGGGCCGGGGCGCCGGATACTGGCGCGATGACCCCGCCTCCCCGCCGCTTCCGCGATCCGCGGACGAAGCCCTACGACTACCTCGTGGGCGTGGTTCTGGTGCGCTGCCCGGGATGCGACGGCCCTGCGCGGATCGCGCGGATCTCGCCGGACACATGGTGGTGGTCCACCCGCCGCCTGACCTGCGCGCACTGCGGTCTCACCCGCACCACGAAGGGCAACGTGCTGGCGTTCGCCCACGGGGTACCGGTCGACCCGTGGTTCGGGCTGCCCCTGTGGCTGCAGATCCGGACCCGCCACGGTCACCTCTGGGCGTACAACCGCGAACACCTCACGCTGATACGGGAGTTCGTGGCCGCCACTTTGCGCGAGCGCGCTCCCTGGTACGACACGGGCGCGAAGATGACCGTCGTCGCGCGGCTGCCGCGCTGGGTCACGAAGGCGGGCAACCGCGACGAGATCCTGCGGGCCATCGACCGTATCCGAACGCCGGTCACGCGCTAGGCGGGATCGCCCCCGCGGCACGCTGCAGCGCATCGAGCACCGGCCGCAGCAGCGGATGGCCCTCCGCGCCCCGCCGTACCGCCGCGAACACCCTGCGTGTGGCGACCACGTCGTCGACGGGCCGTACCGCCGTATGCGAGAGGTCGGTGTCGCGCAGTGCCGAACGTGGCACCAAGGCCACGCCCGCGCCCGCCGCGGCCAGCGCGACCACCGCGCGGAAGTCGTCCGACGAGTGCTCGAGCCGGGGCTTGAACCCCGCGTACTCGCAGGCGAGCACCATCACGTCATGGCAGGGGTTGCCGGGGTACGGGCCGATCCACGGCTCGTCGGCGAGTGCGGAGACCGCGACGGTCTCGGCGGCGGCGAGCGGGTGGCCGAGCGGGAGCACCGCGTCGAAGGGTTCGGCGTACAGCGGGATACGGGTGAGGCGGTCGTCCGCGCTCGGGGCGCCCCGGTACTCGACCGCGACCGCGATGTCGGCGCGTCCGTCGAGCACCATCGGCAGGCTCGCGTCGCCCTCCGCGTCCCGGACCTGGATCCGCAGCCCGGGATGAGCGCTGCTCAGGTCGGTGATCGCGGGGGCGAGGACGACCGCGATACCGGTCGCGAAGGCGGCGATCGTGACCTCGCCGGCGTCGCCCGAGGTGTACGCGGCGACCTCGGCCTCGGCCCGTTCCAGCTCGGCGAGCACCTGGCTGGCGTGGCGCAGCAGGATCTGGCCCACGCCCGTCACGCGCATGCCTCTTTTGTCCCGTTCCAGGACCTTGTGCCCCAACTCCTGCTCCAGCGCGGCGATCTGCTGGGAGACGGCGGAAGGGGTCAGATAAAGCGCCGCGGCCGCGGCAGTCACCGTCTGGTGGTCTGCCACGGCCTGCAGCGTGCGGAGCCGGCGTGCGTCGATCACACCGCCGATTCTGCCAAGGATTTACCGCGCGGATTCCGCCAGGGCCGCACGGGCGGCGACGAAGGCGTCCACCGCACGGTTCACATCCGCGGTCGAGTGCGCCGCCGACAGCTGTACGCGGATACGGGCCGCGCCCTGCGGCACCACCGGGTAGGAGAAGGCGATCACGTAGACGCCGTGCTCGAGCAGCAGCTCCGCCATGCGCGCCGCCTTCGCCGCGTCGCCGATCATCACGGGCGCGATGGCGTGGTCGCCGGGCAGGATCTCGAAGCCCTCCTCGGTCATCCGCGAGCGGAACAGCGCGGTGTTCGCGCTGAGCTGCTCGCGCAGATCACCAGCCGACTCCAGGAGGTCGAGGACCTTGAGCGACGCGGCGGCGATCACCGGGGCGAGGCTGTTGGAGAAGAGGTACGGGCGCGAGCGCTGACGCAGCAGCGCCACGATCTCGGCGCGGGCGGCCACGTAACCGCCGGATGCGCCGCCGAGGGCCTTGCCGAGCGTGCCCGTGATGATGTCGACGCGGTCCATCACCCCGTGCAGCTCGGGCGTACCGCGGCCGCCGGCGCCGACGAAGCCCACCGCGTGCGAGTCGTCGACCATCACCATGGCGTTGTACTGATCGGCGAGGTCGCAGATCTCCTGCAGCGGCGCGACATAGCCGTCCATCGAGAACACGCCGTCGGTGACGATCAGCTTGCGCCGCGCACCGGCCGCCGCGGCCTCCTTGAGCTGGTGCTCCAGGTCGGCCATGTCGCGGTTGGCGTAGCGGAAGCGCTTGGCCTTGCACAGGCGGATGCCGTCGATGATCGAGGCGTGGTTGAGGGCGTCGGAGATCACCGCGTCCTCGGGGCCGAGCACCGTCTCGAAGACACCGCCGTTGGCGTCGAAGCAGGAGGAGTAGAGGATCGTGTCCTCCTGGCCGAGGAACGACGAGAGCCGCGCCTCGAGCTCCTTGTGCACCTCCTGCGTCCCGCAGATGAAGCGCACCGAGGCCATGCCGTAGCCCCAGCGGTCGAGGGCCTCGTGGGCGGCGGCGACGACCTCGGGGTGGTCGGCGAGACCGAGGTAGTTGTTCGCACAGAAGTTGAGGACCTCACCGGGGCGGCCGCCGGCCGTGACATCCACGGTGGCGGACTGCGGGGTGCCGATCACGCGCTCGGGCTTGTGCAGACCCGCCGCCTCGATCTCGTCGAGGGTCTGCTGCAGCTGTGCGCGTACGGAGTCGAACATGAGGGGTTCCTTCTCGGGGGTCGCGGCGTTCGGAAGAAGGCAGGAGGGACGGCGGCCGGCAAGGCCGGCCGACGGTCCGGTCAGGCGGTCCAGTCGAGGATGACCTTGCCGCCGCGGCCGGACGCCGCGTCGTCGAAGGCCGCCTCGAAGTCACGGTGCGAGTAGCGGCCGGTGATCACCGGGGCGAGGTCGAGGCCGCGCTCCAGGAGGACGGACATCGCGTACCAGGTCTCGAACATCTCGCGCCCGTAGATGCCCTTGATGGTGATCATCGAGGTGACGATCCGCGCCCAGTCGACCGCGAACTCCTCGGCGGGCAGCCCGAGCATGGCGATCTTTCCGCCGTGCGTCATGTTGGCGACCATGTCGCGCATGGCCCGCGGGTTGCCGGACATCTCCAGGCCGACGTCGAAGCCCTCGCGCAGACCGAGGGTGCGCTGGCCGTCGGCGATGGAGGATTCGGCGACGTTGAGGGCGAGACTCACACCGACCTTGCGGGCGAGCTCGAGGCGCTCCTCGCTGACGTCGGTGATGACCACGTTGCGGGCGCCGGCGTGCTGGGCGACGGCGGCGGCCATCAGACCGATCGGGCCCGCACCGGTGATCAGCACGTCCTCGCCGACCAGTGGGAAGGACAGCGCGGTGTGCACGGCGTTGCCGAACGGGTCGAAGATCGCGGCGATGTCGAGGTCGACGGGCACGCGGTGCACCCACACGTTGGACGCGGGCAGCGCCACGTACTCGGCGAACGCGCCGTCGCGGCCGACACCGAGCCCGACCGTGGCGCGGCACAGGTGCCGGCGCCCGGCCAGACAGTTGCGGCACTTGCCGCACACCAGATGGCCCTCGCCGCTCACCCGGTCGCCGGCGTTGATGTCCTCGACGTCGCGCCCGGTCTCGACGACCTCGCCGACGAACTCATGCCCGACGACCAGCGGCGTCGTGATGGTCTGCTGGGCCCAGCCGTCCCAGTTGCGGATGTGCAGGTCGGTGCCGCAGATCCCGGTGCGCAGCACCTTGATGAGGACCTCGCCGGGGCCGATCACCGGCTCGGGCACCTCCCGCATCCACAGTCCGGGCTCCGCCTTGTCCTTGACGAGTGCCTTCACCGGGGGAGCCTCCTGAGTTCGTGATCATGCCGAGCCACTCATCAATCTGCCCCGCGGTGCGGGCGGAGTCCATCAACGATTTCTTAAGCCACCCCGCAGGAGTGCTTCATCTGGCGCAAGCAGATTCGGATTCCGTACGCGGCCTGCTCCGATTCCGTACGCGGCCGGGCCCGACGGCCCGTCAACTGGGCGTATCCCTACGCCGTCCGGGCCCACCCGAGCGGTGTACTGCGGACGCTGCCCCTAGGGTCGCCAAAGGAGACGGCAAACAGGGACATAAAGGACGGGAGTGGTTCTGATGCGCGCGGTGGCACCGAGGCGTCAGACGGCGGCGGCGATCCTGGCGAGCGGCTGTGTGCTCGCGCTGGGCGCGACACCGGCGGCGGCCGCGGACGACTGGGGGAACTGGGGCTGGCAGGTGTCCGTCTCGCCGACCACGGTCAAGCCCGGCGGCACGGTGACGCTCACCTCGTCCGGCTGTCAGGAACCGACGGTCAAGGCCGAGGCCGGCATCTTCGATGTCGTCGAGCTCAACGAGGGCAAGTCGGGGACGGCCTGGATCTTCGACGACGCCAAGCCCGCCGCCGAGTACGAGGTCACCTTCACCTGCAAGAGCCAGACCAAGAAGGTCACCGTGAAGATCGCCGACGACGGCGGCACGATCTGGCCCACGCACCAGGGCACGCAGCCGCCCATCCACAAGGGCGTGAAGGCCGGCTCGGGCGGCACCTTCGACCAGTCCGACCTGATCCAGCTCGGCCTCGGCGGTGCCCTGGTGGCCGGCGCGATCGGCGCCTCGCTGTACTGGGCACGCCGGCGGGGCGAAGGGCGCGCCTGACGCTCAGCCCCCGGACTTCGGCAGCCAGCCGGCCGGCTTGACCCGGCCGCGCGCGGCGAATCCCCAGTCCAGCAGGGCCCGGGCCTCGTGGTACACGCCGTTGCGCGCTCCGGACTGCGGGTTGAGCACGGTCACGATGATGGTCCGGCCGCCGCGCCGGGCGGCCGCGATCAGCGTGTTGCCGCCCTGCGTGGTGTAGCCGTTCTTGATGCCGATCACGCCCGGATACCGCCGCACCCCGTGCGAGCCGGCGAGCAGCCGGTTCGTGTTGTCGATGCGCACCCAGCCCCGCGGGGTCGGGAAGTAGCCGTAGGCACTGCGGCAGTAGTAGGCGAAGTCCCGGTTGCGCAGTCCCTCACGGCCGAACAGCGTCAGGTCGTACGCGGAGGAGAACTGCCCGCGGGCGTCGTACCCGTCGGGGGAGACCACATGGGTGTTGCGGGCGCCGAGCGCCCGGGCCTTGGCGTTCATCTTCCGGGCGGTGTGCCACCAGCCGCCGTTCATCCGGGCGAGCACCCGCACGGCGTCGTTGCCCGACTTGAGGAAGGTGCCGCGCCACAAGTCCTCGACCCGGTACGTCCCGCCGATCCGCACTCCGACCCGGCTGCTGCCCGCGCCGATCCCCGCGAGCTCCTTCGCCGTCACCCGGTGCCGCATCCGGCTGTCGAACCGCGGCAGCACCGTGAGGGCGAACAGGGTCTTGAGCGTGCTCGCGGGCGCGAGCCGCTGATGCGGCCGACGGGCGGCGAGCACCTGCCCGGTGCCCGCGTCCGCCACTACCCAGGCGCGCGCCGAGAGGTGCCGGGGGAGCGGGGGCGGGCCCTGGACGCGATCGGTGTCCGAGGCATGTGCGGGCAGTGCCGGGGTGAAGCCCGCCGCGAGGGCGAGCAGGGTGCAAAGGGCGGGCCTGAACCGGGATCTGACGCTCATTCAGCCAAGGTAGGTCTGATGATCATCGGGCGCAGTCGGAGTGGTCCGACCGGAGGTTCTCCGCGCCGGCCGGGCGTGTTGCCGTTGGGCCCGTGCACACCGGTCGGTGAGTGCATGCCGCACCCATTGCCGCGGCCGCGTCCCGGCGCCATACTCCCGGCGAACGCTCGCGCTCGGTCCGTCCCGCCCGCCGCCCACGACAAGGCAGGTGCCCCCGATGCCGCTCGACCAGGCCGACCACCTCGCACGGCTCGCCGAATCCGCGTACGAACGACTCGGGGACCACGAGTCGCTGGTCTACGGCGGCCGGCGGCACCGCTCCGGAGAGCTGTTCCAGCGCGCCACCCGGGCGGGCGGGGGACTCGCGGAGCTCGGGGTCCGGCCCGGCGACCGTGTGGCCGTACTGATGGCCAACTGCCCGGAGGTGTCGATCACTTACCAGGCGATCTGGCGGGCGGGCGCGGTGGTCACCCCGGTGATGTTCCTGGTGAGCCCGGTGGAACTGGCGCACATCCTGACCGACTCAGGTGCCCGCTTCCTGGTCACCACGGCCGATCTGATGGCCTCGGTCGCGGCGGCCGCGCCGCACGCCCCCGGCCTCAGCCAGGTCATCGTGGTCGACGAACTGCCGCCGGGCGCACCCGAGCTGCCGCCCACCGTTACGATCACCCCGTACGCGGACGTGGAAACCGCCGCACCCTCAGACGTCGTGCCGCGCGGTGGGGCCGATCTGGCGGCGCTGATGTACACGGGCGGCACCACCGGACGGGCCAAGGGCGTCATGCTCAGCCACCGCAATCTGCACGCCTGCTCGTCCGCCGCGTTCACCGCGTCCCGCGTGGAGGGCCTCACCGACGGCATCACCCGCACCCTGATGCCCCTGCCGCTGTCGCATGCGTACGGACTGATCGTGACGCTGATCGGCTGGCATGCGGTGGAGCCGCAACTGGCCGTACTGCAGCGCTGGTTCGACCCGGCGCAGTGGCTCGAGCTCGCCGTCGAGCACCGCGTGCAGCGCACCACCCTCGTCCCCAGCATGATCCAGATGCTGCTCGAGCAGCCGCTCGCCGAGGCCGACCTCTCCGAGATGCGCTACGTCAGCAGCGGCGCCGCACCCCTCGCACCGGACACCCGGGCCGCCTGGCAGCGCGCCGTCCCGAGCAGCGAGATCCTCGAGGGATACGGCTGCACGGAGTCGGGCTCCGTCATCTCCACCAACCGGCCCGGCAGCAACCGCCCCGGCTCCGTGGGCACGGCGATTCCCGGATACGAGATCGAGATCCGTGACGACAAGGACCAGGTAGTGCCGCCGGGTTCGGAGGGCGAGATCTGCGTCCGCGCGCACGGCGTCATGGCCGGCTACTGGAACGCACCCGACCTCACCGCGCTGACCCTCGAGGGCGGCTGGCTGCACACCGGCGACATCGGCCGGTTCGACGAGGACGGCGCCCTCCACCTGATCGACCGCAAGAAGGACCTCATCCTGCGCGGCGGCTTCAACGTGTTCCCCCGCGACGTCGAGGACGCCCTCCTCAACCACCCCGCCGTCGCCTCGGCCGGTGTGGTCGGCCGACCGGACCAGCGCCTCGGCGAGGAGGTCGTCGCCTTCGTGGCGCTGCATCCGGATCAGCCGTGCGGGAGCGAGGAGTTGATCGCGTACGGGAAGGAACAGCTCGCCGCGCACAAGTACCCGCGGGAGATCCACATCCTGGACCGGCTGCCGGTCACCAGCGTCGGCAAGCTCGACCGAAAGGCCCTGCGGGCACGGGCCCGCGAGTAGCCCCCCATCAACCGTGCACGGGCCCGTGAGCAGCCCTCGTCAACAGGTCCGGAACACATACCCCTTGGCGCCGCGCGGCCGTACGTCCAGGTCGCGCAGTGTGAAGGACAGTTCGCCACCCCACCGGCGGCAGCCGCGGGCGAAGGCGTCCGCCTTGTACTCGACCGCGAAGACCCTGTTGTCGTACGCCTTGCGGAAGGGCTCGCACTCGTCGTACGCCGCGCACTCCTCGACGACCGCGAAGTCGAACCCGATCTTCTCGCTCCTCGGCAGCAGGTCGGTGGTGTTCTTCTGCCCGATCGCCAGACCCTCGCCGTGCGCCCGCACGGCGAGCAGCCGGGCGAACTCGGCCGCGTCCTCGGCGGACAGGAGCCCGTCGGAACGGGTGTAGGAGTCGAGGTTGTCGGGCTCCACCGCGTCGTAGCCGTCGCGTGCGCAGCCGTCCAGCCACGGTCCGACGATCCGCATCAGGTCCTGGCGCTTGTCCTCGGTGGAGATGTCGAGGAGCGCTTCGTCCCAGTCCTCGTCGATCACGAGCTCGCCGTCCTTGCGCAGCAGCAGCTCGTCGTGATGCTCCTTCCACCAGTCGATGGACGTGCCCGGCTGGGTCTGGAAGGCGTTGACATAACAGACGTTGTAGCGCCCGGGCGCGGGCTTCGCGGTGCGGTCGCGCGCCACCGCCGCCACCTCCTTGTCCGGCTCGTACGGGCCGCCGAGCTGGTAGTCGAAGACGGCGTCGGGCTCAGGGGCCTCGACCTCCGGCGGGGCGGAGGCGGGGGAGCAGGCGGTCAGGGCGAGCAGTAGCAGGGCGATGGTGGTGCGCGGCACGTGCGGTCCTCGGTCGTTCAGATGTGCAGCTCCGCGGGGAGCCCGGTCCAGCGGAGCTCCTCGGGCAGATGCCGGGTGTCGTTGTAGCAGAGCAGATTCGCCGGGCGATCCGGTGCATAACGGATCACGGTGAGCCCCGCGTTGGCGTGATTGAGGCCGAGCCAGCGCCAGTCGGGGGCGTCCAGGGCGTGCCGTACGAGCCAGCCGACCAGGAAGTTGTGCGTCACGACCAGCTGATGGCGGTCCTCGTCACCCTCGATGGGACCGGTGAACTCCGCGAGGGCCCGCGCCGCGAGCGCGGGCCCGTCCTCGCGTTCGGCCGCCGGGAACTGCGCGAGCCACGAGAGATAGCGGTCCGCACTGTCCGCGGGCAGTTCCTCGCGCTTGGGCAGATACGGGAGGTAGTCGCCGGCCACCGGTGAGGCGTGGATGTCGACGCTGCCGAGCTGCTCGCGGATCAGCCGCGCGGTCTCGGTGGCCCGGGGCAGCGGGCCGTGGTGCACCGCGGTGAGGGGCTTGTCCCGCAGCCGTTCGCCCAGCAACCGGGCCTGGGCACGGCCCGCCTCGGTGAGGCCGCTCTCGTCGGGCGTCGCCTCGCCGTGCCGGGCCAGGTAGAGGTAGCGGGTTGCTGTCATGGGTGCGGCGTCCTTGTCTGCAAGATCCATTGCGTACGCGGGAGGACGCGCAACCCTGGCGCTCGGTTCCGAGGCGTCAGCGCTCACTGGGCGCGGCAGGTCCTGAGGTAGCTGAGGAACGATGCCTGCAGCCCGGTCACGTGCGTCTCGTGCATGAGTGCGCTGGTGACGGGTCCGCCGTGTGCGGTGAGGCGGTGCAGGAACGTGGCCGTGTGCTGCGTGAGGTTCTGGTAGACCGCCAGGTCTCCGAGGATCTCCTGCTCGTTGAAGGTCACGTGAAGCTTGGTGGCGGGCAGGGCGTCACCCATTGCTTCAAGACGGGCGAAGACCTGACTGTCTGCGCTGACGATGCCGGGGCTGCCCGCGCCGATGCTCTCGAAGAAGGTGCTCTTGGTGAGCCAGGCGTAGAGGCTGAAGAGTCCGCCGTAGGAATAGCCGAAGAGGCCGTGACCGCTCGGGGCTGTGCCGTAGTCGCGTGCGATCCGCGGGTGCAGGTCGTCGGTGAGGAAGTTCAGGAACATGTCCCCGCGGCTGTCGTTCAGTTCGGCGAGGTAGGCGTCGGCTTGCTCGCGCGTCGTCGTGCCCGCCGCGACCCCCATCTCCACCGCATCGATGAACTCCTTCGCGATGGGTTCGCCGGGCGGCACGAGGTCGCGGTTACGGAGCCGGTCCCAGTGCTCGGCTTCCTGGCCCGCGTATCCCACGCTGACTTGGACGTAGGGCTGAATCGACTGCATGGGGTCCAGTTGCGTGACGATGAGCGGGGCGGTCATGCCCACGGCCCAGTTGCCGTCGAGCACGTACACGACAGGCGCTGGCGCCGTGGCAGGGTCGTAGCGCGGTGGCGTGGTGACCCAGACGCCGTAGTCGAGCCCACCGCCGGAGCGCATCTCGAAGTAGTCGGTGTGGGGGAGGCAGCCCTGCCACATGGTGCTCATCTGAGTTCCTTTACGATTTCGCCGGCCTGGATGACCACGACGGCGTTGGTGGGGTCGGAGAACAGTTCCGGGTCTTCGAGCGGGTTGCCGTTCCACAGAACGAGGTCTGCCTGCGCGCCGGGAGCGATGACACCCACCTGGCCGGACAGGCCGAGGATCTCTGCGTTGGTGCGGGTCGCCGCCACGAGCGCTTCCATCGGCGTCTCGAGGGCTGCGCGCAGGCTGAGTTCTGTGCCGCGCCGGTCCTGGGCCGGGCCGATGAGATCGGAACCCAGCCCGATCCGTACTCCGGCGTGCTTGGCGACAGCGAGCGCCTTCGCCATCTGCTCGCGTACGCCCTCGGCCCGGTCGCGGGTCGAGATGGCGAGACCGGCTCCGGCGGTGTCGTGCAGCAGCTGCTCGACGACTGCGAACGTGGGCACGAGGGCCACCTCGCGAGCGGCCATCAGGGTCGCTGTGGATTCGTCCAGGGCGGTGCCGTGCTCGACACAGCGCACCCCGGCCTCGACCGCATTGCGTATGCCCTCGTTGTTGTGGGCGTGGACGGTCACATAGGTGTTCCGTGCCGCGGCTTCCTGAACGGCAACAGCGATCTCTTCGACGGTGAACTGGGTGTCGGTCAGTCGATCATGTGCGCCCACCACTCCGCCGGTCACGCAGAGCTTCAGGAAGGAGGCTCCGCGGCGGAAGGCTTCGCGGACGTTGTGCCGCAGCTCGTCCGCGTTGCCCGACATCGTGGAGAGGGCGCACAGGCCCGGGATGTGGTGGCTGCGCCACAGCTCGGTCGGTTCCCATGCGGCTCCGTAGTAGCCGTGCCCGCCGATCTGGCACTGAACAGGTCCGCAGGACAGGACGCGCGGCCCTCTGACCTTGCCCTTCGCGATCGCCGTGACGACACCGCCGTCGATCCCGCCCGTGTCGCGAACGGTGGTGAAGCCGGCGTCGAGCGTCGCGCCGGCCGTGGCGAAGATGTCCGCCGCGAGCTCGGCAGCGCTGATCTGAAACGAGAAGTGCGGCTGGATCGCGCTCGACAGGCCCAGGTGGACGTGAGCGTCGATGAGGCCGGGCGTCATCGTCAATCCCTCGGCATCGAGACGCTCGCCGTGCGCGCCGGCGGCACCGAGCCGGGTGATGCGGCCGTGCTCGATGGTGATGTCGAGGGTGCGGGGATCGCGCCCCGATCCGTCGATGACCGCCGCGCCGACAACCTGAGCAGGTCCCATGGCCGATCCTCCGCCGTTGCGAGCTGACTGCGACCATGTGCGAAGCAACACGGAACCACCCAGCCTTCTTTTCCAATGGATAAACTGTGGGAGTGATCCTGTCAACCTCGGAACGCAAGGGCAGCGCGAGCGAGCGACTCCTGGCACGGCTTCTCGACGCCTTCGGCGAGGCCCTTCCGCCGCCGGAGATGTCGCTCCGTGAGGTCGCCGCCCGGATCGAGACCAGCCACGCCCTGCTGCGCTACCACTTCGGGTCGCTGTCGGGCGTCTTGGCCGCCATGCTCAAGGCGCAGCGATCCCGTGACAACGAGGTGCTCTTGGCGGCCGCCGAGGAGGGCACCTTCGACGATTTCGTCGGGGCGATCTGGCGTACGTACACCCGGCCGGAGCAGCTGTCGCGTGTCCGCGGCTTCTTCTACGTCGTCGGTCTGGCCGCGTACGCCCCCGAGGACTTCCGTGAGTTCGTGGAGTCGATAGGCGACCTGACCGTGACGCTGGCCTCGCTCGCGGAACGCGAAGGGCTCGACGCGAAGGAGGCGCGGGACGTGGCCGCCGTCACCGTTGCCGCGATTCGCGGCCTCCTCCTGCAGGAACTGCTGACTCCCGGCACCCGCCCGCAGGACGCGGTCACCTTGATCCTGCGCATGAGAGAGGGCCGATCCGCTCCGCGATCACGTCCGGAGCGCTGAAGGGCACGGGCGCCATCGATCGGTCTGATCCCGGCGAAGCCGCCTACGCCAAGTCGTCGAAGTCCCCGTCCTTCGCGCCCTGGATGAAGGCGGCGATCTCCGCCCTCGTATAGACGAGAGCAGGGCCCGTGGGGAAGCGGGAGTTGCGCATCGCGACCTGGCCGTCGGGCAGATCCGCGAGCTCGACGCATTCGCCGTTCGGGTTGCTCCGGCCGCTCTTGCGCCAGTGCACATCCGGGAGGAGAGCTGCGGACATGCCGTTGTCACTTGCCACTTTCGAGCGGTGTTGCGGACCCATGAAGCGTCCCCCTTGTCCCCTGCCTGCACTTGCCTGCGCGAACCTCCGTGCGCGGTGGCGTACTTGCAGACGTGCGTACGGCTGCACTTGCAGATGTGCTTGCAGCCGTCAGTTCACACCATCAGGATGTCATCCGGGAATTGTTGCTCTGATGTCGTTTCAGACGCTTCGGGAGGCCTGGTGACCACGACCGCGGACCCAACCGCGCTGCTCGACCCATGGGGTGCGGCTGCGACGGCGGGCACGGCCAGCCAACTCCTCGAGAGCGAGGCGGACAGCGAGAAGGTGGCCTGGCAGTTCGTGGTCACGACGCTGGAGCGCTGGGGCTGCAGGGCCCTGGCGCCCCGGGTCCTGCCGGCCGCCGGTGAGCTCGTCGCCAACGCGTTCGCGCACGGCGTCGACGCGGACGGGCCGGGTGCGTATCCCTGCCCGGTGGTGCTCTGCCTGCTGAGATCCGGCAGCGACGTGGTGTGCGCGGTCTTCGACCCCGCTGAAACGCTTCCGCGCCGCACCGCTGCGTACGGTCTGCGACGCGTCGACGCCGTCGCGGACGCCTGGGGCTGGACGGCGCCCGGGCCCGACGGCAAGGCGGTCTGGGCCGCGTTCTCCGGGCCGGGGGCGGGCCGCCGCTCGGCCGCCGCGGTCATGGCCACGCTGGATCCGCTGCTCGTCCAGATAGAGGTCTTCACCGGCAGCGCCACGCCACGGCTGGTGCTCGCCGATCCTTCCTGGGGAGTCGAAGGGCCCCCGGAGTTGGCGCCTGCGGGCGGCTGAACTCCGGGGGTCCGTCGGCGTAGAGCTTGTTTCGGCGGCCTCGGCGGCCTTGGGAGCCTCTGAGGCCGCTGCGGTTCGTGTCCGGCGGTGAACTGGCCGTCGGACAGGCGCAGTTACGCCTCGGCCTTCTTCATCAGCTCCACCACCGAGGAGAAACTGTCCGCTGCGTGGCCGGCGTCCATGCCGCGCCGGAACAGCTCGACGACCGCGGCCGGCAGCGTGGTGTCGACTCCCGCGTCCGCGTTGGTGTGCAGGACGTGCTCGACACTGGCCATCCCCATGGCGAGACGGTCCACGTCGCCGAGGTGCCGGCCCGCGTCGATGCGCTCGGCGTAGAAGGAGAAGAACCCCGGCAGCGAGTTCGCGGTCTCCACCGCGTGCGGCAGGATGTCCGCCGCTGCCAGGCCGTTGGCATCGGCGAGGGCGACGGCCTGCCAGTAACTCAGCATCGAGGTCCAGAACATGACCATGCCGATCTGGTACATGAGCGCGGCCAGCCCGGGGTCCTCTCCCCGGTGGTCGGTCCGCCCCGTGATCACTTGCAGCGCCGCCCGGTGCTCGTCGAAGACCGCGCGCGGGCCGCTGTAGAAGGTCGACGATTCCGCCTGACCGATGCCGGAGGGTGGCACGGTGACACCGCCGGTCAGCTGGACGGCGCCCCGCTCGGCCGCCCAACTCGCCGCGGCGCGGGCCTTTTCGGGTGTGTCCGAACTGAGGTTCACCAGGATCCGGCCGGTCAGTGCGGCCGCGGCGGGCTCGAGCGTGGCGTACATGGCGTCGTAATCCGTCAGGCTGAGGATCACCAACTCGTTGGCGGCGAGGGCCTTCTCCACGGTCGGCGCGAGCACCGCCCCGCGTGCGACGAGCTCGTCCGCACGTGACGCGGTGCGGTTCCAGACCGTGACGTCGTATCCGCGGTCGAGGAAGGCACCGGTCATGGCCTGCCCCATGGGGCCGAGGCCGATGACGGTGACCGACTGCTTGGTGCTGCGCATGATGAGATCTCCACCCCTCACTAAAACGATCGCTCTATTCAGAGCGTGATGAGAACGTAGCACAGCTCTAAAACGAACGCTCTACTCAATGAGCGGCTACGGTGGTGGCATGCAGACCAGCACTCGGGACCGGATCGTCGTCGCAGCCGCACGTCTCCTGCAGCGGCAGGGCTATGTGGGCACGGGAATCAAGCAGATCGCCCAGGAGGCGCAGGCCACCCTCGGCTCCGTCTACCACTTCTTCCCGGGCGGCAAGGAGACCGTCGCCGTCGCCGCGATCCGGCACAGCACCGAGGAGTTCTCGGCGCTGCTGCGCAAGGCGCTGGACAGCGAGGAGGACCCGGCGGAGGCGGTGACGGCCTGCGCGCGGCAACTCGCCGATGAACTACGGGAGTCGGGCTGGACCGACGGCTGCCCCGTCACGGCGGCTGCCCTGGAGACGCTCGGCACCGACTCGGAGATCCAGCAGGCGTGCGCCGACGCGCTGCGCGGCTGGGAGCAGTTGGTCGCCGACAAGCTGCTGCGGTGCGGCTTCCCCGCCGAGAGCGCACGGGAACTGGGGACCATGGTCATCTGCGCCCTGGAAGGCGCCGAAGTCACCGCCCAGGTCAACCGCAGCGAGGAGCCCCTGCTTGTGGCGGGCCGGCAACTCGCCCGCCTGGTCGGCTCGTACGAGGTCTAACGCGAAGTGGTGAAAACCGACCAGTGAAGGTGAACCTGTCCCACGCGCCGTATGCCCGCGAACGCCTAGCGTCGAGGCATGCCGATGCAACCCTGGTTCTCCGACGCGAAGTTGGGAATCTTCCTCCACTATGGGATCTACGCCGTCGACGGCGTAGCCGAGTCCTGGTCCTTCTACTCCGGTGATGTGCCGCACGAGCAGTACATGAAGCAGCTCGACGGCTTCACCGCCTCCGCCTACGACCCGAAGGCGTGGGCCGCGCTGTTCGCCCGCGCCGGTGCGAAATACGCGGTGCTGACCGCCCGCCACCACGACGGTGTGGCTCTCTGGGACACTGCGCACTCCTCGCTGAACGTCGTCGAGCGCACCCCGGCGGGACGCGATCTCGTCGGCCCGTATGCCGAGGCCCTGCGCGAACAAGGCCTCAAGGTCGGCCTGTACTACTCGCACTCCGACTGGAACCACCCCGACTACGCGAGCGTGGTCCACCCGGACGCCCCCAACGACGACGTACGGACCAACCGTTTCGTCACCCCCGAGGGCGGTGTCGAGGACCTTGAGGCCTGGGCGCGCTACGTCGCCTACCGGGACGCCCAGGTCGGCGAACTCGTCTCCCGCTACCGCCCCGACCTGCTCTGGTTCGACGGCGAGTGGGAGCGCAGCGAGGAACAGTGGCGGATGCGGGAACTGTCCGAGCAGATCCTCGCGGGCAACCCCGAAACGATCCTCAACGCCCGCATGCTCAGCTACGGCGACTATGCGACTCCTGAGCAGGGCGTACCTGTCGAAGCCCCCGACGGCCCTTGGGAGTTGTGCCTGACCGTCAACGACTCCTGGGGCTTCCAGCACAGGGACGACAACCACAAGTCGGTACGCCAACTGGTGCGCATCTTCGCCGAGACGATCGGCATGGGCGGCAATCTGCTGCTCGCCGTCGGCCCGCGCGAGGACGGCACGATCACACCCGAGCAGTCGCAGCGTCTGGAGGGTCTGGGCGACTGGATCGCGCGCCACAGCCAGGCGGTGTACGGCACGGTGGCCGGCCTGCCCGCAGGGCACCACTACGGTCCGAGCACGCTCTCGGCGGACCGCCGCACCTTGTACCTGACCTGCTTCGACGCCCCGCGCGAGACGATCGGCATACGGGGCCTGCGCACCCCGGTCGAGAAGATCACCGTCCTGGGCACGGGCACCGGACTCGCGCACCACGTCACGGGCGGACTCCACGAGGTCCCGGGTCTGCTGTGGATCGACGCACCACAAGCAGCCGACGTCGACCCGTACGCAACGGTGCTGGCCGTGGAACTCGCGGGCGAGCTCGATGTGTACCGGGGCACGGGCAGGACCTGACCTTCGCGCGAAGGTCAGGTCCTGCGAGTGGGCACAACCCACCGGGCATCGTCACTTCACGATTACGGCCCAGCGGGTGTCGCTCAGACCGGTGCGCAGATGCAGCAGCGCGGTGCCCGCGGTCTGGGTGGAGGCGATCGTCAGGGGCAGTTCCGTGCTCCAAGTCGCGCCGGGGGCAAGGGCGGGCACGTTCCAGTACTTCCAGCTCCCGGAGAAGCCGGAGGTTCCGGTGAAGCTCTGCATCTGGGTGGCCGCGGTGGTGCCGGCCGAGGTGTTGGTGATCGTCACCGGGACGTTCGTGGTGGTGCCGCGGTTCACGACGCAGGTTCCGCTCGGCAGCGTCGCCGTGGCCTTGAGCGGACCGCTGCTGCCCGTACCCGTGATGACGCCCATCTCGTAGCTGTGCTGGGACAGCCAGGGGCAGGCGTTCGCGTCGCGGACGCTCGGCTCCCAGATGACGACGCCGTCCGTCTTCGCCTTGACCGCCGCGAACATGTGGGCCCAGGTGGTGCCGGGCACATAGCTCTCGGAGTTGAACGCGGTCGGGCTCACGTACGGGTAGATGGGGTGGGTCGGCGCCATCGCGCGGTCGCGGGCGACGGCCCGGTCGAGGTGGCTGTCCCAGTCGGCGAGCGTCCAGTTGTCGTAGAAGTAGGCGCGCGGGGCGAAGCAGTTGAGCAGGTTGTCCGTGTGGAGCTGCTTGATGAGGTCCTGGTTGCGGGTCTCCCAGTCGTAGCCGTAGTGGCAGATCGGGGCCTGCGGGGCGGCGTTGCGCGTCCAGGTCAGCAGCTGGCGCCAGAGGTTGTACGCGTTGGTCGCTGCCTGACCGGTCGGGACCTGGGTGAGCTCGATGGCCTCGAAGTCGAGGACGACGGGGGCCGTTGCGGCGCCGCCGAACTGGTTTGCGCCCATGTACTCCTTGACCTTCGCCTCATAGGTGGCCTGCGACGGCAGGGCGCCGCCGTTGGAGTAGCAGGCGGTGGTGGTGCAGGTGAAGGCGAAGACGTCGTAGACGACGGTGGAACGTGTCGTTGTGCCGTACTGCTCCAAGGTGGGGCGGTTCGTGCCGCGTTCGTTGAGGAACACCGGGAACGCGGCGGCTTGTGCGGTGGCCTGTGGGGCGGCCGTATCCGCGTTCCTGGTGTCCGCGGTGGCGGTGACCGTCATGGCCGCCAAGGCGATGCCCGAGACGAGAACCACCGCGCGGCGCAGGAGCCGGGAGGCAGGGGAGAGCATGCGTCTTTGCACTGTGTCTCCTTGTGAGTGGGGGTGGGTCCGCGGCATGGATCCCGTGACCCGTGGCGTGCATCCGTGACCGTGGGAGTCGTCGGCTTCCGCAACCGACGACTCCCACGGGGTCTTGGGTCAGCCCTCGGCGGGCCGGTGGCTGACCAGGTCGGCGAGGTTGTACGACGTGCCGTCGATCGTCAGGACGTCCCCGTCGGCGGTGGCGACGGGAGGAGTGCCCTTGCCGACGGCGAGCACGATCTTGAAGTCGGCCGTCGTGCCGTTCCTGGTCACCTTGAACGCGCCCTTGTCAACGGAGAGTTGAGCCCCATCGGGGGCGAGGACCCAGCCCTTGAGGTAGCCGTCACCCTTTTGGAACAGGAAGGTCTGCGCTCCGCTCTCGGTCACTCCGAAGGTGATCGCCGTGCCGGACTCGGGGGCGAGCTGCCACGTGTACTGGTGCGTCGTCGCGTCCGCGAAGGAGTCGTGGACGGCGATCACCGCGTCCGCGCCGCCGACCGGCCGCAGATCGACCGCGAGATCCCGTCGGGCCTGCGTCACCTCGTAGTTCAGGTGCCCGTCGAGCGACACGAAGCCGCCGCCCTGGCCCTCGTACGCCCGTGACTCCAGGGTCCGGCCCTTGCCCGCGACCGAGTCCGTGCTGCGCTTCTCCGGGAAGCCGTCGATCAGCGGCTTGGAGAACAACTCCCGCTTGGCGTAGTCCTTCGCGGGCCCCCGCGCCCAGGTCACGTCCTGGCCGATCAGCGAGAGGGCGAAGGTGTCGAAGCCGCCCCAGCCGATGTGGCTGTCGTTGCGGTTCTGGGCGCCGACCAGGACGTCGTCCTTGTCCTGGTAACGGTTGCGGAAGAGGTACGAGCCGCCGTGGTCGTCGAGGAGTGCCTCACGTACCGCGGTGGGAGCTTCGTCGGGATCCTGCGGGGCAACGCCGTACGGGTAGTTGAGCAGCCCGTACGTTCCGCCCGAGCCGCCGACCGTCCTCTCGTACTGCCACAGCCACGCGGCGCGCTGATCGGCCGGCACCTGGGTGAAGATCAGGCCAGGGATGGGCACTTGACCGTTGGGTGTGCCGACACCCCACTGCAGCCGGGCGTTGTCGGCCTGTGCGGAGGCGCTGTGCAGGACCAGGTTGGCGAACGCGGGCCGCTGCCACTTCGCCTTCAGCGCGCCGATGCCCGCGTCGATGGAACCGGTGATGCCGGGACCGCCGACACCGAGGCCGTAGCCGAAGTAGTCGATCCCCTCCTGGTCCCAGCCCTGGTCGGAGTACGCGGTGTCCAGGTGGCGGCCCATCGCGTCCAGAAGGACCGGGATCCGGTACTCCTGGAGGTCGAACGGTCCGTCGCCGCGCACGGCCAGCCGCAGCGCCAGCTCGGCGCCGCGCACGACCGCGGTCCAGTTGCTCTGCTTGGCCGGCAGGTCGAAGTTCGGATGGTAGGAGACCTCCAGGTAGGCCGCCACACGCTGCAGCACCTTCTGCGCCTCGGTGCGCTGCTCGTCGGTCCAGGCCGGGTAGGCCCAGTCGTAGGCGGTGGCCAGGTTCACCGCCGCGTTGGCCGTCTCCAGAGGCGCGGCCCCGGCGTAGGCGGTGCCGTTGATGAACGGCATGGTCCGGCCCGACTCGATGACCGCGTCATAGGCGGTCTGTGCGTACGCCGGGTCCTGGCTGACCTGGTGGAGCAGAGCCGCGTCGTGCGCCAAGGACGCCTGTGCCTCGCCCGGGCGGTAGTTGTAGGCGGGCAGGCCCTTGGCGACGCGGTTCACGAGGCTGTCGTAGGTCGACTTGGGGGTGCCGCTCTGCTGGATCGCGGCACGGATGTTCGTGAGCTTGTCCGGGGTGACGCCCATCCGCGGGTGCTGCAGGTCGGCGAGCCGCGCGGTGGCCAGGACCTTGCCGTCCCTGCCGGTGAGTGCGAAGCCGGTGGCTTCCTTGAGGTGTCCGTCGGACAGAGTGATCCCGCCTCGGATTCCGTCGTGCGTGCCGACTCTGCGGGCCTGCCGCAGCTTGCCGTCGGCGACTTCGGGGCCGCCCGCGTACAGCGTCACGTCACCCTTCGTACCCGCCTTCAGCCGCCAGGCCAGTCGGGCGCCGCGGCCGGTGTCGGTCGCCGTGAGGACATCCGTCTGCTGCTCGTCGAGGAAGGCGGCGGGCGTGCGGACCGTCTCGGGCGACGTGGTGGCGAGCCGGCTGCCGTCCGCCGCGAGTGCCACGACCTTGTAGGTGTACGCGGTGCCGGGGCGGGCGGAGGCGTCCTCGGCGGTCCACGCGTTCGGCACGCTGTCGATCAGGGTCTTCGTCCCCGGGGTGAAGTCCGCCCGCGTGGAGCGGTGCACTTCGTATGCGGCCGGGGCGTTTTCCAATGCGGCGAAGTGCCAGGTCAGCTGGACGGCACCGGTCGGCTGGACGTTCGCGCCCACCTCGTTGCCCTCGATGCGCTCGACCCTGACGTTGTCGATCAGCATGCGACCGGTGCTCTGTTCCAGGGCGAGCAGCAGATTGACGGCCTTGGCCCCAGGTCGTGCGAGGACGACGGCGCTCGCCTTGCGCCAGCCCGTGTCACCGCTGATCCGGCCGACGACGGCGTCATGCCCGAAGCCGCGGGCCCACAGGTCGCCGCCGTAGCCGGACAGTCCCACGGCACGCTCGTCGAAGGTGATCCGGTAGGCCTGGAAGCGGGTGTTGTCGGCGACGGCGATGTCCTGTCCGACCGCCGCCTTGTCGCCCGGGTCGCCGAGGTCGAGCGCGAGGGCGCGGCTGCCGTCGGGACCGGCGCCGTCCACTACGGTCGCCCGTCCGGTGCCCCGGTTCTCGCTCTGCGGCCAGCCGACGATGGAGCCGTCGGTGGAGACCTGCTCGAAGTCGCCGTTGACCACCAGGCCAGTGGCGGCGTAAGCGGGCAGCGTCGGTACGCAGACCGCCAGCGCACCGGCCATCGCCGCGCCGGCTATCGCGATACGGGTCGGCCGCGGGGGGACAGAACTGGACACGGAATGTTCCTCCGAAGGGAGACGAACTGAACAGGAGGGTGCTGGGGGAGGAGATCGACCCTGCCTTGGGGCGGGGCGGTGTCGCGTACAGGGAACGGGGTCCTGCCCGCGGGGAGTCGGGCAAGGCCCCCGCCTCAGTGGGTCAGGCCTTCTGCGCCGCCGCGTACTCCTTGGCCAGCTGTTCGGCGGCCTGCTTGCCGCCCTTGTTCATGTGGTTCTTGACGATCGAGGGCCAGTCGGAGAGCTTCTTGCGGCCGGTGACGACGTCCTTGATGGCGTCTTCGCGCAGCCGGTTCAGGGCCTCCTCCGCACTGGCCCAGGCATCCGTGCGCAGCCCGAGGTGCGCACTCTTCACGCCGATCGGAACCACCTGGGACTGCCAGGCGTGCTGGGCCTTCACCGCGGTGGGCTGGTCCGGGTAGTACAGCGGCGACGGTGCGGCCGACAGGTAGTACAGGGGCAGGATGTTGGGGCCGTCGCCGCCGGAGACGGCCAGCTCGGCCGGCACCGGGCCGCCGTCCTTGCCGCGGGTGAAGTGGGTGCCCTCGACGCCGTAGTTGAACAGCTCCCACTCCTTGGTGCCGAAGGGGGCCCCGAGCGCGTCGAGGACGCGAAGGAGCATCTCGATGCGGGCCTTGGGCGCCTTCTTGAGGACGGTCTGGCCGCTGCCGTAGATGCCACCGCCCAGCCAGTGCACGGGAGTCGCCCCGTTGGAGGGCTTGAAGGGCAGGGCGTAGTCGATCTCGAAGCGACCCTTGGCCTCGATGACGTTGCCCTTGAAGTCGATCGGGCTGTTGACCTTGGAGAACACCTTCTGCCCGAGGAACTCGGTCTTCTCCTGAAGGCCGTCGATGGCAAGGGCGTCGCGTCGGTAGACGCGCTTGCCCTGCCACTTCACCATCTGTTCGAGACCGGCAAGGAATTCATCGGTCTCGATGTAGTTGACGAACGCGCCGTCCTTGACGGACCACACGTTGGGCGTGCCGAAGGCGGGCATCCAGGCGTTGAAGCCGAAGCCGCCGTCCTTCTGCGCGCCGAGCGCCGCCTTCCCCTTCTGCGAGAGCTGTTCCAGGCCCTGGGTGAACTCGTCGACGCCGATGCCGCCGATCTCGGGGACGAGGAGGCCGGCTTCCTTGAACTTCGCCTTGTTCACGATGTGCCCGTGGCCGGCGAGCGGCCGCTCGACCGGGATGCCGTAGATCTTGCCGGCGTACCGTCCGGACGACTTCCAGGCGTACGTGGGGATGTTCGCCAGGTAGGGGTACTTCTTGACCGCGTCACCGGCGATGAACTCGCTCAGGTCCTGGCACTTGGCCGGCACGAACTGCGCCTCGTTGGGCGTGGCCACGAGCTGCATGATGTCCGGCATCTCGCCGCTGGCCATGAGCGCGGCGAGTTTCTTCGAGTACTCCATCGCCGGTACGACGGTGACGTCGAGCTCGACGCCGAGGGCCTTCTCGGCGGCCTGCCAGAATTTGTTCCTACCCCGTGGCAGCGGTGAGGAGTTCCACGACGAGATCCAGATGGTGACCTTGGAGCCGTCTCCGGGCTTTTCGGCGAGTGCATCGGCCGGCTCGGCCGGATACTTCAAGTACGCGGCCTGTACGCCCTCTTCGGTGCCCGGGAGGTCGGCGGCCGGGCCCTTGGTCCAGGGGACGTACGCGGGGAACGGCGCGAGCTCCTTGCCTTCGCTGCCGATCTTGTTCTGTCCGCTGGAACCGGACGAAGAGCAGCCGGTCAGCGAGAATCCGGTCGCGCCGAGCGCGGTGCCGATGCCGGCGGCCTGCAGGACCGATCTGCGGGAAACTCCAGAGCTCATGACATGACTTCCTTGGGAAGGGGCCCCGGGACCGGGGGAGTCGGCTGATGCGGGCGAGCGGCAGAAGAAGGGGGCGGGCGTGAGCGGTCAGCTCTTGATGGCCCCCGTGAGCACGCCCTTGGTGAAGTAGCGCTGGATGAACGGGTACACGCACAGGATCGGAATCGTCGCGATCATGACGACGGCCATCTTCATGGCCTGTGGCGCCTGGGTGACGGTGCCCTCGACGCTCATCTCGCTGGCCAGCCCCTCGCCGCGGCTCACGTAGCCGCGCAGAACGGTCTGCAGCGGGAACATCGAGGTGTCGTTGATGTACATGACGCCGCGGAAGAAGTCGTTCCAGTACCCCACGGCGTAGAACAGACCGACCACCGCGATCACGGCCTTGGACAGCGGCAGGACGATGGTCAGGAGGGTCCGCAGTTCACCGGCGCCGTCGAGTCGCGCGGCCTCGTACAACTCCTCAGGGATGCCCTGGAAGAAGCCGCGTACGACGACGAGGTTGAAGACGTTGACCGTCACCGGCAGGAACAACGACCAGTAGGTGTCGATCAGCCCCAGCGTGTCCAGGACCAGATAGGTCGGGATGAAGCCGGGTGGGAACAGGAACGTGAACAGGATGACCAGCATGACCGGCTTGCCGCCCACGACGCCCGGCCGGGCCAGCGCGTAGGCGAGCATCACCGTGCAGACGAGGCTGAACAGGGTGCCGGTCACCGTCACGCCGACGGAGACCATGAGCGCGCGGGTGGTCACCTCGCTGGAGAGGACTTTGCTGTACGAGTCCAAGGTCCAGCTCTCCGGCCACAGCGCCCAGCCTCCGCTGTCGATGATCTGCTGGCCGGGCGCGAGGCTGGTGGCGAGCACCACCCAGAAGGGGATGAGCACCATGGCGACGGTCAGGAGCAGAACGGCTCCCTTCGCGACCTGGGTGATCGCGCGGGGCTTCTCCTTCCAGGCCGGCCGCTCGCTGCCTGCCTTGCGCGCTGTGCGGCGACCTGGTGTGCGCGCGGGTTCGTCCACGGGTTCGGCCTGGGCCTCGCGGGTTTCGACGAGGTCGCTCATCAGCGGTACACCCCCTGCTCGCCCATGCGGTGGGCGATCTTGTTCGCGAGGTAGACGAGGATGCCGGCGATCACGCCCTTGAACAGGGCGGCGGCGGCCGAGACGCCCCAGTGGCCGCCCTCGACGGCGTTGAAGTAGACGTAGGTGTCGATCACTTCGGCGACGTCCGGGCCGAACTGGTCGCGCTGCAGCATGATCTGCTCGAAGCCGACGGTGAGGATTTCGCCGAGGCGCAGGATGAGCAGCAGGATGACCACGGGCCGGATCGACGGCAGCGTCACGTGCCAGAACCTGCGCCAGGGTCCCGCGCCGTCGAGCGCCGCGGACTCGTACAGACCCTCGTCGACGTTGTGCAGCGCGGCGAGGAAGATGATCGTGCCCCAGCCGCAGTCCTTCCAGATCAGCTCCGCGACCATCAGCGGCTCGAAGCCCGCCGGATTGCCCACCACGTCGATCAGATGGTCGCCCCCGCCGAGCAGTCCGTTCACCAGGCCGTCACCGCCGATGACTTGGTAGAACAGCGCGACGACGATGACCCACGAGATGAAGTGCGGCAGGTACACGACGCTCTGCACGAACTTGCGTGTCCTGCCCTGGACGACGCTGTGCAACAGCAGGGCGAGTGCCAGTGGCAGCGGGAAGAAGAACACGATCTGCAGGAACGACAGGCCGACGGTGTTCGCGGCCGCCGCCCAGAACGACGGGTCCTCGAAGAGCACTTGGAAGTTCTCGAAGCCCACCCAGGGGCTGTCGACGACGCCGATGAAGGGGACATAGTCCTTGAACGCGATGACGTTGCCGAACAGTGCGCCGTAGTGGAAGACCGCGAAGTAGACCAGACCCGGCACCATCAGGAACAGCAAGGCCCGGTCCCGGCGCAGGCGTTGCCACAACCGGGCGGGGCGGTCAGGCGGTCCGGCCGGCTCGGCGGGAGCCGGCGCCTCGCGGCGCAGCTCCGGCTCTTTGGTCGTCAGCGACATGGCGCTCCCCTTCTCGCCGCCCGTCCGGCAGTGCGCCCGGGCAGGGTGAGGAGCCGCGCGGGCAGCGCGGATCGTCACTTCGGATGCGGGCGGTCGGGCGATGGAACAGCCTCAGAGGTCCGATGAATTTCGGTCCCTGAGCGACGATCCGAATACTGGCGACCGCTCCGATCGCCGTCAAGAGGTCGGGATCGAAATTCGATCCTTCGATCATCTCGATCGAAACATGCAGGACTCAGCGATTTCGATGCGGAGCCGTGTGTGTCGGTGGTGCTTCAGGCGGTGCCGCACGAGCGCCGCACCCGCAGCCGGGGCAGCAGGGTGAGATGCGTCCGGGGCGCGGGCTCCGCACCTTCGCGCACCTCCCGCAGGCGCCGCAGCAGCAGCTCCACGGCAGCCCGCCCCACCTCGTTCTTGGGGGGCGCGACAGCCGTCAGAGGCTGGTCGGACAGGGCCGCCACATCGTCGCCGTACGCAACGAGCGCCAGGTCCTTGGGTACTTCGATGCGCGGCTCCAGGGTGCGCAGCATCTGCAGCAGGACGATCGCGTCGTCGTCGCTGAGCACGAGGGCGGCGCTGACCTTGCCGCCGGTGACCGCGTCGAGCAGCTGCTTCGCCGCCTGCATCAGCCGGTCGTGGTCGATGGCCCCCACGTAGAGCTCGATCGGCTCGATGGGCGGCTGCTCGATGCCGGCGGAATGCAGCGCGGCGAGATAACCGGCGCGCACTTGGGTGCCCGGCGCGCTCAGGCCGCTGAGCAGGGCGATGTCGCGGTGTCCGCGGGCGACCAGGTGGCGCACCGCGAGACCGGCTCCCGCGTAGTGGTCGGAACAGACGTGGTCCATTTCCGCCGCTTGCGTGCCGGCGGCCGGCCGGCGCTCGAGCAGGACGGCCGGGACGTCGAAGATCAGCTGTGAGGCCGCCGCTTCGGTGCCGTCGTACATCCAGCCGGGGGTCAGGAGAAGTCCTTCCGCTCCGGCTTCCAGTAGTCGCGCGGCCTGGGCGTCGTCCTGGCCCGGCGCGTAGGCGGAGAAGCCGAGGATCAGCCGGCCGCCGGCCTCGCGGACCGCGTCGGTGACGCCGCGGATGATCTCCGCGAAGTAGTGCTGGGGCTGGGGGACGAGCAGACCGATCAGCGGACCGTCGCCCGGTGCGGCCGCTGTGGGTGTCCGGTCGAGCACGGTCCGCCGTGCGCCGGTCGGCGGGGTGCCGGGCCAGGACACGGAGCCGCGCACCCGGTCGAGCTTTCCCGCCGAGGCGAGAGTCTCGGCGTCCCGGCGCGCGGTGACCGTGGAGATGCCCAGGTGGTCGGCGAGTTCAGCGACACGCAAAGTGCCGTGCGCGCGGACGAGTTCGAGGATGCGCTGGTGGCGCTCGTCGACCGTGAACCTCACGTGGTGCCCCTGTTGGTCTGCCTTGGCGGCGCTTGATTTGCAGTGGTCCGAAATCCTCGGAGGCCGGACGGTGGAAGCCTACTCTGCGGTCACCACGCTCGCTTTCGAAAGATCGATCGTTCGATCTTGACGATCGATCGTCCGATCAATACTGTTCCCCGCCATGACCGCACTGACGCGACCCTTCGCGTTTCGGCTGCTTGTCCAGGACCTCTTCCTGCGGGACGAGGAAGCGGAGGCCCTAGGCGTTCACAAGGCAGGTCTCGATGAGCTCTGCGAGACATCCGATGTCATCACCGTGCATCGCGAGGAACTGGAGCACACCGCGTGACCATGCAGCCATGGTTCGCCGAGGCCAAGCTCGGCATCTTCGTGCACTGGGGCATCTACGCGGTGGACGGAGTGGCCGAGTCCTGGTCGTTCTACGCTGGCGATGTCCCGTACGACAGCTATATGGCGCAGCTGAACGGTTTCACCGCCGACCGGTACCGTCCGGACGACTGGGCCGCGCTGTTCCGCCGGGCCGGCGCGCGGTACGCGGTCCTGACGACCAAGCACCATGACGGCGTGGCCTTGTGGGACACCCGCTGCACCGATCTGTCCGTCGTCAGGCGCACCCCGGCAGCCCGCGACCTCGTCGGCCCGTTCGCGGACGCCATGCGCGCCAAGGACTTGCGCGTCGGCCTGTACTTCTCGCACAGCGACTGGAGTCACCCGGACTACCCGAGCGTGCGCCCCGCGCGCCTGCACCGGCCCTGGGTCGACAACCGCCGCTCCATGCCCGCACCGGGTGAGGAGGAGCCGGAACGCTGGGAGCGGTTCCTGCGCGAGGTGCACCGTGGCCAGATACGCGAACTGCTCGACGGCTACGGGCCGGACCTGCTGTGGTTCGACGGTGCCTGGGAGCGTGACGAGCGGCAGTGGCGGATGAAGGAACTGCGCGACGGGATCCTGCGGTCGCAGCCGGACACCGTGCTCAACGGGCGGATGCTCGGCCACGGCGACTACACGACCGCCGAACTCGGCGTGCCCATCGCGCGTCCCGGCGGGCCATGGGAGCTGTGCTACACGATCGGCGACATGTGGGGTTACCAACCGCAGGACACCGCCCACAAATCCGTACGCGAACTGGTCCGTGTCTTCGCCGAGACCATCGGCCACGGCGGCAATCTGCTCCTGAACACCGGCCCGACGGCCGAGGGGCGCATCCGGCGCGAACACGCCGCCTGTCTCGAGGGATTGGGCGCCTGGATCCGCTGCAACGCCGACGCGGTGTACCCCACCGAGGCCGGCCTGCCCTACGGCCACCACTACGGGCCTTCCACCCTCGCGAAGGACCGCCGCACCGTCTTCCTCTTCTGTTTCGACGCTGTGCGGGGATTCGTCGAACTGCGCGGACTGCGCAACGCCGTGCGGAGCGTCTCCGTCCTGGGCACCGGCGAAAAGCTCGCCCATCGCGTCGTCGGCGGGTTTCCCAGCCGCAATGTTCCGGGTGTGGTGCGCATCGATGCACCCACGCGCAGCGACCCGTACGCGACGGTTCTCGCCGTGGAACTGGACGGCGAGCTCGACCTGTACACGGGCAGCGGGGAGGGCTGAGCGGACCCGAGCAGACTGTCGCGTGCGTCTAGTTCGAGCCTGCTGATCTGGGGCTCTTGCGCTGGTTGGCGTGGAAGCGCGCCTTCTTCTGGCGGTTGCCGCACGTGTTCATGTCGCACCATTTGCGGGTGCGGCTCTGGCTGGTATCGAAGAAAGCGGCCCGGCAGGTCGGCGAGGCGCACAAGGCCAGTTTTCCGTCGCGTTCGCCGGCGATGATGCTGATCGCGTCGGCGGCGATCACGCCGAGGGCGTCTTCCACGCGGGAAGCCGGGTTGAGCCGCCATTGCCGCTCGCCCTCGGGCGTCAGGATCGCGGCGGCCCGCCCCTGGGCGCTGAAGTCGTTGATGACCTGGACGGCAGGCGCGGGGAGAGCGCCGTCGATCGCGGCCGCTGTCGCGGCGGCATGAATCGACTCCCTTAGTTCCCGGGCGAGTTCGAGCTGCGCGGCGGTGCAGGAGTCCACGGCCAGGCCGCTCACCGCAAGCCAGTCGACGAGTCGCTGCGGTGTGGGGATGCGCTCCACGGAGTCGCCGTGACGTTCCGACAAAGTCCCCGTGAAGCTGGTCGCCAGCACGGTGCCGAGGCGGAAGTCAGGGAACTCGGAAGGCATGGAACCACCTTAGCAGGTTCCATTTCGAGGCAGCGGCGTGGTAGAACCGTCTAAGCCGGTTCGCGATGGTTGGCGGCCGGCTCCGCGACGGCCGAGGAGGTCTCATGCCCCGTCACACCAGCGACGTGCAAGCATTCGAAGCCCACGCGACGGACGCCGACCTCGAGGATCTGCGCGCGAGACTGGCGGCCGCGCGACTGCCGGAGGCCGAGACGGTCCATGGCGCCGCGCCGGGCCCTGGCCGATGGGCACAAGGCGTTCCGCTCGCCGACCTCGTCGATCTCGTGGACTACTGGCGCACCGGCTACAACTGGCGGGCGTTCGAGGAACGCCTCAACGGGATCGGCCAGTTCCGTACGGTCATCGACGGCCTGGGAATCCACTTCCTGCACCGCCGCTCCGCACGCGCAGACGCCACTCCTCTGCTCCTGACGCACGGCTGGCCGGACAGCATCGCCCGGTTCGTCGACGTGGTGGACGAGCTGGCAGATCCGAAGGACGCGGACGCGCCGGCGTTCCACGTCGTGGTCCCGTCGCTGCCGGGCTTCGGCTACAGCGACAAACCGGCCACGACCGGCTGGGGAACCGAAAAGATCGCGGCCGCATGGGTCGAACTCATGGGACGGCTCGGCTACGACACGTTCGCAGCCCACGGCGGCGACTGGGGCGGCAACATCACCACGGTCCTCGGCGGCAGGTTCCCAGCGCACGTGCTCGGTATCCACACCACGTTCGCGGAGGGACCGCCCGGATTGACCACGGACGGCCTGACGCCCGGCGAGCGCGAGTGGGCCGAGGAGACCCGCGACTTCTGGCGCCACCGCGCCGCGTACGCGAAACAGCAGGCCACCAGGCCGCAGACCATCGGCTACTCGCTCGTCGACTCCCCGGTCGGGCTTCTCGCCTGGATCCTCGACAAGTTCGCCGAGTGGTCGGACACCGAGGACAGCCCGTTCGAGACGATCTCCAGGGACAGAATTCTTGACAACGTCACCCTGTATTGGCTGACGCGGACCGGCGCATCGGCGGCCCGCATCTATTACGAGAGCCACAACTCACTGGACCCCGAACTCCGGATCGACGTCCCGTCAGCGCTCACCATGTATCCCCGCGACGTCGAGAAGTGCCCGCGCCCCTGGGCGCAGGAGCGATACCGGCAGATCGTCCGGTGGGCGGAGCCCGACCGCGGGGGGCATTTCGCGGCCCTTGAGGTTCCCGAGTATTTCGTCAAGGACCTGCAAGAGGGCCTCGCGGCAGTGCTGGCCGCACATCGGTGAACGCGGACCGGCGACCCGGCGAGGCCCCACTGGGTCAGCCGGTCCCGTCCCGCCTGGTGCACGTGTCCATGATCCGGTCGTTGCTCGGGTTGTGCCACGGAAACTTCAGGACGGCCGCGGTCCTCGTGCCGTAGATCCCGTCGTGCATGTCCGATTCCTGCGGGAAGAGCGAATACTGCACGTCCTCCAGCGCGAGCTCGGTGTCGCGCCCGTAGATTCCGTCGATATCGCCAGGGCCGAAGAATCCACCGTAAATGCCCTTGTTGGCGTTGTAGCAGTACGCGAGCGCCGTCTGCAGTGCGGTGACTCCAGCGTTCTGCGTCCCCTTGTTCATGTAGCAGCTGACCGTGGTGGCCGACTTCGGGATCATCATGTAGTACGAGTAACCGGCCCTCGGCTTCATCTCGACCTGACGGGTGCACTTGGGGGTCGCGGCAGCCGCCGACGTCGGTGTCAGGGCCACCACGCCGACCGACAGCATGGTCGCGGAGAGAAGGGTTGACGCGAGTTTGCGAGTTCCCATGAACGATCCAACTTCCTTGAGAGGACAGGCCGCGGCGCACCCGGTGATGTCCCTTTATCCGGGTTCGCTCCTGGACTCTAAGGTCATCGTGGGCTGCGGATTTGGCCGTCCGTGCAGGGAACTTGGCCAGTAGTGCACGGCGTCAACTCGGCGCCGTATCAGGGGAGTAGACCAGGCGAGCGTCGGGGAAGCCGTTGCGCGGTGCGAGAGGCGCCCGGCAGACTGAGGCGACGATCACCGAACCGAACGAGGGTCTGCTGGATGAGCCCGGTCCTGGACACTGCGTTCATAGCGCCGCGAGACCGTGAGGAAGTGGTCCGGGGCGCGGTGTGGGAATCCCTGGTGGCGGTCGACATCGACCACCGTCCCGCGGCCGAGGACATCTCCGTGCGCATAGGGCTCGGCGACGTGGGCCCCCTCAAGTTCTGCTCCGCGCGGGCGTCCGCGGTCACCGTGCGCCGCACGGAGCGGCTGGCCCGGCAGGACGAGGAGCCGGCCGTCTTCCTCGGCCTTCAGGTGACGGGCACCAGCCTGGTGGTGCAGAACGGCCGCGAGTGCGTGCTCCAGCCGGGAGAGCTGGCCGTCTACGAGTCGATCTCTCCGTACACACTGCTCTTCGACGAGGGAGTCGACCACCACTTCCTGCGCTTCCCCCGCGCGTTGCTCGCGCTGCCCGACCGGCTGCTGCGGGACACCAGCACCGTCACCCTGGGATCCGACAACCCCCTCGCGGGCCTCGCCTACACCTACTTCTCCCAACTGGCCGGCAGCGACCGGCTGCACCAGGCCGCGCACGCCCACACCGTCGTCGAACCCAGCGTCGAACTCCTGCGCGCCCTCCTGACCACCCAGCACAGCAACTCCAGCCTGGCCGCGGCCCCGTTGGAGGCGACACTCAGCCTGCGAATCACGCAGTACATACAGCGGCATCTGGCCGATCCGGATCTGTCGGCGGCGCGGACAGCCGCCGCGCATGACATCTCCGTACGGCACCTCTACGCCGTACTCGCCCGCTCGGGAATCAGCCTCGGAGACTGGATCCGTACCCGCCGCCTGGCCGCCTGCCGCCGGGAGCTGGCCGGCCCGAACGGGCGGCTGCGCACCATCGCGGCGATCGGACGGAGCTGGGGCTTCACGGACGCGACCCACTTCAGCAAGGCGTTCAAACGGGCCTACGGAATCTCACCCCGGGACTGGCGCGAGCAGAACCGCCCGGGCTCCTCTGCGTGAGGACCTCCGCAGGCCGGTTCGTAGTGAGGATCTCCGCAGGCGGGTTCGCTGTAACGCCCTCCATGAGCCGGTTCGTTCAGGCCCGCGACCGTGCGGTCAGCTCAGCGGCCGCCGCACCCCACTCGGGCTGCTCGAACGTGAAGCCCGCATCGAGCAGCCGACCGGGCGTCACCCGGCGGCTCTTGAGCAGCAGTTCGGTGTCCGAGCGCAGCGCGAACGCGCCGAGTTCCGCCATCACCTTCGTCGCCGGCAGCCCCACCGGCACCCGCCAAGCGGTCCGCAGCTCCCGCATGAACTCCCGCTGGGGGAGCGGCGTCGGCGCGGCCAGGTTCACCGGACCGTCGATGTCCTCACGCTCGACGAGGAACTCCACCGCGCGGACGAAGTCCCGCTCGTGGATCCACGACACATACTGCCGCCCGCCCCCGACCGGCCCGCCGAGCCCGAGCCTGGCCATCCGCGACAGCACCGAGAAGACGCCGCCTGGGTCCGGGCTCATCACCATGGCGGCGCGCAGCGCGACCTTCCGCGTATACGGGGTCGCGGCCGCCTCCTGGGTCTGCTCCCAGCGCTTGGCGATCTCGACGCTGTACGCCCAGTAGTCCGGCACTCCGTCCTCGGCGCCGCCGATGAGGCCCTGCGCCTCGTCGTTGGCGGCATCGAAACGGTGGGCGTAGATCGTCGCCGTACTCATCTGCAGCCAGACCCGCGGCGGCCGTTGCGCGCCCGCGATCGCCTCACCGACCACCCGCGCGGAATCCACCCGGGAGTCCATCATCGCCCGCAGATTGGCCTCGGTGTAGCGGCAGCTGACACTGCGGCCCGCAAGGTTGATCACGACGTCGCTGCCGTCGATCTCCTCGACCCACGGTCCCGTCGTCCGTCCGTCCCAAGCCACTTCGCCCGGCCCGCCGGGACGCCGGCTGAGCACCACCACGTCATGGCCCGCCGCCTCGAGCGCCCGCCGCAGTATCGCGCCGACCTGCCCGGTTCCCCCTGGAATCACCACGCGCTTGACATCCTCCCCATCCCTAGTGGGAGGGGATTTCCCGCCTGAGCCCGTCGGATGGGCGGCTCTTCGGATGGGTTCCTGTTTCATCGCGCTGGGCCGGAACAGGTCCCGGTCTTATCTGCGCTCCGCAGGCTGTCACCGCCAGCCCGGCGGCCGTTTTGATGTTGATCGCGGCGTTCACGTCCCGGTCATGAGACGCACCGCAGGCGAGACACGTCCAGTGCCGGACGTTCAGGGGTTTGGGGCCGTCCTTGACGCCGCAGGTCGAGCACACCTGACTGGTGGGCTCGAACCGGCCGATCCGCACAAAGGTCCGCCCGTACAGAGCGGCCTTGTACTCCAGCATGGCGACGAACTGCGTCCACCCGGCGTCGTGGATGCTCTTCGCCAACGTGGTGCGGGCAAGACCCTTGACCGCCAGGTCCTCCACGGCGACCGCTTGGTTTTCGCGGATCACCTTCGTAGAGAGCTGGTGGTGGAACTCGCGCCGCGCATCGGCGACCTTGCCATGCAGCCGGGCAACCCTGACGCGGGCCTTCGCCCGGTTCTTCGAGCCCTTCGCCTTCCGGCTGAGACTCTGCTGCGCCTTCTTCAGCCGCTTTTCTGCCCGCCGCAGAAACCGTGGACTGTCAACCTTCGTACCGTCCGACAGAACGGCGAAGTGCCCCAGCCCGAGGTCGATCCCGACCGCGGACTTTGCCTCGGGCAGCACTACCGGTGCGACCTCGACGACAAAGCTCGCGAAGAACCTGCCGGCCGCGTCCCGGACAACGGTCACCGACGACGGCACCGACGGCAGAGCCCTGGACCAGCGCACCCGCACGTCGCCGATCTTCGCCAGATACAACCGACCGTTGTCGCGCAGCCGGAAACCGTTCTTCGAGAATCGGACCGACTGCCGGTGGTCCCGCTTCGACTTGAACCGGGGCGGACCGATCCGCGGCCCCTTGCGCTTGCCCGTCATGGACGCGAAAAACCCCGCGTACGCCGCATCCAGGTCGCGCAACGCGGATTGCAACGCGTCCACCGACACTTCGGCCAGCCAGCCGCGCTCCGGGGTCTGCTTCGCTGTCGTGATCACCCGACGTGCCAACTCACCCATCGCGATGCGGGACTTGTCCGTCTCCCACGCGGTGCGGCGCAACGCCAGACCGTCGTTGAACACCACCCGCGCACAGCCCAACACCTTGGCCAGCGCCATGCGCTGACCCGGTGTGGGCTCGAGACGAAACGAGTAGCGAAGCTGCATCCGAGCAACGTACTTGCAGCCACTGACAACGCTTGTCGGCCCAGGGGCGAACTGGCATTCCCTGCCCCGCTCACGCGGGAACTTCGCTTCCTCCCCTGCCTGAAGGCGGGGGGTGTCCATGAAGGACAACGCGCATGAAAACCCCCTCGGTGTCGGCCTGAGCCTAACCGAGGGGGTTGAACATGTTCAAAACCGGGGTGGGGTCACCGGCGTCAGGGTCAGCTCGGCGCCTCGGCGCCCTTGCGGGCGTAGAACCACCAGCAGACCACCAGGCATGTCGCGTAGAACCCGATGAAGCACCACAGGGCGCTGGTCACGGGGAAGTTGGCGAACATCGCGGGGATGAAGAAGAAGCCGTACGCGGCGATCGCCGACGAGAATCCCGTGACCGCACCGGCCTCCATCTCGGACTGCTTGAGGGCCGCCGCCTGCGCGTCCGGGCCCTTGCCCTCGGCGCCCTTGGTGTGCCAGTCGCGGAAGATCACCGGGATCTGGCGGAAGGTCGAGCCGTTGCCGATGCCGGAGAAGAAGAACGCGCACAGGAAACCGATGTAGAAGGTCCAGAAGTTCCCCTGGTCGCCGCCGTGCGGCAGCGCGAAGATCACCACGACCAGCGAGGCGGCCATGCCGACGAACGAAAGCAGGGTGACGCGTGCGCCGCCGACCTTGTCGGAGAGCGAGCCGCCGAGCCAGCGGGTGAGGGCGCCGATCGCGGGGCCGATCCAGGCGTACGTGGTGGCCTGGTAGCCCTGCGCCTGGAAGTTGTCCTTGATCAGCAGCGGCAGACCGGCGGCGAAACCGATGAAGGAGCCGAAGGTGCCGACGTAGAGCCAGGTCATCAGCCAGTTGTGCTTGCGCTTGAAGATGATCTTCTGCTGGCTGAAGGGCGCGGCGGCGACCTTGAGGTCGTTCATGAAGAACCACGCGAGCAGCGCCATGATCACGAGTAGCGGCACCCACAGGAAGGCGCCGTTCTGCAGCCATACGTCGGTGTTCTTGGCGCTGTCGTGCTGCGGGCCGCCCGCGGGGGCGCCGAGTACGGCGGCGGTGATGACCAGGGGGGCCACCAACTGCACGATGGAGACGCCGAGGTTGCCCAGGCCGCCGTTGAGGCCGTTGGCGGAACCCTTCTCCTTCTTCGGGAAGAAGAAGCCGATGTTCGCCATCGAGGAGGCGAAGTTGGCGCCGCCGATCCCGCAGACCGCGGCGATCAGCGCCAGTTCCCAGTAGGGCGTGCCTGTGTCCTGGAGGGCGAAGCCGAGCCACAGCATCGGGGCGACCAGGATGATCGTCGAGAAGGCGGTGAACTTCCGCTCGCCGAAGATCGGCCCGATGAACGTGTACAGGATCCGGAAGGTGCCGCCGGTGATGCCGGGGATCGCGGTCAGCCAGAACAGCTGCGACTTCGAGAAGCCGAAGCCCACGTCGTTGAGCTTGACCACGGTCACGGACCAGACCTGCCAGACGACGAAGCCCAGCATCAGGGCCGGGATCGAGATCCAGAGGTTGCGGTTGGCCACCTTGCGGCCGGTCGACGCCCAGAATCCGGTGTCCTCGGGACGCCAGTCGCTGATCGTGGAGCCGGGCTTGTATGTGTCGGCCTCGATGACCTGGCCGGGGCTCGGGGTGCTCATTTCTTTACGGTATGAGCGGGTATGCCCAGGTGATGCGTGGTGTCGGCCGAATGGGTTACGCGGCCTTGTCCCGTCAGCCGCGACCGGTCGCGCAGGCCACGCAGGCTTTGTTGCCCTCCGGGTCCGCCAGGACGGTGTACGAGGGCGCCTCGGAGGCGTCCACCACGGTGCCCCCGGCGGCCAGGGCGGCCGCGATGCGCTTCTCGACGACCTCGGGCGCCAGCCATACGTCCAGGTGCCAGCGCTGGCGGGGTGTCTCGTGCGGTGAGGTCTGCTGGAACCACATCGCGGGGAGGCGGTTCAGGGGGTCGAAGACCGAATCGTGGACGGTGTTCGCCGCGTCGCCGGTGAGCAGCGCGGCCCAGAACGGGCCCGCGGCCGTGTGGTCGGCCGCGTCGAGGGCGAGCTCCACCTGGGTCACGTCGGCGGGCGCGGCCCGCAGCAGGAACTTGGCGGCAAGTCCGGTGATCAAGCGGGCCAGTTCGAGATCCTTCGCCGTGATCCAGCGCCCGCCGGCGGGGTCCACCGTGTACAGGAAGAGGTCGACGCGGCCGTGGCCCAGCCGGATCTCCGGCACCGGATGGCCGGCGGTCGCGGCCACCTGGGCGACGGCCGAGACGAAGGAGGCGGCGACCGTCGGGTCCTCGCCCTCGGTCACATAGCGAGCCGCCAGTGGCTGGGCGAGCCGACGCCAGTCGCCCAACTCGTCATGGATCGCGGACAGGACTTCCGGGGTGGTGAGAGCCTCCATGGCGCTCATGCTGTCAGCGCCGCCACCGCGGAGGCTAGGGGTGGCCCGCGCCCGCCGTGATCCGCCGCCGCAGGAGTCCGTCGAACGGGTAGACCGCCTGGCCGCGCACTGCCTCCTCGTCCACCTCCACGCCGAGGCCCGGCCCCGTCGGCACCATGGCGACGCCGTCGCGTACCTCGACCCCGGGGCCCGCGACGTACGTGGACCGTACGAACTGGCGGCCGTTGAGGTCGGCCGGACGGTCCATGCCGAAGGCGGCGAACAGGTGCAGGGACGCCGCAAGGCCCAGATCGGAGTCCGTGAGGCCGGAGCCCGCCAGACCGATCCCGCAGTCCTGCGCCAGCGCGCACAACCGTCGGGACAGATGCAGACCTGACGTGCGCTGCACCTTGGCCACGGCGATGTCCAGCGCCTGCAGATGGACGAAGGCGGCCAGGTCGCTGGGGTGGACCAGGCTCTCGTCCACCGCGATCGGGATCTCGCTGCGCTCACGCAACCGGCGCAGGCCGAGCGGGTCGTTGGCCCGCAGCGGCTGTTCGAGCAGATCGATGTCGTACGGCTGGAGGCGGCGGGACAGTTGCAGCGCCTGGTTCACGGTGTAGCCCTGGTTGGCGTCCACCCATAGCGGTGCGGTGGGCGCGGCCGCCCGTACGGCCTCCACGCGGCGGACGTCCTCCTCGAGGGGAGCCGTCCCGACCTTGATCTTGAACGCTCCGTATCCGGCGTCGAGTCCCTCGGCCACCTCGTCGGCCGCGGTGGGCGGATCCCCGGAGACGATCCAGGCGAGCGGCACCCGGTCGATCTGCCGCTGGCCCCACAACTCCCCGATGGACAGGCCGAGAAGGCGGCCGACGAGATCGTGCAGGGCGAGATCGAGTGCGGCCTTGGCCAGGGGAGTGCCGGTCGTGTAGCCGGGGTTGATGGCCCGGTCGAAGACGCGGTGGGCGCCGGCGATGTCCCACACCGGCCGGTTGAGGAGCGGCGGACCGAGATAGCGCTCGATGGTCGCCACGATGCTCTCGACCGTCTCGTACGTCCAGGTCGGGGCGGGAGTCGCCTCGCCCCAGCCGACGGCGCCGCCCGCGCCGATGCGGACCAGGACGCGGGGGTGCGTACCGCCGCGCCGCGTCACCACCCCACCGGAGATCACAAAGTCCCGCAGGGTGGGCAGAGGCAGCACAAAACACTCGATGCTTTCGATGACCAGACCCTGCAATGCGCTGGCGGGCGTGGCTATGGAGGTCAACAGTCCTCCTTCTTCCAGGAATGAATTCATTCCTTGTTTTGGCAGGTCAGGAGCGGTGTCAGGACGCAGAGAACCATGAAAGGAATTAGTCCACAAGCATTGACGGCCAAGAAATGGCTGGTGCATCATCCCGGCCATGACAGCAAGCAGTGAGCGGAATTCATTCTCCAAGGGAATGAAATCTGAGGTCGTCGCGGAGGCGCTGCGCCAACGGATCTCCGACGAAGGCTGGGGGATCGGCACCAAGCTGCCCACCGAGCCGGAACTGGCGGAGTCCTACGCCGTGGGGCTCAACACCGTGCGCCGCGCGGTGGGCGCCCTGGTGGACGAGGGCATCGTGGTGCGCCGGCAGGGCTCGGGCACGTATGTGGAGAGCCTGCCGCCCACTCCGCGACGACGGCTGCTCGGTGTCCTCGTCCCCTCGACGTCGTACTACTACCCGCAGGTCATCGAGGGGATCGAACGGGCGGCGACCGCCGCGGGCGCCGGCGTCATCCTGGCCAGCTCCGAGAACCGCCTCGCCCTGGAGGCGGAGCAGACCCGACGGCTCCTCGACAACGGCGTCGACGGACTGATCCTGGTACCCAACCTGAACCTCGCGGACGATCCGCAGGCGCACGTGGACGCCCTGCACCGGCTGCCCGTTCCCTATGTCCTGGTTGAGCGCCGTCCTCCTGCCCCGGCTCCCGACGACCCCACGTCGTACGTGGCCACCCACCATGTGGGCGGCGTGTACGCGGCGATGCGGCATCTCACCTCGCTCGGCCACACCCGGATCGGCTACCTGGGCCGGCTGCGCACCGGCACCGCCGCCGTGATCACCGAGGGCTACGAACTCGCCGCCGCGGCCCTCGGTGTGGAGCCCGTGCCCGAAGCGGTCGTCCAGCGCGTGGAGTGGTCGAGCGAGGAGATCCAGGCCTATGCGGCCATGTGCCGCGGCAGCGGCGTCACCGCCGTGTTCTGTCACGGCGACCGCGACGCGGTGATGCTTCTGGGCCATGCCCGGCGGCTCGGCATGCGGGTGCCGCAGGACCTCGCGGTCGTCGCCTACGACGATGACATCGCGGAGTTCGGCGATCCCGCCCTCACGGCGGTGGCACCGCCCAAGGCCGATATCGGCGCGCTGGCGGCCGAGTTCCTGCTGCAGCGCATCACCAAGGGGCCGGAGATCTCGGCCCGCCGTCTCGAACTCCAGCCCCGCCTCGTCGTACGGGCCTCGTGCGGCGGATCGGACGCCGCCACCGAAACGAACCACCGGGCACGCGCCGTCACCGCGACTACCTGACGCGAGCGAGGCACGCACACCCGCCACGACTAAACGGACCGCACCGGTCCCGCTGAGCAGAGAGGCTCATCAGCCATGCCCATCCGCAGCACAACCATGCCCATCCGCAGGGCAGTTCGCACCAGAACAGCCGCATCCGCCCTCGCGCTGACCATGGCGCTCACCGCGACCGCCTGCGGCGGTGACTCCGGCGGGGCCGCCGACGGAAAGACGACCATCACCCTCGGCTACTACGCGGAGGCCGGCGGACCTGCCGACGGCACCATGCGCAAGCTGGTGAAGGAGTTCGAGAAGGCCAACCCGACGATCCGCGTGAAGATCGAGTCGGCCGACTACGACAAGTTCCACACCCGGCTGCGCACCCAGCTCGCCGGCCGCAAGGCACCCGATGTGTGGCTGTCGGACGGCGTGCTCGTCCAGGAGTTCGCGGGCCGAGGCAGCCTGCGCGACCTCAGCGGTTACGCGTCCGAGCTGAACGCCGACGACTACCTGGGCGTCGACCTGATCAAGAAGGGCGATCCGAAGGGCCGCCTGTACGGATTCCCGCAAGGAGCCCAGTCCACGGCGCTGTTCTACAACAAGAAGCTGTTCAAGGACGCCGGAGTCGCGGAGCCGACTGCCGACTGGACGTACGACGATCTGCTGGCCGCGGCGAAGAAGCTGACCAAGGACACCAACGGCGACGGCAAGCCGGACGTCTACGGCTTCCGCTCCTACTCCCCGAGCTTCGTCGAGAGCTGGTGGCCGATGGTCGAGGCCTTCGGCGGCGAGGTCCTCGGCGACGACGGCAAGGTCGCGATCGACAGCCCGGGGAGCCGCGAGGCCTTCGACTGGATGCTCAAGACGATGTACGAGGACAAGGTCGCACCCGACCCGGTCACGACCGAGGCCCTCGGCAAGTCCCAGACCCTGTTCCCCAGCAGCGTGGTGGCGATGCAGTTCGGCATCTACGCCCGGATCCAGACCGCCAACCAGGGCAAGGTCGACTTCGGAGTGGCCCCGCTGCCCAAGGGCCCGGACGGACAGCGCGGTGACCTCGCCAACATCAACGCCTGGGTGATCAACCGGGCCGCACCGGACGCCCGGGCCGAAGCCGCCTGGAAGTGGATCGAGTTCTTCTCCGGCGAGAAGCCGCAGACCGACTGGACCGCGATCGGCGAAGCGATCCCGATCAACAAGAAGGTCACGCAGACGCCCGCCTTCCTGAGCCCCGAGACCCCGCCCGCGGAGCGCAAAGTGTTCCTCGACTCCCTGGCCGACGCCGACGACTTGGGCCTCAACCCGGTGTGGAGCGAGTACACGACGGCGCTCGCCGAGGCCGTCACCGGTGCGCTGAACAAGGAGTCCTCCGTCCCCGACGCTCTGAAGACCGGGCAGGACGAGGCGCAGTCGGCCATCGACCGCTTCCGGCCCGCCGGATGACGCCCCTCGCCACCGAGCAGAGGAGGAGGCGCGACGTGGCGGGCGCACCCCGCAAGACCCTCCGTACACCGCGCCGCGCCCCTCGCTCGGACCGCCCCGCACACTCCGCGCGACGCGTCGAACGCCGATGGGCGATGCTCTTCGCCACTCCGTACCTGGCCCATCTCGTCCTGCTGACGGCCTGGCCGGTGCTTGCCCTCGCCTACCTCGGTTTCACCGACTACGACACCGTGTCCTCACCTAGCTGGACCGGCTTGGACAACTACTCCCGGCTCCTCGGCGACGAGGCGTTCTGGACGAGCCTGCTCAACACCGGCTACTTCGCGCTGATCTTCGTACCGCTGCAGACCGTGGTGGCGCTGGCCCTGGCCGTCGCGCTGAACCAGAAGCTGCGGTTCATGCCGCTGCTTCGCGGCGCGTACTTCGTGCCCGTCGTGTCGTCCTGGGTGGTGATGGCGTACGTCGCCGACGCGGTGTTCAACCCCCGCCTCGGCAGCGCCAACGCGGTCCTCGACTGGTTCGGCATCGACCCGCTGATGTGGCTGGACAGTCCCGTCCTTGTGATCCCGACGCTGGCGCTGATCGCGGTGTGGAAGGGCGCCGGCTACATGATGGTGCTGTTCCTCGCGGCCCTGCAGGCGATCCCGCAGGAGCGCTACGAGGCGGCCCGGGTCGACGGGGCCGGCGCCTGGGGCCGGTTCCGGCACATCACCGTGCCGGGCGTCTCCGGGACGACGTTCCTCGTGCTCGTCCTGTCCACCATCACCACCCTGCAAGCCTTCGAGCAGGTCTTCGTCATGACGGGCGGCGGCCCTGGCGACGCGAGCGAGCTGACGGTGCTCTACATGTACCGGCAGGGCTTCGAGTACTTCCAGATGGGTTACGCGGCGGCGATCGCCTGGGTGCTGTTCGCGGTGATCCTCGTCCTCACCCTGATCCAACTGCGGCTCCAGAAGCGGTGGGTGCACTATGCCTGAGGCCCTCGTCGAGCAACCCCGCGTCCGGCCTCGAATTCGGCCTCGGACCCGGATCCGGTTCGGGCGGGTTGCCGCCTACCTCTTCGTAGGATCGGGCGCCCTGCTCATGGTGCTGCCGTTCCTGGCGGCGCTGTTCAACTCCCTGAAGTCGCACGCGCAGTACATCGAGGTGCCGCCGGTCATCCTGCCGGACCCACCGCAGTGGTCGAACTACTCGCAGGTGTGGGACCGCGCACCGTTCGGCACGTACGCCCTCAACAGCTTCGTCATCGCTACGGCGGCGACCGTCGGCAATGTCCTCAGCAGCGCGATGGTCGGCCATGCGCTGGCCCGGATGCGGCTGCCCGCACGCGGCGCGCTTCTGACGGCGGCGCTGGGCACGCTGATGCTGCCCACGGTGGTCACCATCATCCCGTCGTTCCTGATGTTCCGGGAGTTCGGCTGGCTGGACACGTTCCTGCCGCTGATCGTGCCGTTCTGGCTGGCGACACCGTTCGGGATCTTCCTGATGCGGCAGTCGTTCCTGGCGATCCCGCAGGACTTCCAGGAGGCGGCCACCCTCGACGGCGCCGGACCCTGGCGGATCTTCACACGGATCCATCTGCCGCTGGTCAAACCGGCGTTGGCGACCCTGAGCGTGTTCACGTTCATGGCGTCCTGGGGCGCCGTCCTCGAGCCGACGGTGTACCTGACCTCGCCCGACAAGCTGACCCTGCCGCTCGGAGTGATGGGACTGCGCGGCCAGTTCGTCGGCAACGACCAGCTGGTGACGGCCGCGGCGCTGATGTCGCTGGTGCCCATCCTCGTCCTCTTCGTCGTCGCTCAGCGCTACTTCGTACGCGGAGCCATGTCGGCCGGGGTGAAGGGCTGACCGCGTCGCGGCCGGACGGCTGGACGCTAAGAACCATCACGCGCAAAGAACCATCACGCGCAAAGAACCACCACGCGCAAAGAACCACCACGCGCAAAGAACCACCACGCGCAAAGAACCACCACGCGCAAAGAGCCACCACCCGCAAAGAACCCAAGGAGTCATCGGTGCGAACCAACGAGCCCGGATTCAGGCTCGGCATCATCGGCACAGGCATCGTCGGCGCGTTGCACGTCCAGGCGGCGCGTGCGCTGCCCGGCGTCACCGTGGCCGCGGTCTGCGACATCAGGGCCGACGCCGCCCAGGCGATGGCACGGCAGGCCGGCGCCGCCGCGTACACCCGCCACGAGGACATGCTGGCCCGCGAACCGCTCGACGGCGTGATCATCACCGCGCCGCACGCCCTGCACGCGCAGATGACGCTCGCCGCCGCGGCGGCCGGGGTGCACGTCCTGGTCGAGAAGCCGATGGCGACCTCCGTCGCGGACTGCACGGCGATGGTCGAGGCCTGTGACGCGGCAGGCGTGGTGCTGGCGGTCGGACACGTCGTGCGCTTCGGCGCAGGCGCCCGCCGCGCGGAGGCGATTCTGCGCTCGGGCGAGCTCGGCCCGGTGCGCGCCATCTCCCACCGGCGCACCTCGCACTACGCCAAGGGCTCGCGCCCCGACTGGTTCTTCGATCCCGTGATGGCGGGCGGCGGCATCGTGATGAACGTCGGCACCCACGGCCTCGACCGCATCCAATGGCTGGCCGGGAGCGCCGCCGAGTCCGTGCACGCGCACACCTGGAGCCGTGGCGGTCTGGAGATCGAGACGGACGCGATGGGCCTGGTCGACCTGGCCAACGGGGTGAAGGCGGACTTCCACCTCACCAGCGCCCCGGTCCCGTACACCGACGAGACCGTGGTGCTGTGCGAGCAGGGCTCCCTGCGCTGGTCGGCGCCCGAAGGTATCTGGGTGAGCCGCGGCGCGGCGGAGACCCTGCTCGCCCCGCCCGACGAGGAGCCGGCCGACGCCTTCACGGCCCAGCTGGCGGACTTCACCGAGGCCTGCCGCACCGGACGGCCGCCCATCGTGGACGGCCGTTACGGACGCTCGGTCGTGGCGACGGTCCTTGCCGTGTACGAGTCCGCACTCAGCGGCCGGACCGAGTCCGTGACCGGCGGACCGCATCCGCTCCCCGGCGACCTGCTGCGGAACTCCGCATGAACCGCCTCGCGTTCAGCACCCTGGGCTGCCCGGGCGCCCCGGTGGGGTATGTGGCCGACCTCGCCGGTCGGCACGGCTGCGGTGGCATCGAACTGCGCTGCGCCGACGGTGAGATCCTGCCGCCCGACGCCACGCACGAGCACGCCGGGACCGTCGGCCGACAGCTCGCCGACGCGGGCATCGACGTCATCTGCCTCGCCTCCTACGTCCAGGTCGGCGCCCGCGCCCCCGCAACGGGCGAAGTCCTGCAACGGCACCTGGAGTTGGCTGGCGCCGCGGGCGCCCCGTACCTGCGGGTCTTCGGCGGGGACCCGGACGACTCCGGTGCCGCCGACCTCGCCGCCGAACGGCTCGCGGGGGCAGTCGAGTTCGCCGCGGACACCGGCGTACGGATTCTGCTCGAGACCCACGACGCCTTCCTCACCGGACGCGCGGTCGCCGACGTCCTGCACCGGGCCGGCAACCCGCCGCAGCTGGGCGCCCTTTGGGACGTGGTCAACCCGTGGCGGGTCGGCGAGTCCCTGGCCGACACCGCCGCCGCGCTGACCGGGCTGCTCACTCACGTACAGCTGAAGGATGTCGCCTCTCCGCAGGACCTGGCCCCCGTCCTGCCTGCGTCGGGCGCCGTGCCGCTCGAGGCGTTCCGCCGGCTGCTCGACGAGATCGGCTACAGCGGCTGGTTCTCCCTCGAATGGGAGGCCGCCTGGTATCCGCAGGCGGCGCCGCTCGACCAAGCCCTCTCAGCCTTCCGCGCCTTGATGGACGACACCGCCTGAACCTCACCACCCAAGACGCCTTACCACCAACAACCCGAAGCGAGGCCCCCGTTGAACCGCAGAAAACTGACCCTCACCACCGCCATGGCCACGGCCCTGCTCGCCCCCGCGTTGCTGTACCCGCAGCTGGCGTCGGGCACCACCGTGGAGGTCGAGGGCAAGCCCGGCTCCCACCTGACCAACTCCTTCGAGCGGCCGCCCGCCGGAGGCCCGTACACGCTCGACGAATGGGCGAAGGAAGGGTTCACCGCGCCCTGGCAGCAGGGCATGGACACCCGGACCGTGGTCGACGACACCGAACCCGCCCACAGCGGCGACAAGTCGCTGCGCGTCCTCTACCCGGAGGGCAGGATCGGCCCGGAGGACTCCGGCGCCCAGGCCCCGTTCCGGCTCGACAAGGCGCGGCAGTACTACGTGTCCCAGTGGGTCAAGTTCGACGAGAACTTCAGCTGGGGGACGGTGTACAACGCCGGCAAGGTCGGCATCGGCCTCGCGGGCGGCGCCTCCTGCTCCGGCGGGCAGGTCTGCGACGGCACCAACGGCTTCAGCTCCCGCTTCATCTGGCGGCTCAACACCGGTGAAGCGGCGCTGTACTACTACCACATGGGCCACGAGGGCCAGTACGGCGACTACGTCACGCTGCGGCAGAACGGCGAGACCGTCCACTGGCCCAAGGGGGAGTGGGTCAACGTCGTCCAGCGGGTCAGGGTCAACACCGTCACCGACGGACAGGCCAATCCCGACGGCGAGATCGAGGTCTTCTACAACGGCAAGCCCGCGGCCAAGGTGACCGGCCTGCGCTTCGTCACCAACGACGACAAGGTCGACCGGGCCTACTTCTCCAGCTTCGCCGGCGGCGCCACCTGGGAGTTCGCGCCGCAGAACGACAGCTACATCTGGTACGACGACATCACGATCTCCACCAACCGGGCGGACATTCCCGAGCTCAAGGGCCGTCCCTGACCGTGCCGTTCGCCGCGCGGGGAGATCGGCCACCACGCCTGCCGTGCCGTCTGTCTCCCCGCAGGGCCGACTTCAAAAGGAGGTCACCGCACCACCGCACCGTCCCTGCAGTGGTAACAGCTCGTGAAGCGGAGTGATCCATGAGAACGACGAAGAGAACGACGTTGCTCAGAAAGGCAGCACTGCTCGCCACGCTCCTGGCCACCCTCGTCGCCGGCACCGCCTCGGCCGAGGACCCCTCGCCGCCCGGCGACACCGCGACCGCGGCCGCCTCGCCCTCCTTCAGGTACAACACCTTCGAACGTCCCGAACGGGGCAGCGCGTACGACCTCGGCCAGTGGTCCCAGGACGGCTGGTACGCCCCATGGGAGGAGGGCATGAGCACGCGCACCTGGATCGACGGCTACAACTTCCACCACTCGGGCGGGAAATCGCTGCGGGTGTTCTACCCGAAGGGGAAGATCGGCCCGGCCGATTCGGGCGCCCAGGCGCCTCTGCAGCTCAACCCCGGCCGCGAGTACTACCTCTCCTACTGGGTGCGCTTCAGCAGCGACTTCAGCTGGGGCACCACCGAATACGCCGGGAAGGTCGGCATCGGCCTGGCGGGCGGCGCCTCGTGCTCCGGCGGACAGGTCTGCGACGGCTACAACGGCTTCAGCTCGCGGATGATCTGGCGGTCCGGCGGCAAGGCGGCGATCTACTACTACCACATGGGTCACGAGGGCCAGTACGGCGATTACGTGGACCTGAAGGACGCCTCGGGGAACCTCATCAACTGGCCCCGCGGCCAGTGGGCCAACGTGGTCCAGCGCGTCAAGGTCAACACCGTCAGCGGCGGCAACGCCAACCCCGACGGCGAGATCGACATCTGGTACAACGGCGCCCAGGCGGCCACGATCCGCGGGCTGCGCTTCGTCCGCAACGGCGACCTGGTGGACCGCGCGTACTTCTCGTCCTTCTTCGGCGGGGCCACGCCGTCGTTCGCCCCCACGAACGACTCGTACATCTGGTACGACGACCTCAAGGTGTCCACCCAGCGCTCGGACGTCTGCGAACTCGCCTCCGGCGGCTGTCACTCCCGCAGCTTCCAGGCCGAGGACTACTCGGCCATGAAGGGCGTCACGAAGAAGACGACGTCCGACACGGGCGGCGGGCAGGCGGTCGGCAGTTTCGACAGCACCGACTGGATCGCCTTCCAGAACGTGGCGATCCCCAAGGCCGGCCGCTATCTCGTCGAGTACCGGGTCGCCTCACCGCACAACGGCGGCACCCTCTCCCTCGACCTCGGCGGCGGGGCGACCGCGCTCGGCAACGTCTCCGTACCCAACACCGGGAGCTATGACAGCTACCGGACCATCTCCCGTGAAGTGGAACTCCCCGCCGGAACACACCAGTTCGGCCTGTACGCCGTGACCGGCGGCTTCGACCTCAACTGGTGGAAGATCACCCAGATCTCCTGACCGGTCAGGAGCCGGCACAGCGACCGAGGGGCTCTCCCGGGAAGAGAGCCCCTCGGTCCGTGCGCCGGGCCGTCGCGAGACAGCGTCAGTGCCCGGAGCTCTCCAACTGCTCGAACCGTGCCGCGTCCACATCGAGGACATGCTGTGCCTTGCCGAGCGTGAGGGAGCTGTAGGTGCCCGATGAGCGGGCCTTGAGGAGCTCCTCGCGTTGCACCGCAAGGACCCGCAGCCGCAGTTCCAGAAACTGGTCGCGGCTGCCGGCCTCGTACCTGCTCGGCGCACCGTCCCCCGTCTTGCGGCCGTCCCCGGCCTTGCGCTGGGCCTCCACACGGGCGTCGGTGCGGACGAACTCGATGAGCCGCTGCGGATAGGGCTCGCCCGCCTTGTCGGTGAGGGCCGGGTTTTCGAGGAAGTCGGTGGCGGACTCGCCCAGCGAGTTCATCAGCCGGGCGCCTTCCTCGCGCAGTTGCTGAGGATCGTCCTCGGGCACGCCCACTTTGCGGATCACCATCGGCAGCGTCAGCCCTTGGAGCAGCAGCGTGGTGGCCGCCACCACGAAGGCGATCAGAATGAGCTGGGCGCGGTCGGGGGTGTCCTCGGGGAGCGTCTGCGCCGCCGCCACCGTGATCGCTCCGCGCATCCCCGCCCAGCCGAGGATCAGGCCGCCGCGTGCGCCGAAGTACTGGTTGACGGTGAACTCGATGTCGGCGGATTTCTTCGTGACCCGTTTCCTGAAGCCTTCGATGCGCTTCTCCGGGAGATTGCGCATCCGTTCGGCGAAGTCCGGATTGTCATCGGGGTTCTTCAGGACCTGCTGCAGCGCCTCGATCCGCTCCTTGGACTGCGAGGCCTTCGCCACGTCCCGCCGCATCCCCGCCACCAGCGGGACGATGAAGAGCATCCGCGCGAGCATGACGAACGCCGCCGCCACGAGACCGATCAGGAGGGCCCGGGAGACGCTCAGGTCCTCGGCACGCACCTCGTCGACGAGGGTCTTCACGCTCAGGCCCATGAGCAGGAACATTCCGCTCTCGAGCAGGAACGCCGCCGTATGCCAGTTCGTCGACTCGGCGATACGGTCGTTCGCCCGCAGATAGCGCGGGCTCTGATGTCCGGTGACCAGACCGGCGATCACGACCGCGAGGACTCCCGAGGCGTTGAGTTCCTCGGCGGGCAGATACGCGAGGAACGGCACCACGAACGAGATGGCCGTATTGAGCACGGCATCGTTGAGCAGCGCCCGCAGCCGTACGTTGACCAGGCCGACGACCAGACCGACGGCGACCGCCACCACCACCGCGTACAGGAACTCGCCGACCGTGGCCCAGATCGAGAAGGATCCGGCGAAGGCGGCGACGGCCGTGCGCAGCAGGACCAGGGCGGAGGCGTCGTTCACCAGGCCCTCGCCTTCGAGCACGGTGAGCAGGCGGTTCGGCAGGCCGAGGCGTTTGCCGACGGAGGTGGCGGCGACCGCGTCGGTGGGGCTGATCACGGCGCCGAGCGCGAACGCGGCGGGCCAGCCGATCTCCGGCAGCAGCCAGTGGAACAGCACACCGGCCCCGAGCGTGGAGAGCGCCACCAAGGTGACCGCGAGCCCGCTGATGGCCCCCAGATTGCGCCGGAAATCGGTCACCGGCATGTTCACCGCGGCGGAATACAGCAGGGGCGGCAGGACCCCGGCCAGGATCAGCTCGGGTTCGACGTCCGGATGCGGCACGCCCGGGATGAAGCTCAGGCCGATCCCGACGAGCACCAGACTGAGCGGGGCCGCGAGCCCGAGCCGTTCGGAGAAGGCCGCGACCGCGACGATGCTGATCACGCCGAGCACGGCGACAAGGGTGAACTCCATGGTCAGCCGCGCACCTTCGCAGCCGCCCCGACCACGGACTGCACATGGCGCGCGGGCAGCTGTACGAGCCGTGGATGCAGTACGGGGATCAGTGTGTCGATTTCGGCCAACGTGCGGTGCGCGGCCCTGGCCACCGAAAGGACCGCTTCCCGTACCTCGTCGGCGAAGACGAGATTGCCCTTCGGGTCGCCTTGTTCGGCACGGACCAGGGCGAAGTCCGGGGTGAGTGCGGGCACGGGACCGAACTCGTCGTCGCCGAAGAACATCGCCCGCGCACCGTCCTCGACCGGGCGCTCATGGGTGCCGACCGGACCGAGGAACGTGGGCGTGCCCGCCGCGCTCGCCTGCAGCCGCTGCTTCAGGAGGGCGGGTGGCACGAACTCGGCCTCCACTCCCTCCAGTCGGCCGCCGGGTGCCTCGCTGTCGACGATCAGCCGGGTGATCTGGCCGCTGCCGAGCCACTTGCGCAGGCCCTCGGCGGCGCGCGGCGCGCCCGGGCAGATCACGGTGAACCCCTCGGCGGGCACCGAACCCAGCGCCGTCACGAGCCGGCCGGGAAAGCCCGCGCCGCCGGGGTCCGGCAGCACCAGCGTGCTGCCCGAGGGGATCGAGGAGACGGCCGCGGACGCGGTGACCAGTTTGTCCATGGGCGGATTCTCCGCGACGCACGCCCGTGCAGTGGCCAAGGCCACGGCCGATTTCGTATTTCGATCTGTCCTACCCATGGCCCCTTGCAGGCTTCTGGTGCATCCTCCGCCCAGCCATAGTGATCGGCTTGATCAACATCAGTGACAGAGCGCCATCGACATAAGCGGACAGCAGCGCCCGGGCAGTGCCCGTGGAGCGTGATCGATACGGGAGGGCTCCTCATGGAGTTCGGACTCTTCCTCAACGGGTTCATCCCTGGCATGGCGGCCCACCACCGCCCGTCGGAACACACCGCCCTGATGCGCGAGTTGGAGCTCGCGATCAAGGCGGACAAGCACAACTGGAAATACGTGTGGTTCGGTGAGCACCACTCACTCACCGAATACAGCCATCTGTCCGCACCCGAGGTCGCGATCGGATACGTCGCCGCCCAGACCGAGCGCATTCACCTCGGCACCGGCATCAACAGCCTCTCGCCGCGCAAGGAACACCCGGTGCGTTACGCCGAGCGGGCCGCGATGATGGACCACATCACCAAAGGCCGCTTCGAGTACGGCACGGGCCGTGGCGCGGGCAGCCATGAGCTGAAGTCCTTCAACATCATGGACCCCTCGACCACCAAGGCCGAATGGGACGAGGTCGCTCCCGAGATCGTGCGGATGTGGGAGCAGTACGACTACGAGTTCCACGGGGAGCACTTCACCGTGCCCACCCCGCACAACATCCTGCCGAAGCCGTACGGGCACTCGCACCCGCCCATCTGGATGGCCTGCGGCAACCCGTCCTCGTTCGCCAAGGCCGGCTCGCTCGGCATCGGTGCGATCGCCTTCAACTTCGAGCCGATCTTCGAGCTCAAGGGCCGCATCGACCAGTACAAGGAGGCGGCGGCCAACCCGAAGGAGATCCTCGGGGACTACCAGAACAACAACGTGATGATGACCAACACGGTCATCTGCCTCAACGACCGCAAGCGGGCTCGCGAGATAGCCCTGCACGCGGGCATCGGCTACCTGGTCACCCTGGTGAACCTGTACCACGACACCATGCCCAAGTCGATGGACGAGCGGACCTGGCCCACCCCGCCGATCGCGTTCGGCGAGCTCGCCGGCAACGACATCAGCAGCGACGAGGTCCTCGACGAGATCATCAAGGCGGGCCTGCTGCTCTGCGGCACGCCCGACGAGGTGTGCGAGCAGGTCGCCGCGTACCAGACGGTCGGCTGCGACCAGCTGGTCTTCGGCATGACCGGCGGCATGACCTTCGAGGAGCACCAGGAGATGATCGAGCTCTTCGGCGACAAGGTGATCCCCGAGTTCGACACCAACCCCGAGCACTCAACGGCGATCTACCGCCGCAACGCCGCCGGCCCGAAGTACCCCGCGCACAACAACCCGGTCCCCGAGGACCTCAAGCACACGGTGCTCCCGCCGAGCGCGATCCTGCCGCTGGAGTCCTGAGCCGCTCGCCGGGGCAAGCGGTTTCTGCGGGCCCCCTTGTTGCGTACGGGCATCACTGGTTGACTCCGCGCCGCCAGTTGATGCCCGTACCGGCAAAGGACGTGCCATGGAACTCACCCGCAGACAGCTGATATCCGCCCTGTCCGCGGCCGGACTGCTCGCGGTCCTTCCGGCGCGGCCGGCGGGCGCCGCCGCCACAGCCGAGGGGAGTGCACAACTGCTTGCCAACACCGTGGCGGTCTTCGCGGGAACCGCCGAGACCAACGCCCGCCCCGAGACCGCAGCCAAGCTCGCCGCGATGGTCGCGACGGCGAGAGCGGGCCTGAAGTCCATGGACGAGGCGGGCCCGGACGAGCTGTTCAAGGGCCTGGTGCTCGGCACGAACGACGCCAACCTCAACACGGCCTACCGCCAGCTCTACGAGATAGCCCTGGCCACCCGCGCCCCCGGCAGCGCACTCCTCGGCGACGTGACGGTGCAGCGGCGCGTGCTCGACGGTCTGGTCTGGCTGCACGAGCGGTATTACGGGGACCAGTCGAAGGGCTACTACGGCAACTGGTTCAACTGGGAGATCGGGATCTCCCAATCCGTCACCAAGACGCTGGTCCTTCTCGCGGACGCGCTCGCCGACCACCCGGATCTGCTCACCACGTATGTCGCGTCGATGGACGCCTATCTGCGCAACGGCACCGACGGCGATGTGAACCTGGACTCCCGCTTCCACACCGGCGCCAACCTCGCCGACATCACCACCAACCGCATCCTGCAGGGCGCGCTCCTGGGTGACGAGAACCGGATCCGCAAGGCCCTGACGGACCAGCTGACCGTGTTCGTCACGATCGACCCGTACCACCTGCGGCACAACGTCACCGACGGGCACTACGCGGACGGTTCGTTCATCCAGCACGGCTCGGTCGCCTACACCGGCTCGTACGGGAAGGGGCTGCTCACCCGTGTCGTGCAGACGCTGAAGATCCTGGACGGCTCGGGCTTCGCGCACGGCGAGGAGCTGGTGCCGACGGTCTTCACGTGGGTGCGTGACGGGTTCGCGCCACTCATCTTCGAGGGCTGGATGATGGAGATCGTCAAGGGCCGCGCGGTCTCCCGGACCGCCACCGGCTACACGGACGTCGCCGTGATCGTGGAAGCGGCCGTCGACCTCGCCTCGCTCGCACCCGAGACGGAAGCGAAGGCGCTGCGGCAGTACGTCAAGTACATCCGCTCGACGTCCAAGGCGCCCCTCGACCCGGCGACGTTCGTCTCTCCGGTCAGTGTCGTGCGGTACGCGGACATCCTGGCGGACAGTGCGCTGACGCCGGCCGATCTGGGGCCCGCGGCCCGCAGCGTCGCCTTCAACGCGATGGACAAGACCGTGCACCGCAGGCCCGGTTACGCGCTCGCGCTGGCCCGTTCGTCCTCGCGGATCAGCAAGTACGAGTACATGAGCGGCGAGAACCTCATGCCGTGGTTCCAGGGCGACGGCGCGCACTACCTGTATCTGGCCGGCCAGGACCAGACCGAGGCCTTCGGCGTCGACTACTACACGACCGTCTCGCCGTACGGACTCGCCGGGGTGACCGCGCCGGTCGAACAGCGGCGCACCGTCCCGGAGTTGTACGGCACGGCGTACTACGACAACCCCGGCCACCCGCTCAACTTCACGCCCTCGTCGGAATCACAGAACGCCTACGTCTACTTCCCGCGCGGCCTGGCCGACCACAGCGGAGGCGCGGTGCTCGGTACGTACGGGGCGGCGGCGATGGTGCAGTCCAGCGATGTGGGCGTACGGGACCGGGAGCTGCTGCCGGACGACTTCGTCGTCTACCGCAATGCGACGGCGACGAAGTCGTGGTTCCTGTTCGACGACGAGATCGTGGTGCTGGCGGCGGGCGTTGGCGGGGCCGAAGGACGCGCGGGAACGACGACGGTGGATGCGCGGACGGCACGGGCAGGCGACGCGGTGACCGTCACGGGCGGACGCCGCGACGGTACGCCCTTCACCGGGCCCGGGGAGGCGGAACTGTCCTGGCTGCGCTGGGTGAACACCACCCGCGGCAGCGCGGTCGGCTATGTCTTCCTCGATGGCGGACCGGTGCGCGTCGGACTGGAGAATGTGAAGCGCTCACGGCGTGTCGTCCGTACATCCAACCCCGACACGCCGGTCACACGCTCGGTCTTCTCGGCGGCGTACGACCATGCGGCGGGCGCCGAACCGGCTGCGCTCGCCTATGCGTTGGTGCCCGGCGCGTCCGACGCCGCCCTGCGCTCGTATGCGGACCGTGGCCCCTTGAAGGTCGTGTCGAACTCCACGCGCCTACAAGCCGTGGAGCACTCAGGCCTGCACCTGCTCGGCCTCAACTCCTTTACGCAGGGCCGCCACCACGCCGCGGGCGTGAGCGTGGACGGTCCCGCGTCGGTCCTCGTCCGTCGCGAGCGCCGCGGCCGCACGTCGCTCGCGGTCGCGGATCCGACGACGCGCCGGGACACGATCTCGGTGGTGCTGCACGGGCGTCGGCTCCGGCTCGGCGAGGGGGACGAAGGGATCCGTGTCAGCGCGGTGCCGGGTGGCACGCGCGTGGAGGTGGACGTCCACCAGGCTTACGGGCGCAGCTTCACGGCGACGCTCCTCGGCTGACCAAGTAGCTGCTGGTCGAGCCATTGCTCGCCATGGTGGGTCAGCGTGCCATGCAGCCACCGCCCCGCCTACAGGCCGAGGATCACCGGCTGTTCCGGGGCGCCCTCGGTGAGCAGGGCCGAGAGCGGTGTGGCGAGGTCGCGCGGGGCGAAGACGGCAGGGCCGGGGTGGTCGGCGATCTCCCGCACGCTCCACCAGCGGAACTCCGCGATGCCTTCGGCGGCCAGCTGCTTCTCGGTGAAGGTGCCCGCCGCGTCGAACGCGTGCGTGCGGACGAGGAAGTAGTCCTGGAGCGCTCCGTCGTAGCCCGGCCCGTAGCCCGCCACGACGACTTGGCGACGCCATACGTGGGGCGGGTCGTGGTCGAGTTTCAGGCCGACCTCTTCGAGCAGCTCACGGCGCAGAGCCTCGCGCACCGTCTCGCCGGGCTCGACGCCACCGCCCGGCGTGGACCACACGACCAGATCGGGGTTGTCGAAACGGCACAGAAGGATGCGGTCGGCAGGGTCGAGGATGAGGCCGCGGGCGGAATGGCGAAGCCTGAGCGAGGACATCGTGGAACTTTACCGGGCGGTGCCGGTGTGTTTCGTGGCCGTTCGGCCGGGTTACGTGGGGTGGATTCCCGTCGTATACGTGAGCTGGAGGTTCAGCAGGTGGCTGACGCACATGAAGTGCCCACTGCCCGTCCGGGCGAGGCCGGCGAGCCGGTGCCGCCGTACCGGTTCGAGCGGCAGTCGCGACCCGGTCTGGAGTCACGGATGTCGACGCCGCCTCGCTACATGGCGCCGCGCTATCGCGGGTCGGACAAGCTCCAAGGCAAAGCGGCGCTGATCACAGGTGGCGACTCGGGGATCGGCAGGGCGGTGGCCGTGCTGTATGCCCGCGAGGGCGCCGACGTGGCGATCGTGTATCTGCCCGAGGAGCAGGAGGACGCCGAACAGACCCGCGAGGTGGTCGAAGGCGAGGGCCGACGGTGCGTGCTGATACCGGGTGACCTGTGCGATCGGGACTTCTGCCGGGAGGCGGTCGACACCACGGTGGACACCTTGGGCGGGCTCAACATCCTGGTGAGCAACGCGGCCCGCCTCAACAGCCAGAACTCGCTCGACGACCTGAACTTCGAGGAGTTCGATCTGGCCTTCAAGACGAACGTCTACGCCTACTTCCACCTCGTCCAAGCGGCCCTGCCCCACCTGGAGCGCGGGGACGCGATCATCGCGACGGCATCGGAAGAGGGTCTCAAGGGCAGCGACATGATGATGGATTACGCGGCATCGAAGGCCGCGCAGATCGTCTTCACGAAATCGATCGCCTCCCACCTGGCCAAGCGCGGTGTTCGCGCGAACGTCGTGGCGCCCGGACCGACCTGGACCGTCCTGAACCTCGCCGGCCAGCGTTTCCCCGACGACTACCTGAAGCAGAATCTCGCCTCCGCCGATCCGATGGGCCGAGCCGCCCAGCCGGAGGAACTCGCCCCGGCCTACGTCTACCTCGCCGCGGAAGCCGACTCCAGCTACACGATCGGCGAGACCATCGCGGTCACCGGCGGAATGACCGACAGCCGCTGAACCAGAGGCCACGACGGCGGGTCACCCCGGCCCTGTTCATCTGCCCCACCCTCGTTCAAGGAGCAACACGCCATGCATGCCCTCTCCCTGGTCTGCACACTCAACGCTTCCCCCACGTCCTCCAGCAGCCTGTTGCTGTCGGACCAGGTCTGCGCCGAACTCGACAAGCTCGGCGTGACGAGCGAGACGATCCGGGTCGCCGACCACGATGTCCGCCCCGGCATCGGGACGGACATGGGCGAGGGCGACGCCTGGCCCCTCCTGCGCGAGAAGGTGCTGCGCAGCGACATCCTCGTGATCGCCACGCCGATCTGGCTGGGCCACCCCTCCAGCGTCTGCCAGCGAGTTCTTGAACGGCTGAACGCCGAGTCCTCGCAGACCGACGAGCAGGGGCGCCCCCTGCTGTACGGCAAAGTCGCCGCGGTCGCCGTGGTCGGCAACGAGGACGGCGCGCACAAGGTCAGCGCCGACGTCTTCCAGGCGCTGAACGACGTCGGCCTCTCCCTCGCCCCCGGCGCTGTCACGTACTGGGTCGGCGAAGCACAGCAGGGCACCGACTACCAGGACCTCGACACAACACCTGAGGCCGTGGCGGACACGACCCACACCCTCGCCGTGAACACCGTTCACCTCGCGAAGCTCCTGCGGGAGCACCCCTACCCGGCCGGATGACGCCCGTCAGCACGGACACGGCACGCGCACGGCCCTCGCATCCCTCGTATCCCTCGTATCCCTCGCAAGACAGGAAGACCACGCTGATGAGCAACCCGCCGCAGGACCCCACGACGAAGCACCCGCAGCCGGAATTCGCTCAGCAGGACCAGGAGCCTCCGGGCTGGAGCGGCCCCATGGACCCGCCGCCCGACCACGGCGAGGAGTCCTACCGGGGCAGTGGGTTGCTGCACAACCGGGCGGCGGTGGTGACCGGAGGCGACTCCGGAATCGGGCGGGCTGTTGCCCTGGCCTATGCCCGCGAGGGAGCGGACGTGCTGTTCACCTACCTGCCGTCGGAGGCGGAGGACGCTCGGGTGACGGTCGGCCTCGTCGAGGAGGCAGGGCGCCGCGGCCTGGCCGTGCCGTGCGATATCCGGGAAGAGGAGCAGTGCCGTCGCCTCGTCGAGCGGGCCGTCGCGGAGTTCGGGCACATCGACGTTCTGGTCAACAACGCGGCGTATCAGATGTCCCAGCCGCAGGGCATCCAGGACATCACCACGGAGCAGTTCGACCGCGTCATGCACACGAACCTGTACGGCATGTTCTGGCTGTGCAAGATGGCCGTACCGCACATCCCTCCGGGCGGATCCATCATCAACACCACCTCGGTGCAGGCCTACAAGCCGAGCCCTCATCTGCTCGACTACGCCATGACCAAGGGCGCCATCGTCACGTTCACCCAGGGACTCGCGCAGATGCTGGTCGAGAACGGCATCCGCGTCAACGCCGTTGCCCCGGGCCCGGTCTGGACGCCGCTGATCCCGGCGACGCTGCCCGACACCAAGGCGTTCGGCAAGCAGGCCCCGATGGGCCGTCCCGCCCAGCCCGCTGAGATGGCGCCCGCCTATGTGTTCCTGGCATCGGAGCACGCGAGCTTCATCACTGCCGAGATCATGAACGCCACCGGAGGAACACCCCTGCCGTGATCCCCGCGGCTCGGCGCCGACTGCAACCCCCACGGAACTCATCCCAACGGCCGCATCAGCGCGCCGCCCGGCCGTGGCTGCCCCTTGAGTGGTGCTCACGACCAAGGGGGGTCCGCCATGCCCTGGGAGACACCCGTGAGATTCGCCAGAACGACCGTAGCCGTCACCGCCGCGGCCCTGCTGTCCCTGCCCGTCACGGCCGCATCCGCCGCGGACGCCGACCCCGAGTATCCGAAGGGGAACCCTCCGGCCACCAACTGCCTGCCGTCCTTCTACAACCCGCCGACCGGGCAGAAGGACAAGCCCGCCGGGCACTACTACGACGAGGCTCCGGACAAGAAGACGGCCTTCTGGTTCTTCGCCCAGTCCGGAACCGGCAGCCTGCCTCTCGCGCCCGCACTGCTCTCCGAGTTCAAACGGGTCGGCGTCAAGGCCGAAGGCATCTGCCCGGTGGGCGTGCTCAAGGACGGCGCCGGCCTGTGGACCCCGGTCGGCGCCGAGGGGTACAGCAACATCAACTTCGTCAACGGCCGGATCTGGTACCCGGGCGGCTGGAAGTTCACGAACACCAAGACCGGCCGCTCGCTGCGCACGGACGGCTTCTGGCTGCACGACTTCCCCCTGATCACCAAGGCCAGCGGCAACATCTACGTGGACGAGAAGCGGTCCCCGATGATGATCGAGATGGCCCACTACAACACCGCCGAGTTCTACGCCGACCTCATCAACCCCCGTATGAACGACGGCAAGTTCTCGGCCGGCCCCCTCGACTGGAAGTTCAAGATGTCCGAGCCGTACTCCAAGCTCTTCAAGGAAGTGCTCGGCGTCACCATCGCGCCGGACGAACACGTGATCAGCCTGCAGATCAACGCGGCGTTCGTCCCCGGCCAGAACATGCCGCTGAAGCCGGGCCTCGCGAAGGACGAACCGGGCGCGAAGTAGCGCCGGACCACAGCCCGCGCCGGAGTCCCGACAGGGGACCCCGGCGCGGGCTCTTGTGTGTGCGGGCCGAACGTTTCCTGCCCTGTCCGCGTCCAAGCGGTGAATGCCGGGAGACGGGGAGTGGAATGCGGGGGAGTGGAATGCGGGCTGGCAGAGGGTTCGCCGCCGTTGTGGCGGGCGTGATCGCGCTGTGCGGGTGCGGGGGAACCGATATCTCGGAGGGGCTGGTCACGAAGCCGGAGTCCGCCGTGTCCGCGCCGCCCTCGTACGACGGCCCGCTGAAGGCGCGTACGCCCGGCTGGGTCCGGGAGGACAGTCCGCTGGACGGCGGGGGCGCGGCTCTGCTGACCCTCGAGTGCGCGGGGGAGCCATACGAGGCGGGATCCCCGCACGACCGCGGGAGCAGCGTCAGCGCGGAATCGGCGGAGGCGGCGTTGCAGAAGCATCTGGACCAGGACCCGTCCTGGCAGATCGCCCCGGAGCGCGGCTACCGCGTGGAGAAGCGCGAGGACAAGCGGGTGCTCTTCTCGTACGACGTGGACGGTCGCACCCGCGCCGGGATGATCGCTGCCGAGGACGTGCAGGGCACGGACGGCTGGACCGTCGAGACGTACGCGCTGTGCGACCCGTCCGAATACGCGGCGCGCGAGCGCGACGACTTGGACCTGAGGGTGTGGGCCGACGTGAGGGGGCGTGGGGTGGACACCCGCAAGGTGCACAGCGCGATGGGGCCCGAGCACTGCGACTGGCAGTCGGCGGAGTTCCTCACCCTCGGCGAGGGCAGGGAAGGGCGTGGCTACTACCGCGACCCCGAAGGCGCCCTGGCCGACATCGACCGGCTCCACTCCGCGTACTCCGGAGACACGAAGCTGCCCGCCGACGCGGTCGACACCGGCTGGCGGCACGACGGGCGCGAGTTGTGGCTGTCCGCCGACGAGAAGAACGCCTACGTGCGCGGGGACGGCGGCAAGGTGGAGCGGTGGCCGGGGAGCAGCGAACGGAATCTCTGCAAATGACCGCTGCCCGCCATGTTACGCCTGCCCCTGGCGCTCCGGCTGGCAGCTGCGCATCCGAACTGAGCCACCCCACGGACGTGTTCGGCACGCTTCGATACCGTCTGCCGCCATGACCGAATACAACGCAGACACCTGGCCCAGGTCGAGGACGGTCACTCACACGCCTGTGGCTCGCCGTCCCCGCGGGCGAGCCCTGGGACTCCGTGGACTGGAAGAGCGACCCGGACTGGGCGTTCCGCACGGCTGCCGACCACACCCCCGCCGAACTGCTCACCCTGTGGCGGGACGCTGTGGCCCGCTCGCGAGCGATCGTCGACAAGGCGCTCGCCCAGGGCGGCCTCGACCAGCTGGGCGCCTACGTGACGCCCGGCGGAGAGCGCCCCAACCTGCGCCGCATCCTCCTCGACCTGCTCGAGGAGTACGCCCGCCATGCCGGGCACGCCGACCTCATCAGGGAGTCCGTGGACGGCCTGGTGGGGGAGGACCCGCCGAAGTGACCGTCGAGGGGTGACGTTCGGCCAACCGTGGTGCGGCGTTCCATCGTTCGGGGGGCCCGAGGTGCGGGCTTCGGCGTGTTGCGTTCGGCTGGACGTGGCACCCGCAAGCAGCGGGCTGCCCCACGAGGTGCCAACGCTGTGACTCGGTCAGTCCGGGGGCAAAGGGCACAGGACTGAGAACGAGGTACGCCATGTACGCAAGAACTCTGGCCGTCGGGACCCTCCTCGCCGGAGCCGCCCTGGGCCTTGCGGGCCCGACGGCCCAGGCGGTCGAGGCCGGCGCGGTCGCGGTGACCCCGAGCAGCGCGGGCCCCGGCCAGTCCGTGCGCATCGGCGCGTCCGGCTGCGCGAGCGCCAACCCCAACGCGTCGGCCCGTGCCTACTCGGACGCGTTCCCGACCGCGTCCCTGACGGCCGTCGGTGGCGCCGGCGAGGTCAGCGGCACCTCGAATGTCTTCAGCGGAGCCAAGGCCGGCACCTACACCGTCACGGTGGTCTGCGACGTCTCCAACCCCAGCCAGAAGTACACCGGTTCCTTCACGGTGACCGGCTCCTCCACCACCCCGCAGGGCGTACGCGGCGGTCTCGGCGGCTCCTTCGAGGACGCGGGCCCGGGCACGATCGCGGCGGGCGCGGCCCTGGTGGCGGTGGGCCTCGGCGCCACCGCGTACACGGTGCGGCGCCGGATGCAGCGCTCTTCCTGACCCGTCACGCGGCCTGCGTCCAGTGCTCCATCCGGACGCAGGCCGCCGCCGTTCCTCAGGACCTCCGCCTAGATCAGCAGCAGGGTCTTGCCCAAAGCGGTGCGGTTTTCGATCGCGGTGTGCGCCTGCGCGGCCCGGTCCAAGGGGAAGGTCTGCCCGATGAGCGGTCGTACGAGCCCTTGCGCCGCCTGGGACATGATCTGGTCCGCCCAGCGCGGGACGTGCGGAGCGAAGCCGAAGAGTTGCTCGATGCCGATGACCTCCACGCCTCGGGCGTGCGCGTCCGCGGGATCGATCAGCGTGGTCCCGCCGCTCGCGGCCCCGTGCACCGAGAACCGTCCGCCCCGGGCCGTCACCTCGAACGCGGCGCGCCCGATCGTGCCTCCCACGCCGTCGAACACGACGTCCGGGCCCGCGCCCTCGGTGACCTCGAGCACCCGCTCGGTCCAGTCCGGCGCGGAGTAGTCGACGGCCGCGTCGGCCCCCAGCTTCCTGATCGCGTCCAGCTTCTGTTCGCCACGGGCGGCCCCGATCACCCGTGCGCCCGCGATCCGGGCGAGCTGCACCAGGAGGCTGCCCACACCGCCGGCCGCCGCTTCGACCAGCACCCACTCACCGCGGCGCAGGCGTGCATGCTCGGCCAGGCCCTGTGCCGTGCTGCCGTCGCTGTACAGGGCGACCGCCTCGGGCAGGCCCAGACCGTCCGGCACCGGAAACAGTTCGGCGGCCGATGCCACGGCCCGCTCGGCGAAACCGCCGGTCTCTCCCGTTGTCGCGAGGACGCGCCGACCCAGCCACGTGGCATCCACCTGCGGTCCCAGGGCGCTCACCCGGCCGGCCACCAAACCACCCGGAACATAGGGCAGTTGGGGCGGCTCATGCCATGGGTCGGTGCCGCGCCGGATCTGCGTCTCGACGAAGGTCATGCCGGCCACCGCCACCTCCACCACGACCTGGCCCGGCCCGGCCATCGGATCCGGCGCCTGCCCCGCAACCAGCTCCTCCGGCCCTCCGAAACGGTGCACTTGGACGACTCGCATGGTGCCCCCTCTTGTTGCCCGTCGAGTGCGAACACACGGAGCATGCAAGATCAACCAAGGTTGAGGTCAAGCGATGAGTGCGGCGGCGGCGTGGCTAGGGTGCCGGGATGATCGAGATTCCGGAGGAGTTCGCGCAGAGCACCGTCGCCCGCGAAGGGGAACAGGGCGCCGCCTGGGTGGCCCGACTGCCGCATATCGTCGACGAGTTGCTGGAGGGCTGGGACTGCGTACCGGACGGGGCGGTGATGCACGGCGGGGTCGGCGTCATCGTGCCGGTGCGCAGCGCCGATACGGGGCCTGCCGTGCTGAAGGTGTCCTTTCCGCATCCGGGCAATGTGCACGAGCCCGACGCCTTCGTCGCCTGGGGCGGACGCGGTGCCGTACGGCTGTACGCGAGGGACGACGATCGGTACGCCATGCTGCTCGAGCGTGCGCAGCCCTCGACGCTCGCCCAGAGCGCCGACCCGGATGAGATGGTCGTGGTCGCCGGCCGGATCAGCAGACGCCTGGCGGTGCCCGCGCCCGCGGGGCTGCCGCGGCAAAGCGATCGGGCCGGACAGTGGGAGCACCGACTGCTCGTCGACGCCGAGGAGTTCGAGGGTGCCCTGCCCGGCCGGGTGGTCCAGGCCGCCTTGGCGACCGTGCGTGAACTCGGTTCCGTACAGCCCGAAGTGCTGATCCACGGTGATCTGCATCCGCGCAATATCCTGCGCGCCGAACGGGAGCCCTGGCTCGCCGTCGATCCCAAGGGGTACGTGGGAGATCCGGCGTGGGACGGGGGCACGCTGCTGAAGTCCATGGGTCTGCTGTTCATCGCAGCCGACGACCCGGGCCTAGAAGTCCGCCGCGCGCTGGAGCTCTTCGCGGATGCGGCGGAGCTGGAGCCGGAGCGGGTGCGCCGCTGGGCGCAGCTGCATGCGGTCGAAGCCGCCTACTGGGCACGCCGGCACGGGTTCCGGCGCGCTCGCGGCGGACCCGAACTCGACCGGCTCACCGCCCTCGCCGGCCACCTCGCGGAGGCGCTGACGTTCTAGCCGCAGGCGCGCCGTGCCTCCCACGGGGTGCGCGGTGTCCTCGGACAGCCGGGAGCGGGGCGCTCCGCCGTGTGGCGCACTCCCGGCGGCGGCGAAGCCACCGGTGCGGCAGCGTGCTGGCATGCGCCGCCTACTGACTTCCGCCATGCTCCTGGCCACCCTCGCGGGCGCCACCGTGACGGCCGCGGCAGGCCAGCCGGTACGGGGATCGGACGAGCCCGACCGTCATCCGGACCGCTCCGGCCGCATCCTGGACACCCCGGGCAGCGACGGCACCAACATCCTGCTCGTCGGCCTCGACAGCCGCTCCGGCCTGACCGTGGAACAGCGCAACCGGCTGCACGTGGGTGGTGTCGCCTGCGACTGCACGGACGTGATGATGCTCGCCCATCTCTCCGAGGACGAGCAGCGGTTGAGCGTGGTCTCGGTGCTGCGGGACTCGTACGTGGAGTACGCCGCACACGACCACCCGCGTCACTCGGGGAAGATCAACGCCGCCTGGCAGCACGGCGGCGGCGACCTCACCCGGCGCACGGTGGAGCAGGCCACGGGCGTACGGATCGATCACTACATGGAGACCGACTTCCAGGGGTTCGCCGGTGTGATCGACCGCCTCGGCGGCGCCACGGTCTGCACCGAGAAGATGGTGTACGACCGGGCTGCCGGACTGCGCCTGACCCCGGGCACGCACCGGATCAACGGCAACAAATCCGTGCGCTACGTCAGGGCCCGCCACGTCAACCCGCCCGGCGACGGCGGCCGGGTCCGCCGCCAACAGCGGCTGGTGTCCGGACTGCTCGACCGGCTGCGGCACTCGGGCGCTCTCGACAGCCCGGCGCGGGCCGTCGCGACCGTCGGTGCGCTGCACGGACTGATCCGCACGGATCCGGGGACCACCCCGGCGCACCTGGCCGCACTCGCCCTGACGGTGGGCCGACTGCGCCCGGAGCAGACCGAGTTCACGAACGTCCCCGTCGCCGACGCCGACCACCGCGTCCCGGGCCACGGCTCCACCGTCCTGTGGGACCGCGAACGCTCCGACGCGCTCTGGTCCGCCCTGCGCGCGGACCGCCCCGTCACCGGCGACCGGCGCATCCAGCCGACGGGCGCGAGCGCGGTGGGTGTTCCGCTGCCGGCGATCCAGCTGCGCGTATCCGACGGGGCGATCGGCTTCGCGCTGCTGCGCATGGGCTTCACCGTCCTGAGCGGCGAGCCCCGCCATGCGCTGCCGCACGACCAGGACAGCACGCTGATCTTCTACGGACCCTCGGCCGCCCGGCACGCCGAGGCACTGCACGCCGCACTGCCCGAGGCCCGGCTGCGGATGGTGCGAGGGCTCGGCCGGACCATCGAGGTACAGGTCGGCCGGGGCGGACGCACGGTGGTGCCGGTGGTGTACGACCGTACGGGCTTCGAGGGCCCACCGGTCACGGGCGACCGGCTGCGTTGTCCTTGATGGCCCACGTCGCGCGTGGCGCGAGGCCCCCACCCCTGGGGGTGAAGGCCTCGCCGTGCTGCGGTGCTTCGCGCTATGTCAGGGTTTCGCACTACATCAGGGTCTGGTCCTGCATCGAGTCGATCAGCTTCCCGATCGCGTCCTGTGCCCGTTGCGCGGAGTCCTTGAGGGCGTCGGCCGAGTCCTCGGGTGCCGCGTCAACAGCTGCTTCGAAGAACACGTCCAGCGCCTGCTCAAGCTGCCGGTTCATCGCGACCACGGGCGCAGCCAGGAAGGGCTGAGTCGCGAAGACCCCACCCTTACCGGTGACCGTGTGGGCGTACTTGGTGACCGCGTCCGCCAGCAGCGGGATTTCGGTGGCGGGGTCCGCACACAGGGACTGGCCGGAAGCAGCCTGCTGGAGGGTGCCGTGGAGGTTCTGCGCCGCGTGGTTGGTGCTCAGCATGTAGTCGGTGAGCGCGGTCGCCGCGTTTGCGGGCGTGATGCGGTTGGCCGCCTCGGTCGCCGCGGTGAACTGCTTCGCGATTTCGGGGCACGGGAGTGCGGCACCGGCGGCGGGTGCTTCGGCTGCGGTCGCGAGGGTGACCGTGCCGGCGGTGAGGGCGAAAGCGGCGGTGAGAGCGGCGATGGATCGACGCATGGGCGACTCCTTGGTGGGGTTCAGGGACCCGACCAGTCGAACAATCCGGGGCGTTGGTCGGCCACCCGACTCGAGGCGCGTTGCACTGAATGGAGGATCGACTCCCGCGATCGGCGCAGCGCACTCCGCGATTGCGCCCCTCACCCCCGGTCGTACACGGTCACCGCGATGTCGCGCGCGCAGAGCTCCTCCACGATGAGCGGCTCGATCCGCTCCCACTTGCCGCCGGCGAGGCCGCAGCCGATGCGCGGCATGTGCACGGAGGCGCCCTTCTTGGTGGCGTGCCCGGCGAGCGCGGTGAGGCACCGGCGTACGGCGTCGTAGCGGATCGGTGGGCCGGCGCTGCCGGTGCGCATGCCGCGCTGGCCGACCATGTTGGCGACGTGGATGTCGTGGCGGACCTGGACGAGACGGACCGCACCGAGCCCGAAGTCGTTCTTCGACCGTTCCCGATGCCACCGGCGGTAGTCGCGCTCGGGCTCGGGCCAGCGGCGGGACAGGGCCAGCACGAAGCCTTTGCCCCAGCCGCCCAGGTCGTTGCACACATGGGCGATGATCTTCTGCCCCTTGGCCTGCGGTTCGGTCGCGTCTCCGCGGATGACCGACAGTGCACGCATGGTGTCCCCCTCCTGAAGCCCGCCCCGGCTCACCGGCCGTCCGCGGCCTTGGCCGCCTGTTCGACTCGCTCCCGATGCGCCTGCCACTCGGCCGCTTCAGTGGTCGGCAGGCTGCTCTGGTTCGGAGTCCAGCCCGCCGTGCCGTCGATCAACTCCCGCACGATATCCGCATGTCCGGCGTGCCGCTGTGTGTCGGAGAGCACCCGAACGATCAGGTGGTGCAGGGTCGTGGCCCGCCGGTGCTCCGGCCACCACGGCACCCGGCCGATCGCATCGAGGCCGTGTGCGGCGAAGGTCTCCTCGGCGTGCGCCCACGCGGCCCGGTACAGCGCGACGATCTCCTCGCGCGACTCGTCCGCGGTGGCCCACATGTCCGCGTGCGGGTCGTCGCCGAGCTCGGTGTACCACCACGGCGGCGGATCTCCTTGGAAGTACGGGCGGCCGAACGAGTCGCCGAAATAGCCCAGTTCCACACCCGTCAGATGCTTCACCAGGCCCAGCAGATTCGTCCCCGTGGGTGTCAGCGGCCGTCGCGCGTCGTACTCGGACAGCCCGTCCAGCTTCCACACGAGGGAATCCCGGGCCGCCTGCAGATATTCGAGGAGGTCTTCCTTGGGGGTCGGTGCGTTGGGCGTCGGTGCGTTCATGCGGGAAGTCTCGCAGCCGCCACTGACAACGGGCCGCGTGGCGGACACAGCGGTGCAGGGCGCTCCGGTCAAGCGACGGTGGCCATCGCGGTGGGTTGCAGGAACTCGAGCCGGTTGCCCACCGCGTCGAACGCGTAGAAGCGTTCGTGGCCAGGGAAGTTGTCATCCCAGGTGACACTCACTCCGTGGTCTTCCAACCGCTCGGCGAGCGCGTCCAGCGAGGTCACGAGGATGCCCGGATGAGCCTTCCGGTTCGGGCGGAAGTCCTCTTCGACCCCCAAGTGCACCTCCAGACCGCCACCTCGGAACCAGCACCCGCCGCGCGCCGCCAGCACAGGTGGCTTCTCCAGCTCGGTCATGCCGAGAACGCCGCCCCAGAACTCACGGCAGATGTCCTCGGCGTCCGGCGGGATCGCGAGCTGCACGTGATGCAGACCGACCAGGGTGCAGCCGAGCTGTTCCAGAGCCACGTCGTCCCCTCCGTGATGGAATCTTGACGTCAAGATAATGAGGGTCGGGGTGGTGTGGCAAGGGTGCTGACTCGCAGCGGAGCGCGGCAAGTTGAGAGGGTGATGGGGAGGACCGCCTCGTGGGAAAGGTAGATTCCGCGCCGTGGACACCCGCCAGATACCGCACCCGCCCCGCCGCGTCCCCGTGCTCGGCGACATCCTCGGCGTCTCGCCCCGCACACCGGTCCAGGACTCCGTCCGGATCGCCCGCGAACTCGGCTCACCCCTGTTCGTACGGAAGATCTTCGACAAGGAGATCGTCTTCGTCTGCGGCGCCGGACCGGCCGCCGACCTCTCCGACGAGAGCCGCTTCGCCAAACACGTCGGCCTCGGCATCGAAGCGCTGCGCAGGCTGGGCGGCGACGGCCTGTTCACCGCGTACAGCCACGAGCCCAACTGGCAGGCGGCGCACGACATCCTGGCCCCCGCCTTCACCCAGTCCTCGATGCGCGCCTACCACCCCGTCATGCGGGAGATGGCCCACCGCCTGCTGACCCATTGGGACGCGTCCACAGGGCCGGTGGACGTGGCCGCCGACATGACCAAGCTGACCCTGGAGACCATCGCCCGCACCGGCTTCGGCTACGACTTCGGGTCCTTCGACCGCACCGCACCGCACCCGTTCGTCACGGCGATGACCGGAGCCCTGCGCCACGCCCAGCGGTAGACGGTCCGCCTCCCGGGTCTCGGGAACCTGCTCGCACGGGGCGCGGACCGCCGCAACGCCGAGCGCCTCACGTACCTCACCGAGATCATCGACGACGTGATCCGCGCCCGGCGCACCGCGGGCGACGACCGCACGGACGACCTGCTCGGTCTGATGCTGCACACCCGTCACCCGGAGACCGGCCTCCCGCTGGACGAGGTCAACATCCGCAACCAGGTGATCACTTTCCTGGTCGCGGGCCACGAGACCACCTCGGGCGCCCTCTCCTTCGCCCTGTACTACCTGGCCCGCAGCCCGGAAGTCCTCGCCCGGGCCCGCGCCGAAGTCGACGCCCTCTGGGGACCGCCCGGCGAGGTGCCGCCGAGTCCGGCCTTCGAGCAGATCCCCAAGCTCCGCTACGTCCGCCGCGTACTGGACGAGGCCCTGCGCCTGTGGCCCACCGCCCCCGCGTACGGACGCCAGGCGCGCGAGGACACCGTCCTCGATGGCAAGTACGCGATGCGCAAAGGCGATTGGGCCCTTGTCCTGCTCCCGGCCCTGCACCGCGATCCGTCCGTCTGGGGCCCGGACCCGGAGGCGTTCGACCCGGACCGCTTCGCGCCCGCCGAGGTGCGCGCCCGTCCCGCCCACACCTACAAGCCCTGGGGGACGGGTGCGCGCGCCTGCATCGGCCGCCAGTTCGCGCTGCACGAGGCGATCCTGGTGCTCGGGCTTCTGCTGCACCGTTACGACCTGTCCGGCGATCCCTCGTACGAACTGAAGGTGACCGAACTGCTCACGATGAAGCCGGAGGGCTTCACGCTGGAGGTGCGCCGCCGTACGTCCTAGGCGGAGCCGGCGTACGTTCTGGGCGGGGCCGGCGCAGGTCCTGGGCGGAGCAGCCGGCGTCAGCGGTAGTCGGCGGTGTTCCGCACTTCGCCGAAGCGCGGGAACGTGCGCTCCACGGCGAACTCGTGCTCGTCCGCGGCAAGGCCGGACATCGCGTCCGTCACGAACTCCACCTCGTAGCCGTGATCCGCCGCGGCCCGCGCGGTGGATTCGACGCCCATCGTGGTGACAAGGCCGGCGAGCACCACGGTGTCCACCTCCCGCTTGCGCAGCTGCTCGTCCAGACCGGTGCCGTAGAACGCGCCGATGGTGCGCTTGACCAGCACGATGTCGCCGTCGTGCACCAGACCCTCGGCGAAGTCGCTGCCGGGCGGTTGCTCCGTCACGTTCGGGCGATCCACCCGCACCTGCACCACCGGCCGCCCGCTCGTACGGAACGACGTGGCCAACTCGCGGCAGCGCGCGAGGACTTCCTCGCCGGAGTGCGGGGCGAGCGGCAGGCCGATGATGCGGGGCATCAGGTCGATGAGGATCAGTGCGGAGGTCATAGCGCCCGATCCTAGGGCTCCCCCGGACAACGACTCAGCCGGGCATCGCCCCCAACTGCCGCAACTGGCCGAGGACATCGACGACGCCCCACGCCTCGGCGATGCGGCCGTCGGCGAAGCGGAAGATGAAGATCTCGTCGTACCTGACGGGCCGACCGGTCGGCGCAAGGCCGCGGTAGTCGCCCAGGTGGGTCCCGGTCACCGTGTTCCGTGCGACGACCTTGTCGCCCTCGGCGATGAGGTCCTCGATGTGGACCTGGATGTCGGGGAACGCGCGCAGCAGCGTCGGCCACACCCGGCGGAACGCCTCGAGGCCGGGCAGCTCGGTCGGCACCGGCGCGTGAAAGATGACCTCGGGATCGACGTATTCCTGAATCGTTTTGTCGATCGCCTCGGCGTCGCGGCTGTTCACGACGTCGTGAAAGCGCCGGAAGACTTCCTTGTTGCGCGTGGCGGTGTGGTCGGTGGTGTGCACGTGAGACTTCCTCCGCTGGCCGGTCGGGGCGACTGTTGCCTGTCACCTCTGTGACGAACCCGGGCGGTGTGCTGTGACATCGACGGGGCGCGGGCGGGTCGGCCCTCCGTCGCGCGCCGGTGCCGTAGGGCGTGCGATCAGTCTGTTCCGGCCGGGTTCCGGGGCGTAGCGTGGGGAGCAGGTCCCCCTGAGGGAGGCTGATTCCATGCCGTGGTTCGTGTGGCTGCTCGCAGCCGGGGTGCTCGGTGTCGCGGAGTTCTTCACTCTGACCTTGGTGTTCGGGCTGCTGGCAGGCGCTGCCCTGGTCGCCGCCGTCGTGTCCGGTGTAGGCATCGGCCTGATCGGCCAGCTCCTCGCACTCGGTGGGGCCGCGGCCGCGGGTCTTCTCGTCGTCCGGCCGATCGCGCTGCGCCAGATCGAACAGGCACCGCTGACGCGCGACGGCACCGATGCGCTGGTCGGCCGACGGGCCGAGGTCCTCAAGGAAGTCACCGCGACCCGCGGCCTGATCAAGATCTCCGGCGAGGAATGGTCCGCCCGCACCCTCGACGAAAGCCAGGTGATCCCGGTGGGCGCGTTCGTGGACGTCATGGAGATCGACGGCGCGACCGCCGTCGTCTACCCACGCGAGCTGCTGCCATGAAGGCCGGGATGACCATGCACGCAGTGCAGTTCAGGCACGACTGAACCGATCACGAGGAGGCAGCTATGGATCCGGTGGTCATCCCCATACTCGTGGCGGCGATCGTCGTCGTGTTCCTCGTGGCCGCCACGGTGCGCATCGTCCCGCAGGCGCGTCGCTACAACATCGAACGGTTCGGGCGCTACCGCCGTACGCTGCAGCCCGGCCTGAACTTCGTGCTGCCGATGGCGGACCGCGTCAACACCAAGCTCGACGTGCGCGAGCAGGTGTACTCCTCCGACCCCAAGCCGGTGATCACCGAGGACAACCTCGTGGTGAACATCGACACGGTGCTCTACTACCAGATCACCGACCCGCGGGCCGCGGCCTACGAGGTCGCCGACTATCTGCACGCCATCGATCAGCTCACGGTGACCACGCTGCGCAACGTCATCGGCTCCATGGACCTGGAGGAGACGCTCACCTCGCGCGAGGAGATCAACACCCGGCTGCGTACGGTCCTCGACGACGCCACCGGCAAGTGGGGCATCCGCGTCAACCGCGTCGAGATCAAGGCCATCGACCCGCCGCACACCATCAAGGAGGCGATGGAGAAGCAGATGCGGGCCGAGCGGGACAAGCGCGCGGCCATCCTGCACGCGGAGGGCGAGCGGCAGGCCAAGATCCTGACCGCGGAGGGTACGAAACAGAAGGACATCCTGGAGGCGCAGGGCACCCAGCAGGCGATGATCCTGCGGGCCGACGGCGAGGCGAAGGCGGTGGAGCGCGTCTTCCAGGCCGTGCACCGCAACAACGCGGACGCCAAGGTCCTCGCGTACAAGTACCTCGAAACGCTCCCGCACTTGGCCCGCAGCGACAACAACACCTTCTGGGTGATCCCGGGCGAGCTGACGGAGGCGATCCGCACGGTCACCAGCGCCTTCGGCGACCAGTCGAGCAGCGGTCGGCCCGCACCCGAGCAGGTGGACCCGATCGAGAGCGAAACGGGGACCGGTGAGCTCGAGAAGAGCTCGACGCTGTCGCTGGACGCCGCGAAAGCGGCCGATCAGGTCGCGCAGCAGGCGGCCGCCGCGGTCAGCGACGCCAAGGCCGAGGCCGAGGCGGCGAAGACGAATCGGCTGCCGGGCCGGGGTGATGGGGCCGCGAGTGCCTGAGCCGCACGCTCGGATGGCCGGCGGGGCTGGGCGAGGAGTTGGTGAGACGCCGTCGCGCGCAGCGAAGGGTGGCAGGGCGCGATGCCGTCCGCCCGGAACGGGAGCGGCCCGATGACCGACATCACCGTCGAGTTCCGGAAGTACGACGGCCGCCTCAGCGCACGCTGGACGGCGACACGCCTCGGCGCCGACGCACACGGCACCTGGCTCGCGACCGCCGAGGGGATCCGCGTGGAATCGGCGGACGGCGGGTGGAACACGCGCTTCCCGTACGTCCTGTGCGTCCCGCAGCACGCTTGGTGGACGGCGACGTTCTGCCGCCCGCCGGGCCCCGAGGTCTACTGCGACGTGAGCACTCCGGCGCAGTGGGCGGCGGACGGCACCGAGGTGCGCATCGTCGACCTGGACCTCGATGTCGTACGGCTGCCGGGAGTCGATCCGCACATCGAGGACGAGGACGAATTCGCCGTGCACCAGGAGCACTTCGGGTATCCCGAGCATGTCGTCGCGGAGGCCCGAAGCAGCTGTTCATGGCTGTACGAGGCGGTGCGTCGCCAGTCCCCGGCGGAGCTGTTCTCCTCGGCGTATCTGCCGTGGCTGGCGCGTGTGTAGGGCTGTTCTCCTCGGCGGGTACGGGCGGCTGTGCTCCGAGGGGGCGAAGCTGGGGGAGTGGCAGGGGCCCCGACGAGCGTCACCGCACGGCGAGCAGGTCCGGCAGCTCGCGCATGTCGTCGAAGACGACGGTGCCGGCGCCTGCGAGCCGTTCGGCGGGGGTCGGGCCTCCCGCGTACCCGAAGGCGCGCATCCCGGCCGCGCGTGCCGCCGCGACGCCCGGCCCGCTGTCCTCGACCACCGCGCACGCCGCCGGGTCGACACCCATGCGACGGGCGGCGTGCAGGAATCGTCTGCGGTGAGCGGCCAGCCGAGTTCCGCGCCGAGCGCGATCTGGAGGCGTACGGCGAGGTGTTCGGTGTCGACCAGGACGCCGTCGCAGTCGAAGATCACGAGTTCTATCGGCTTCATCATGGCCGCAGGCCAGACGCCGGTCCGCGCGGTGATCACGGCGGCCGGCGCCCTGCGCCCGGCGATCTGCTGTCAGCGGGTCACGTGATACGTGGACTGGGTGAAGCCGGCGCCGAGTACGCGCGTCGAGTCATGGGTGAGGTCGACATCGGCGTCCAGCGGTCCGAAGAGCGGGAGCCCGGTGCCGATCAGGACCGGGGCGCGGGTGATGGTGATGTCGTCCACGAGGCCGGCGCGCAGGAACGTCTGGATCAGCTGTCCGCCGTCCGCGTACACGCGCTTGGCACCCCGCTCGGTGAGCGCTGTCACCAGCTGGTCGAAGGTGCGGTGGACGGTGACGCGCTCGTCGACGTCCGCATCGAGGCGGGTGCTCAGCACGTGCACGTTCTTGCCGGCGAAGGGCCACATCTCGGGTCCGAAGCCGATGACCACCTCGTACGTGGCACGGCCCATCACGACGGTGTCGACCTCTGCCATGAATGCGTCGTAGCCATAGTCGCCGGCGCCCTCGGCGCGGCTGTTCAGCCAGCCGATGTCGCCGTCGGAGCGTGCGATGAAGCCGTCGAAGCTGGTGCCGATGAAGACGGAGACGATGAAGGGGTGGGTGCTGGGCATGGTGAGCGTCCTCCTGGGTCGGTGATGTGGTGGGACGTCAGGTGCGGTGCGGTCGGTCGTCAGGGGCCGGGCGGTCGGTCGTCATGTGCGGTGCGGGCGCAGCAGGCGGTCGAGTTCGTTGCGGAGCAACTCCTTTGGAGAGTCGCCGCCCTCCACGGCCCACAGAAGCAGGGCGCCGTTGTAGGTGATCTGGACGCCGCGGGCGAGGTCGTCGACGTCGGTGCCGGCGGCAAGATCGCGGTCCGCGACGGCGTCCGCGAGCAATGCAGCCGTCTCCGTACGCATCCGATGCGCCTGCGCGGCTGCGTGCGTACGGAACTCAGGGTCGGTCAGGTCCAGTTGGAGGAACCCGAGGTGACCGGCCATCTCCTCGGGAGTCTGTACGCCCGAGGCCAGATCACTCAGCGCGGCATGCAGCGCGACCAGTGGCGCGTCGTGCTGACGACGGGCGTGGTCGTACACCGCGCCGGTGTGGGCCGGCCCCTGGCGGGCCAGGGCGAGCAGCAGGTTGCGCTTGGACCCGAAGCGCTGCACCAAAGTGGCCGGCGCAAGTCCGGCCTCTTCGGCCACCGAGGCGAGCGTCAGCCCAGCGGGTCCGCGCCGGCCCACAGCGCGCGCGGCGGCAGCAAGGATCGCTTCGTCGCTGGTGGTACGGGGTCGGGCCATGCCGCGCTCCGTCCGTCGGACTGTTTGTGAATGCCTATTCGTAAACTAGCTCCTCGGTACTCGTTTGTAAATGCCCGTTCATTAATTGATGCGGCCGGCGCCTGAGATCCTGGCCCGATGAAGATCGCTGCCGCCCAGTTCACCTGCGCACCCGCGGACATCCCCGCCAACGTCCGCACCATGGTCGGCCAGGCCGCCCAGGCCCGCGCGCGGGGCGCCGAACTGATCGTGTTCCCCGAACTGGCCCTCACCGGCTACGAGATGGAAGCGATCGGCAAGGACCCCGACCTGCTGACCCGGCCCGACGACCCGCGCCTGGACGCGCTGCGTACGACCGGAATCGCCACGGTCGTCAACGGCGCCGCCCCGACGGACGGCCCGCGCCCCGCGATCGAGACCTTCGTGTACGGACCGGACGGCGAACTGATCACCACGTACCGCAAACAGCACCTCTTCGAGCACGAGCAGGACGTCTTCGCGGCAGGCCGGCGCGATGGGCGCTTCACCTACGGCGGGCTGCGGTTCGCGCTCGCGACCTGCTACGACAACCACTTCGACGCGCTCACCTCGCGCTGCGCCACCGACGGCTGTGACGTACATCTGGCCAGTTCGCTGTACGGCACCGGCGACGGCGTCCATGAACGGGCCACCGTGTACCCGGGCATCGCCCGCGGTGCCGGCCTGTACGTCGTGCTCGCCAACCACGTGGGAGCGGCCGGCCCTTGGACCGGCTGCGGCGGCGCCGCGCTGTGGGCGCCGGACGGGCGGGCGCTCGCCGAGGCGGATGCCCGTACGCCGATGGTCGTGACCGCTGATGTGGGCGGTGCGCGTTCCATGTGAGTCCGGCCCGCCGGGCGCGGGCTGAAACCGGCCGCGAGCGTCCCACCTGCACAGACGCGCCCACGACTCACACGGAACTCCCAGAAACTCCCATCCCGCTCCCAGACAGCCCGGTGAACCTGTCTCCCGGACGCACCACCACGGTGTGCACCGACCGGCAACCCTTCGGGAGACGTGATGATCGAGGTTCGCGGGCTGACCAAGCGCTATGGCGAGGTGACGGCCGTCGACTCGCTGAGTTTCGGCGTGCTTCCGGGTGAGGTCACCGGTTTCCTCGGGCCGAACGGCGCGGGGAAGTCGACCACGATGCGGATGATCCTCGGGCTCGACGCCCCGACCGCGGGCACCGCCACCATCGGCGGCCGCGCGGCCGCGGCCCACTCCGTACCGCTCAAGGCCGTCGGCTCGCTGCTCGACGCCGGAGCGCTGCTGCCGAGCCGCAGCGCGTACCACCACCTCCTCGCGCTCGCCGCCGGCAACGGGCTGCCGCGGCGCCGCGTCCACGCGGTGCTCGACGAGGTGGGCCTCGGCTCCGTCGCGCGCCGCCCGGCCGGTACGTACTCCCTGGGCATGAAGCAGCGCCTCGGTATCGCCGCGGCCCTGCTCGGCGATCCGCCGGTGCTCGTGCTCGACGAACCGCTGAACGGCCTTGACCCCGAAGGCATCGTCTGGATCCGGGGGTTGATGCGCCGGATGGCCGCCGAAGGACGCGCGGTCATGGTGTCCAGCCACTTGATGGGCGAGGTCGAACTCACCGTCGACCACCTGGTCGTCATCGGCCGGGGCCGGCTGATCGCCGACACCTCCATGGCCGCGTTCATCGAGGCCAACTCCCTGCGGGAAGTGGTCCTGCGCAGCCCCCAGGCGCCCGAGTTCGCCGGCCGGCTCGAGGCCGAGGGCGCGGCTGTGCACCGCGACGGTGACGCCCTCGTGGTCACCGGTCTTGCCGCCCCCGCGATCGGCGCGCTGGCTGCTGCCCGCGGTGTGGAACTCCATGAGCTCGCCCCGCGCAGGACCTCCCTGGAGGAGGCCTTCATGCGCCTCACCCATGACAGCACCGAGTACGCCGCTGAAAAGGAAACGGCCACGGCAACGGACAAGGAAGCCGCCTGATGAGTCTCACCAGCGTGATCACCCGCCGCACCGCACCCGGCCGTCCGCTCCCGGACACCGCCGAACCGAAGAAGGCGACCTTCCGGCACAGCCTTCACGCCGAGTGGATCAAGATCCGCACGATGCGCTCCACGCTGTGGGTCATCCTCGGCACGCTCGTGATCGGAGTCGGCCTCGCCTCCCTCAACGGCGCCTCGGCCGGCGACGAATACGCCACAATGCAGGCCGCGGACCAGGCGGTCTTCGACCCCCTCGCCACCAGTCTCAAGGGCTACATGCTGGCCCAGGTCACGCTCGCCCTGCTCGGCGGCCTGGTCGTCACCGCCGAGTACGGCAGCCGCACCATCGTGAGCACCCTCACCGCCGTACCCCACCGCGGCCGGGTGCTCGCGGCGAAGGCGGTCGTCCTCGCCGTGATGGCGTACGGGGCGGGCCTGGCCACCATGGTGGTCGGCTTCGCCGTCGGGCAGTCGGCGCTCGAGAGCGCCGGAGCCCCGTACGCGACCCTGTCCGATCCTCAAGCACTGCGTGCCGTGTTCGGCGGCGCCCTGTATCTCACCCTCGCGGCGCTGCTCGGCTTCGCGGTGGGCACCCTGATCCGCAGCACCACCGCCACCGTCACCACGATGTTCGCGACCATGCTGATCGTCCCCGCGTTCGGTCCGGCCCTGCCGGGCCCGCTCGCCGACTGGACGGCCACGTACTGGCCGCCGTCGGCCGGGGGACAGATCGTCACCGCGTACCGCGACCCGGCGCTTCTCGGCCCGTGGCCGGGTCTGGCGGTGATGGCGGGATGCGTCGCGGTGCTGCTCGTGGCCGCGTTCCTCACCTTCCGCAGGCGCGACGCGTAGGAAGATCGAGCAGCGACCGGGGATCGGACAACGGCCCGGGCAAGCCAGTGGACCGGCAAGGCGGTGATACGACGATGGCGGAACAGCTCCTCGTGGTAGAGGACGATCCCACCCTGCGCGAACTGCTCTCCGCGAGCCTGCGCCTGACCGGCTTCGAGGTGCGCGCGGTCACCACGGGCGGCGAGGCGCTGAGCGCGGTGCGGCAGGACCGGCCCGACCTGATCGTTCTCGACGTGATGCTGCCGGACTTCGACGGCTTCGAAGTCGTCCGCAGACTCAAGGCGCTGCACGCCGACGGCCCGCCACCGGTGCTGTTCCTGACAGCCCGTGACGCGGCCGAGGACCGGATCAGCGGCCTGACGGCGGGCGGCGACGACTACGTCACCAAGCCGTTCAACCTGGAGGAGCTGATCCTGCGCATCCGCGCCATCCTGCGGCGTACGAGCGGAGCACGGCCCGACGGCCGGCTCGTCGTCGGCGACCTCGTGCTCGACCCGGACAGCCACCAGGTGACCCGCGGGGGAGCGGGCATCGCGCTGTCGCCGACCGAGTTCAGCCTCCTGAAAGTGCTCATGGAACACGCGGGCCAAGTCCTGTCCAAGGAACAGCTCCTGGACCTCGTCTGGCACTACGACTTCGGCGGCGACGACAGCATCGTCGCCTCGTACGTCAGCTATCTGCGGCGCAAAGTCGACGACACCGAGCCCAAGCTCATCCACACCGTCCGCGGCACCGGCTACGTGCTGCGCAGGCCGCAGCCGTGAAGCGCCTGGGCAGGGGACTGTCCCTGCGGGCCCGGCTCCTCGCGCTCACCCTCGCGCTGCTGATCGCCGCCCTGCTGGCCAGCACCGGATTGCTGGTCGACCAGCTCCAGCGCGACCTCCTCGAGCAGCTCGACGAACGCGTGGCCTCGGTCGCCGCCGTCGCGGCCCGGCTGCCGGCGCTGCCGGACGAGGTCGGGGACGAGGCCCCTCAGGTGCGCGACGCCGTCGAGCAGGAACTCATGAAGGACATGTACGTGGCGGACGCGGCTCCCGACGGAGCGGTCACCTGGCTGATCCGCCCCGGAGCGGACGACCCGCCCGAACTCCCCGCCCTCGACACGGCCGAGGTGGCCGCACGCGGCGGCGAACCGTTCGACGCCCGCTCCGACGACGGCCGCGAATGGCGCGTCGTGGCTCTCCCGCGCCCGGCCGGCGAGGGCTCCGGCAGCGTGGTCGCGGCAGGTTCGCGCGCCGATGTCGACGCCGCCATGCACGGCCTCACCCGACGCGTCCTGCTGATCGACGGCATCGTACTGACCGCCCTCGGCCTCGCCGGCTGGTTCGCCGTACGCGCAGGGCTGCGTCCGCTGCGCCGGATCGAGACGACCGCGGCCGCCATCGCCTCCGGCGACCTGACGCGCCGTGTCCCCGAACTCGCGGGTTCGGGCACCGAATTGGGGCGCCTGTCCGCGGCGCTCAACGGGATGCTCGACCGTATCGAAGCCGGCGATGCCGCACGCGCCGACGCCGAGCAGCGTATGCGCCGCTTCATCGCCGACATCAGCCACGAACTGCGCACGCCCCTGGCCGGTATCAAGGGTTTCACCGAGCTGTACCGGATGGGCGGCATGCCCGAGCGCTCCGATGTCGACGCCTCCATGAGCCGCATCGAAGGCGAAGCGGGCCGTCTCGTCCAACTCGTCGAAGAACTTCTCCTGTTGGCCCGCCTGGACGACCGGTCCGCCGACACCGGGCTGCCCCTCCACCTCACCCCTATGGATCTGCGCACCCTGGCAGCCGACGCCCTGCACGACCTGCGCGCCCTCGACCCCGGACGTACGGTCACGCTCACCGGTCCCGACGGCGGCCCGCCCGGCGGCGCACCGGTCCTCGGCGACGAGGCGCGGCTGCGCCAGGTCACCTCCAACCTCGTCGGCAACGCCGTCGCCCACACGCCCCCCGGCACCGCGGTACGGATCGGCGTCGGCACCCAAGGCGCCTTCGCGGTCCTGGAGTTCGAGGACGAGGGCCCGGGCATGACCGCCGCTCAGTCCGAGCGCGTCTTCGACCGCTTCTACCGCGGCGACACGTCCCGCGCCCGCGCCACCGGCGGGGGAGCGGGCCTGGGCCTGGCCATCGTGGACTCCCTCGTACGCGGCCACGGCGGCCGGGTCGAGGTCCGTACGGCGCCGGGACGGGGGGCGACGTTCAGGGTGCTGCTGCCGTTGTACGCGGGGGAGTGAGCCGGCACGGCACGCCTCAGGCTCCCGTCGCTAGCCTTCGTATCCGATACGTAGCCAGGAACGTGAGCCCGATCGCTCGTGGCCGAGGCGCGGTTGGACGAACGGGGGAGAGGCTGTGGCGGGGCGGCGGCTGCACGGATTGCTCGGGATGGCGGTGGGGCTGACTCTTGCCGTGGTCACCGCCATGTTCCTGGGACGGGCTTGGAACGCCTGTGACGTGGGAGTGAACAACGCGGCCAACAGCGGCTTCCTGCTGTGGATGTTCATCCCGGGGTTGTGGTCGGTCCTGCTGCTGGCCTGGGTTGCGGTGGGCGCCCTGCTCGGCGACCGCCCACGTCTCCATGCCGGGGCCCTCGTGGTGACGCTCATCGGTCTTGTCTGGTGCGTCATCTCGATCTTCTGGGAGGGCGCCACACCGGCGTGCCCCAGCGGAGTGCCCCCGTGGTGGCCGAACTTCCTCCCCGCCCCGGGATTCTGAGAGCCGGCAATCGCAGTCCGCGCACTCCTGGATCTTCTCCCGGCGTTCACCTTCCGTCTTGAATGGCCCTCGACACTACGTGCGGCCTGCGACTTCACTGCGCGGGCCGTACGTACGTATGCAATCGATGGAGGTCGCATGGGCAGGGTCGGACGTCGTGAACTACTGGGTATGGCAGGTGCCACCGTCGGCGCGGGACTTATCGGCGCCGGTGTGGCGGAGGCAGCCGAGGTGACTCAACGGCCCGCGCGCCGCACTCTGAAAGTGCTGCAGTTCAACATCTGGCTCGGTGGCAGCAGAGTGGACGGCGGACGGGCCGGAATCGCCGACACCGTTGCTGCGGTACGCCCGGACGTGGTCCTGCTGAGCGAGTCCAACCCGCAGCGGGTGGCCGACCTGCTCGCCGACCTCGCCGAGCGCGGACTGACCTTCTACGACAATGCCAACCCGACCGATCCGGCGGTGATTTCCCGCTACCCGATCGTCGACCGCGCCTCCTTCCCCTCCTGGTCGAAGGCCGTGATATCCGTCGACGGCACCGAGATCGCCGTCTACTCGGGCCATCTCGAATACCGCTACTACGTCAACTACCTGCCGCGCGGCTACGGAGGCGGCACGCCCGCGCCCTTGGAGACCTCCGAATACGGCTGGGACGAGATTCCCACCGGACCGATCACCGACGTCGACCTGATCACGCGCCTCAACGAGGCCTCCGGCCGTACGGCGGTCACGAAGACGATGCTCGCCGACGCGGCGGCCGAACGCCGTCGAGGCCGACTCGCCATCCTGGGCGGTGACTTCAACGAGCCGTCGTTCCGCGACTGGACCCGGCGCACCCGCAACCTCTTCGACCACAACGGCACCGTTGTCGACTGGTCGACGACGAGGGCCATCGAGGACGCCGGCTTCCGCGACACGTACCGCGAGATCCACCCCGATCCCGTACGCACCCCGGGCTTCACCTGGCCGAGCGACAACCCGGGCGCCGACACGGGCGAGTTGACCTGGGCCCCGAAGGCCGACGAACGCGACCGTATCGACTTCGTCTACTACCACCCGGACCGCCGCATCCGCCTCCTCGACAGCGTCGTCGTCGGCCCCTCGACGACGATCGTGCGCAACGAGCGCGTCGAGGAAACCGGCCGCGACCCCTTCTGGGAGCCGACCTGGACCTGGCCGAGCGACCACAAGGCGGTGCTGAGCACGTTCCGCCTCAACTCCGGGGCCTGACGGGGCTTGAACTCCGAGACCTGACTGGTGCCTTGCGTCCGGCGCCGTGACCGGCGCCGGACGCTCCGACCGACGATGTCCTGGTGTGGCCCGCTTAGCGGCCCCGGCCCTACTTCAGGTGCCGGGCGAAGAACCGGGCCGCGTCCTCTCCCGCGAACTGTGGGACGCCCGTATGCCCGCCCATGTTGGCGTGCAGCGTCTTCTCCTTGGAGCCGAAGGCGTCGAACAGGTCCAGCGCCGCCTGCCGGTCGTTCCCTTCGTCGTCCCACTGCAGAAGGACGTGGAGCGGAATGGTGACCTGGCGGGCTTCCTCGAGGATGGCGCGCGGGATGAAACTCCCGGCGAACAGGCTGGCGGCCACGATGCGCGGCTCGACCACCGCGAGACGTACGCCGATGGAGATCACTCCTCCCGAGTACACGACCGGGCCACCGATCTCGGGCAACGCGAGCAGGGCGTCGAGGGCGGCCCGCCATTCCGGGACCGACTTTTCGACGAGCGGGAGGATGAGGGCGTCGATGATCTCGTCGCCGACAGGTTCGCCGGCCTCCATCGCCCGCCGCAGGTCGGCCCGGGCCTGATCGGCAGCGGCCCAACGGGGCCGCTCACCGCTCCCGGGGAGCTCGATGGTGGCCGAGGCGAAGCCCTCGGCCGCGGCGTGCCGGGCCCGCGCCGCCAGGCGGGGGTACATCCTGGGCAGCCCGAGCGGAGGGTGGCCGAGGAGGACCAGCGGCGCCGGTGCGGATGCGGACGAAGAGGCGGGCGTCCAGAGGAGGCCGGGGATCTCGCCGAGGGCGAAGGGGCGCTCGAGGACACCGTCGTCGAGGCGTGGTTCAGAGGTGAAGTGCACGGTCGTGCCTTTCGGGAGGGCTCAGAGCGGCGCTCCCGGACGACCTATCGCCCGACCGTGACCCCGGAGGGGAGCACCCATGTCGTCACTGCGTTCACGGGTACCACCTCCTGTTTCCTCTCGCACGGCCTCCGAGAACGTAGCAGCGGCCGCGCGGGGCCCGCAAACGAGTTCTTGGTGAGGCTCCGTGCCCGGAGGTGCGTGACCTCCGGGGAAACGGTCCGTGGGGCGTCCCCTCAGGCGATGGGGACATCGAAATACGTGTCGGGGTATGGCTCGTCCTTGAGGGTGTAGTGCCACCACTCGCAGTCGTACGCACTGAATCCCGACCCCTCCATGACGGAACGGAGGAGATGCCGGTTCCGCGCTTCGAACTGCCTGACGCCCGTGGCGCCATGATGCGAGACGGAATCCATCAGGTCATGGCCGCCGCCCATGGCGGCGAGCTCGCCGGTGTCCAAGTGGTACAGCGTCACATCGACCGTGCTCCCGCGGCTGTGCCCGGATTTGGTGGCCACGTACCCCTTCTCGAACATCTCGGCCCGCTCGATATTCGGATAGTGCCGCGGCTTCGTACGGCCGTCCTCCGGCAGTTCCGACCAGCGCAGGAAGCAGTCGACGGCACGCTGGGGCCGATAGCCGTCCCACAGCACAAGCCCGAAGCCGAGGTATTCGGCCCTCGCCTGCGCTTCTTCCAGCGCGCTGCACAGGGCCCGGGTGCCGACGATGCGATTCGCCCGGTACCCGTCCACCGGCTTGCCGGTGAAATTGTCCCAGGTGGCGTACTTGGCATCCCAGCGAATGCCGGGGACATGCTCGTCGACGAATACGAAATCGTCGTTCACCTGCTGCCTCCTGCCATCGCCGACGTCACCATCCGGTCGATCACTTCGGAAACCGATACGCCCGCGGCGGCCATCATCCGCGGATAGCGGCTGTACGAGGTCATTCCGGGAAAGGTGTTGACCTCGTTGAGTACGACGCTTCCGTCCTTCTTGAGGAACAGGTCCACGCGGGCCAGGCCGCCGCAGCCCAGGGCGCGGTAGACGGACTTCGCGGTCTCCTGGACGAGAGCACGGGATGCGGCGGGAATATCGGCGGGGACGATCGCCGTCGAGTTGTCGGAACCCTGTTCAGGGGCCGATTCCTGATGGATCCGGAAGAAGCCGTGGGACAGGGCGATCCGATCCACTTCGCCCGCCATCAGGTCGGTGCCGTGGCCGTCACCCAAGATGGCGCAACCGATTTCGCTGCCGACCACGGCCTCTTCGATCAGCACCTTCGCGTCGTACTGCCGCGCGGAATCGATGGCGCTCGCCAGTTCATCCTTCCCGGACACCTTGCTGACCCCGAACGAGGAACCGGAACGCGCCGGCTTCACGAACACCGGATAGGTGAAGGTGTCCGGATCGATGTCGGCGATTTCCGCCACAGTCCAGAAGTTCGGCGTGGCTATCCCCGCGCTGCGGGCCACGGTGTACGCAAGGGACTTGTCCATGCAGAGAGCGGAACTCTGCACATCGCAGCCCGCGTACGGAATGCCGGAAAGCTCGAGCAGCCCCTGCATCGCACCGTCCTCGCCGAGCGTGCCATGCAGCACCGGCAGGACGACGTCCAACCTGATCGTGTCGTATTTTCCCTGGTCGAGGACGAGCAGCCCACCCACCGTCCGGTCCGGCGACAGTGCGGCAGGACGGCAGTCCCCGGTCTCCCACTGCGCGTCGGGGCCCTCGCACAGCAGCCAGGCGCCGCTCTTCGTGATGCCGATGTAGAACGGTTCGTACTTCGCGAGATCGAGGTTCTTCGCGACTTCCTGAGCCGACTTGACGGAGATGGGGTGCTCTTCGGAAGAGCCGCCGAAAATGATGCCGACCTTGAGCTTATCCATGCTGGTTCCTGCTTTCGAATTCAAGGCAGTTGGCGAGAGAGTTCTTGACTGTGTCGCTGAGTGCGTGGTCCGTGTAGTACGCGGTGTGCGGGGTGATGAGGACGTTCGGCATTTCCTGAAGCCGAAGAAGTGCTTTGCTCTCGATGTCCTTTTCCCTGCAGTCGGCGTAGAAGATTCCTTCCTCGCCTTCGAGGACATCGAGGGCAGCACCGGCAAGCCGGCCGCTTTCCAGCCCGGAAAGCAAGGCCTCGGTGTCGAGCAGGGGCCCGCGTCCGGTGTTGATGACGAACGCTCCGCGCTTCATCTGCTCGATACGTCGACGGTCGAGAAGGTGGTGTGTCTGTGCGGTCAACGGAGTGTGGAGCGTCACGATGTCGCTCTGCCGGAGCAGTTCATCGAGCGGCACGTACGCGGCCGCGGTGTGCGGGCCATGGGAGTTGGCGAGTATGCGGCAGCCGAAACCCCGCAGCCGGTCCATGACCGCCGACCCGATACGCCCCGTTCCGATCACTCCGACGGTCAGATCGCGCAGTTCCTTCCCGCGTATCTCGTTCAACCGGTAATCGTGAACGGCGCCACGGCGGATGGTGGACTTCGCGTCGCGTATCGCCATCAGCATCAGCATCAGCGTGTAGTCGGCCACGCTGTCGGGGGAGTAGCAGACGTTCCCGACGGAAATGCCGAGGCTGTCCGCGTAAGCGAGGTCGATGTGGTTGGTACCGACGCTGCGTGTGGAGATGTGCCGCACGCCGACGCGGTGCAGAGCGACGAGCGTCGCACGGCTGACGGGAGTCTTGTGGCCGACGCTGATGGACCGGTTTCCGCGGGCGAGTTCAGCGTGGGACTCCGACACAGCAGCCTCGGTGAGGGTGGGAACGATGCCGAATCCAGGCGCCAACTCCCGAAACAGGACGGCTTCGTCCTGCCCGCATCCATAGACGGTGATTCCCGTGGTCGACAGCGCGCGAGTGGACGACGAATCCGGAGCTCGCGTGCGGCGGACCGCTGTGCGGACTGGTTCGGTGGAGGTCATGCCGACAGTCAACGAGACACGGTGTTGCCGCAACGTATGCGCTTTTTGATACGAGGACGATATGCGGGTAGGGCGTGAGCCGCATCGAGTTGAACGATTCCTCTGGGATGCGTCCACATATCGTCGGCGTATCGAAAAACTCATACGCGCGGACAACACCGTGCCCCTTTGCCTGAAGTCATGACTTCCAGCGAACGAGCCATCGCCCCTGCCCTCTTGGCCGGACCGCTCCGGCTCGGCCTCCCGCGCACCGTCGGGACGTCGGCGTGATCCCGCTCAGCCTGCGCGAGATCGCCGAGATGGTCGGCGGGACCGTGGAGGGCGACGGCACGGTGACGGTGACCGCGCCGGCCACGCTCGACAGCCGGCAGGCGGACCCCGGCGGCCTGTTCGTCGCCTTCAGCGGCGAGAACGTCGACGGTCACGACTACGCCGCCGCGGCGGGCCGGGCCGGCGCAGTGGCCGTACTCGGCTCCCGCGCCACTCCGCTGCCGACGGTCGTCGTCCAGGATGTCCAGGCCGCGCTGCAGCGACTGGCCGCCCATGTCGTGGCCCGGCTGCGCCCGGGTCTGACGGTGGTGGGCGTGACCGGTTCGCAGGGCAAGACCGGCACCAAGGACCTGATCGCAGCGGTGCTTTCGAGTGCCGCGCCGACCATCGCCACCATCGGTTCGCTGAACAACGAGCTCGGCGTGCCGCTCACCATGCTGCGCGCGGACGCGGACACCCGCTGTCTCGTCCTGGAGATGGGGGCTCGCCACGTCGGTGACATCGCCCACCTCACCGGCTTGGTCGCGCCCGACATCGGCGTCGTACTGAACGTCGGGCAGGCCCACTTGGGCGAGTTCGGGTCCCGCGCGGCCATCGCGCAGGCCAAAGGCGAGATGGTGCGGGGGCTCGCAGCCGGCGGTATCGCCGTCCTCAATGCCGACGATCCCCGGGTGATCGCGATGCGTGCGCTCACCGAAGGCCCAGTGCTGACGTTCGGCCGGGCAGAGCATGCCGATGTACGCATCCTCGATCCGGTGCTCGACGGTTCGGGCAGGCCGTCCTGCACCCTGCGGACCGCCCACGCCTCGACTCCGTTGACCCTGCCGCTCGTCGGAGCCCACCAGGCGCTGAACGCCTCGGCCGCCGCGGCGGTGGGTCTGGCAGCAGGCATCCCGCTCGCCGCGGCCGCCACGGCGCTTGCGACCGCCTCGCTGTCGCGTTGGCGCATGGAACTGCGCCAACTCGCCTGCGGCGCAACCCTCCTCAACGACTCCTACAACGCCAACCCCGACTCCACCCGCGCCGCCTTGGACGCCCTCGCGGCCATCGACGGCGGGCGCCGCATCGCCGTACTCGGCGACATGCTCGAACTCGGCGCCGACAGCGCCTCGGAGCACCGGGCCATCGGGGAGTACGCCGCCTCCCGCGCCGACGTGGTGGCCGTGATCGGCGAGCGCGCGCGGCCGATCGCCGACGGGGCGGGGGAGCGGGCCGTGGTGCTCGCCGACAACGACGCCGCGGTCGACTGGCTGCGCGGCCGGCTCGCCGCCAAGGACGTGGTGCTGGTCAAGGCATCCCGCGGAGCCCGCCTCGACGAAGTCGCCGCCGCCCTCGAGTAGTTCGGCAGGGCGGCGGATTGGGGCTCAGCGCCCGCGTCGCCTCATGTACAGATCGAAGGCGCGGTACACCATCGGCCGCAGCGGCAGATCCCACTCCCCGGCGTACCGCACCGCCTGGCCGCCGGTACCGACCTTGAACTGGATCAGCCCGACATGCGGGTCGTCGGCATCGAGGGTGGGCGTGATGCCGCGCAGATCGTAGAGGTCGCACCCGGCCGCCAGCGCGTCGCGGATCATCGCCCACTGGCAGGCGTTGGAGCCCCGCACTTCGCGTTTCGCGGTCGAGGAAGCGCCGTACAGGTACCAGGCGTGACCGCCGACGCGCACCAGGATCGTGGCCGCCACCAGTTCGCCCTGGTGCCGGGCCTGATAGAGCTTGATCCGCTCGGGCGCCTCCGCGCTCATCTCGGCGAACATGGTGGCGAAGTAGTGCAGCGGCCGGGGAGTGAACCGGTCGCGCTCGGCCGTGTGCACGTAGAGGTCGTGAAAGGCCTTCAGGTCCTCGCCGGCGGTGACGTCGCCGACCGTGACCTCGACCCCTTCCTTGGCAGCCTTCTTGATATTGCGACGCCACTGCTGGTTCATACCGCGCAGCACATCGTCCTCGGACCGGCCGGCCAGCGGCATCTCATACGTGAACTGCGGCTGCCCGGCCCCGAACCCGTCCTCCGGACTCTGCGGCAGCCAGCCGGCATGGCGCAGTTGCGTGGTCACGTGGACCCCGACCGGGTCGTCCGTCAGGCTCGCCATGTCCGTGAGCCGCTTCCGGCGAGGGTCGGCGATACCCTCCTTGACCTGGGCGGCGCTCCAGACGGCGGTACGCACCGGCGGACCGAGACGTATAGCAAACGCGCCATGTGCCTTCAGATAGACCGCCAGCGGGTCGAGCCACGCCTCGATCTCACCGCTCCAGTCGATGACCGGGCCTTGCGGCAGATACGCGAGCGTGTAGCGGTCTAGTCGCGGCACCGGCCGGTGCAGCACCAGCCCGGCACCGGCCAACTGCCCTCCGTCGAACCACCCGAGATACTCGCTGCGCCACTCGGTCTTGACCCGGCCCCACGCCGGCGTCTGCAGAAAGCTGACCGACGGCTGCGCCCGCACGAACGCCGCGTACTCGGCGGCCGTGATCGCCCACACGCTCAGCCCCGCACCCGCCACCTCCCGCTGATGAGCAGTCCGGCTCACAGGGCCCTCGCCTTCGCTTCGGCGTGTTCCGTGGGCGCGTTCGGCGGAGTCCGGGGCGCGGTGCGTGCTGGTTCGCTGTACGACATGCCCCCAGTCAAAGCAGCGTGATGTTGCCGGAGGGTATGCGGATTTCGATACGCCGACGATATGCGCCGATGCCGCGCCCGATGAGGCCGTCAGGCCGCGCGAGGCCTGTGGGTGGTGTCGTCCGGGTGGGCGCATGGCGCGTCGATTTGGCGTACGCGGCCGTGTCGTCCGTGGTGCCGGGGTGGGCGGGTCGGATAGACGGGGCGGATGATCAGAACTTTCCGGTTGTGGTGTACGGCTCTCGCGCTGCTGGCTCTGGCGGGTGTGTGGTTCCCGGCGACCGCGGGCCCGACGGCGGAGGTGGCGGCGGATCCGGTGCCGCGTGTGCAACTCCGCAAGGCGGTGCAGCTGCTGGGAGTGATGTCCGCACACGGGACCGGCTTCGAGCGGAGCGCGTTCGGGCGCTGGGCGGACGCCGATTTCGACGGATGCGACACCCGCGCCGAGGTCCTCAGGGCGGAGGCGGTCGGCCCCGTGCGGGTCGATGAGGGGTGCGTGATCGCATCCGGGCAGTGGTACTCGTGGTACGACGACCGGCCGGTGACGGGCGATCCGGCCCGCCGGCTTGTCGTCGAGCACGTCGTGCCGCTCGAGGAGGCCTGGGCGTCAGGTGCGTACACGTGGGATGCGGCCAAGCGGGAGGCCTACGCGAACGACCTCGCCGCGCAGGCGACTCTGACCGCGGTCACGGCAGAGACGCACAGAGAGAAGGCGGGCCGGGATCCGGCCGGCTGGCTGCCGCCCTATGAGGCCTCCCGCTGCGCGTACATCACGGACTGGGTGCTCACAAAGCTGCGCTGGGGCTTGACCGTTGACTTCCTGGAGGCGGTGAAGCTCACCGAGGTGGCGCAGGGCTGCCCCAACGTGCCGGTGACGCTCAGGTCGCGCTGAGCCGGCGAGCGACGTCCGCTCCGCGGGAGGTGGTCGATGTCGATCAGGTGTCGGCTTGGACCGTGAGGGTCGAGGTTCATACCGCGTGGGGCCGCTCACCCGTGCTCGGCCCCTCACCCGTGCGGAGGCACACGTACTGCGAATGGGGCCCTGCCGAAGGCGAGCTCCCTGGCTGACGACTTGCATGACGGCATAGGCGCAACGAAGCGCCCGCCCCGGTATCCGAGGAGTCCCGTCATGCGCACCGCCCGCGTCCTCGCCGCATCCGCCCTTACTGCCGCGGCCGTGCTCGCGGCGGCCCCCGCCGCCTGGGCCGAGTCCGCGGACGTCACGCCCAGCACCGTCTCGCCCGGTGGCACGGTCACCGTCAACGTCGAGTGCGCGTTCACGCAGACCAGCCAGTCGCCGTCCACGATCACCGCCAACAGCCAGGCGTTCGCCTCGGGCACGGCCACGCTGCACCTCGTCGGCTCCGGCGGCGCGCCTGGTTCGGGCGGTCAGTACCAAGGCACGGCCCGCATCGCCCCCGCTTCCAACTTCACCGGATCCGGTCCCAACGGGGTCGGTGCCACCTCACAGTGGGGCGTCGACGGGAGCTGCCCCGGCGGCGGTCAGTGGTCGGCGTCCTTCACCGTGTCGCGCAACGCCACTCCCCACGGCGTCCACGGCGGCCTCGGCGGCAGCTTCGGGGGATCGGGCACCGCGATGATCACGGGTGGTCTCCTGGTCGCCGGTTCGCTAGGCGCCACGTACTGGGTGATCCGCCGTCGGGCGGCCGAAGGCTGAGCCTTCCACGGGACGGAGGTCGTCTTACGGCGCCGACCCGAGGTCTGTGACCAGCGCCCTGCCGGGCGGCATGCGCCGGGCAGGGCGCTTTGCTACGCGCGAGTAGCGATCATGTAAGAGAACTGAGATACAGGAGCCTTTTACCTGTTACATCCCTTATGGGTGGCTTTCATATCGGGTGCGTAGCTTCGTAGATGTCGCCGGAGGGGAACTGGAACCGGGCGGCCATCACATCCTGAAACCGCGACCCGAAAGGGCCCCTTTTCACCATGCGTATGACCACCCGCACCCTGCGCACCAGCATCATTGCCGCCACCGCCGCGACGGCCATCGGATTCGGCGCTTACACCGCGACCGGTGCCATGGCCGACCAGGCCGACACCGCGACCGCGGCCGGAACCGTCATCACCGAGACGGACGGCACGCAGGTCTTCACCGCCGCCCCCACCGACGCGGAGGCCACCGCCGGCGTCGAGGCCGCCGCCCACGGCAAGCGTGTCTTCACCAAGACGGTCAAGCTCGCCTCCAAGGGCCACACCGCCAAGGTGTACAGGCTGGGCAAGAACTGCTTCCAGGCCGACATCCTGTTCAACGGCAAGAAGATCGCCACGGTCAACGCCTTCGGCAAGACCGCCGACGCGAACCTGAACGGCCTGCACGTCAAGCTCACCAAGACCGGACAGGTCAGCTCCTGGGTCGACCGTGCCAAGCCCAACCCGAAGCCCAAGCCGAAGCCGAACCCGGAAAAGCGTGAGCACGTCCGCAACGACACGCTCGCTGACGGCTCCATGGCCCGGGTGTACAAGCTGTCCGCCAACCACTGGCAGGCCGTCGTCTCCAGTGGCCCCGGCGCGGCGAGCATCGGCACCCTCGACGCCAACGGCCGCGCCGCTTCGGGCGAGAACAACGGTCTGCACGTCGTGCTGTCCCCCGACGGCCGGCTGACCTCCTGGGTCGACAACTCCGGTGCACCGCAGCCGGCTCCCGAGCCGAAGCCGGAGCCCACCCCCGAGCCGGACCCGATCGACCCGCAGCCGGTCCCGGACAACGACCAGCAGCCGAAGCCGCAGCCCGTCCCGGACAACGAGCAGCAGCCGAAGCCGGACGTCGACACCGCGCCGAAGCCGGACAAGAAGCCGGCCCCGGCCCCGGCCCCGGTCGCCCCGACGACCGACCCCGGCCAGGTCCAGCTCAACCCCGCGGTCTGACGTCTGACGTCTGACGTCTGACGTCGGCTTTCACCGTGGTGCAGGGCCCGCCGGTCCGGAGATGTACCGGCGGGCCCTGCACCAGCCCCGCGAACCAGTCTGAAAGGCCGTTCCGCTCATGCCCGCCCGCGTGCGCATCCGAGCCCTGATCATCGTGGCCGGCGCCCTGGCCGCTACCACCCTGCCCACGCTTCCCGCGTTCGCCACGCCTCCGCCCGCCCCGACGCACGAGGCGACGTCCACGCACATCAGTCCGCGTGAGGAGATCCAACCCGCCGCGAACATCGTCGGCAGGATCGCCCACCGCGGCGCCGAACGCGTCACCGGAAAACCCATCGGACTCGTGCCTGAACAGGCGACCTCGCTCCCTGCCCTCAAAGCGCCCCGCAACCCCGTGAACCCCTGCCTCTGACGGAGACCTGCCGTGCTGATCCCCCTGGTTCTGACCGCCGCGCTCGCGGGCACGGTCGCCTGCACCCCCACCCCCTCTGCTTCCGTGACCGTGTCGCCCACCACCGCGCGCCCCGGGGAAACGGTGATCATCACCCTGACCGGATGCTCCGATCCGTCCATGGGCGGTCGAGCGGAAGGACAGCTCGTCGGCGACGGCACCACTGCGCACACGCCCATCGAGCCCGTGGACCTCGCCCCTGCGAAGCCGGGCGGCCACACCCTGACCGGCACCACGGTCATCACCCCGGGCACCGGCCACACCATCTACGCCGTCTGCGCCGGCGATCCGGGCAACGTCACCGAGGTCGACCTGCACGGGCAGAGCGCCGGCGTCCCGCACGCTGACGCGACTCGGCAGACCGAGCGTTCACGGCCGACGTCGCCCAGGTGATGACATCGAGGCCGGCCGCACGTTGATCGGGTCGACAATTCTGGTTCTGCGAACGGTAGTCGGGGAACGGTAGTCGGGCTCAGGCCAATAATCCCGGTGCCGTGGACGGTCGTCCGGGATGCTGGTCGCCATGGATGAGGTCAAGGTCGTCGTCGCGCATTCCGAGCGCGCGACCCTGCGGGTCGGCGACGTATTCCTGAAGGTGGACGCCGATCAGGCGCGTAGGGACGTCGAGGTCGAAGCGCTGGCCCTGGCACCGGTCCCGACCCCCGAAGTCCTGTGGCACAAGCCGCCGGTGCTCGCGATCGCGGCGCTCCCCGGAGCAGCGCTCGCCCGCCTCGGCGAGCCGTCGGCCTCATCGCCCGCGGCGTGGGCCGCTGCGGGCGCGGCCCTCCGGGCCCTGCACGACGGGCCGTTGCCCCGATGGACAGGCCGGGCCGGCCGAGGCGTCGACGAGTGGAGAGCGGCGCTGGCGGACGAATGCGCATGGCTCGTCACGAACGACGTCCTGCCCGCCGACCTGGTCACCCGCAACCTTCAGGTCGCCGAAGCCGCACTTCGCCCATGGACCCCGGCGTTCACCCACGGCGACCTGCAGGTCGCCCATGTGTTCGTCGACCGCGACGAGATCACCGGCATCATCGACTGGTCCGAGGCCGGCCAGGGTGACGCCCTGTACGACCTCGCCACCCTGGCGCTCGGACACGAGGAGCACCTCGGCGACCTGGTCGACGGTTACGGACGGGACGTCGACCTCGACGTGATCCAAGCGTGGTGGTCGCTGCGCAGCCTGCTCGCGATCCGCTGGCTGATCGAGCACGGCTTCGACCCGTTCGCGCCGGGCTGCGAGGTCGACGTGCTGAGAGCGCGCATGTGAGGTTGCCGGGGGAGCGGCTGCGCGCGTGCCACCGCGCCGGCCGCGGACGGCGGCAACGCCTGCCTGTCCGCCGAAGACGGCCTGAGCCAGGTCACCAGCGCGGCGAGGAGTGCGGGGTCCACCGCGGATCGACGAGGCGCATCCCGGCCTCGTCATCGCGGTCGCGCATTCCGGGCATGGCCAGCCAGCGCTCATGCAGTACGGCGAGGGCGTCACGGTCGAGTTCGACGCCGAGGCCCGGGGTGTCGGTGACCTCGATACGGCCCTCGCGGAAGACGTGCGGCACGGTGATGACGTCGTCGGTCTGCCAAGGGCGGTGCGTGTCGCAGGCGTAGTCGAGGTGGGGCACGGTCGCGGCGACCTGGGTCATGGCGGCGAGGCTGATGCCCAGGTGGGTGTTGGAGTGCATGGAGACACCGACGCCGAACGCGGAGCAGATCGCGGCGAGTTCCTTGGTGGCGCGCAGGCCGCCCCAGTAGTGGTGGTCGGAGAGCACGACCTGCACGGCGTCCTTGGTGAAGGCCTCCGGGATCTCGCCGAGCCGCGTGACGCACATGTTCGTGGCGAGCGGCATACCGCTGCCCTCGTGGACCTGCGCCATACCGGGCGTCGAGGTGGTGGGGTCCTCCAAGTACTCCAGTACGCCGGTGAGTTCGGCGGCGACCTTCAGGCTGGTGCCGACGCTCCAGCCGCCGTTGGGGTCGAGCCGCAGCGGACTGTCGGGGAACGCCTCGGCCAGGGCGCGGATCGCGGCGGCCTCCTCGTCGGGCGGGAACACACCGCCCTTGAGTTTGAACGACGTGAACCCGTGGTCGCGGTGGAAGCGCCGCGCCTGCTCGACGATGCCGGCCGGGTCGAGCGCGGCGCCCCAGTCGTCGCGCGGAGCGTCGTCCTGCGGGTGCTCGGCCCAGCGGTAGAAGAGGTAGCCGCTGTACTCCACGCTGTCGCGCACCTTGCCGCCGAGCAGCGCATGTACGGGCAGTTCGGTCGCCTTGCCGAGGGCGTCGAGCATGGCCACCTCGAAGGCCGAGATCACGCTGAGCCGCAGCTTGCCGGCGTTCGGCGTGCCGCGGAATCCTGCCGTGTCGGTGGGCGAGCTGAGCGCGCCCGCGTCGACGTCCGCGACGCAGGCGGCTATCGCGGGCAGCAGGTTGGTCTCGCTGGTACGGCGTCCCACCAGGGCCGGGGCGAGCTGCCGGGCGATCTCCAGATAGGTGGTGTCGCCCAGCGTCTCGCCGACGCCGACGATTCCGCCCTCGGTCTCCACCTCGACGATGAGGCGGGGGACGTAGGGCTGGTGCACGCCCTGCACGTTGAGCAGAGGCGGATCGGCGATCAGGATCGGCGTCAGACGGACGTCGGCGATCGTCGTATCGGCTGTCGTATCGGCTGCGGAGGTGCGGTGCCCGGTCATGCGGTCGCCTTTCGATGCGTACGGGATGATCCAGCGGTGTCTGTGCGGGCTGTCGTGGGCCCGGGGCCCCGCGATCACCGGGAGGCGGCCACGACGTCGGCGTAACGGAGAGGCATTCGCCGGTGCCGCACGAGTAGCGGACCGTGTTCGGCGCGGCCAACTGGAGGTCATGATGCGCTCGGAGGGCCTCCAGGTCCGAAGCGCCTTGCTCGTCGAAGGCGGTCAGCGGGAACGAGAGCACGCCGTGCCGGCTGCCGTCGATGAGGCGGACGGCCACGGGCGGTTGGTGCTCTGCGAAGACATGATGTTTTTCTATGTGAACAACGTTCGTGTATGAGGACCAACCGTAGGGAGAGAGTCAGCGAATCGTCAATGGGTGGCAGCCGGCACCGTCAGGCAGCGGGCGCGGGTGAGGGAGTCGCCGCTGTCCACGCGGATGACCTGGGCGTTGTGTCGTTGCCCGAGTTCGGTGATTGCCTCGGCGAGATCGACGCGTTCGCTCCCTGTGACCAGCTCCGGCACGGTGGAGTTGGCGGGGTGAGGCGGGATGGACGGCGACCTTGCCGCGGTAGCGGCCACGAAGACGTGGGTACGGGGAAGGGGCGTGCTCGCGAACGGGACGTCGACCGCCGCCCAGTACCCGCGCCAGTGCGATTACGGGCTGCTCTTCGCGGCCTCCTCCACCGCCCCAACTGCCTTGGTGAGGCTGCTCCCTGCATGCCGCCAAGTCCAGGCCCGCTGCTCGCGCGAGTAGCCGCGCGGAACCGTCTCGACCAGCATGATCAGATACAGGTAGCAGCGGTACAGATTCAGGCGCAGCCGTACGGAGTCGGTGAACTCCGCCTGCCCGCCGGCCTGTGCGTAGCCGGTCAGGAAATCCGTGTCCCGCTCGATGTCGTCGAACAGGGAGAGCGAGACGAACTCGGCGACCGGGTCGCCCCAGAACATGCGCTCCCCGTCGATGACTCCACTGATGGTGCGCGCACCCGGCTCGCCGTCGATCAGCAGATTTCCCTGCCAGAGGTCGAAGTGCACGAGCGCGGGCCGGGTGACCTCGTCCAGGACGCCGGCCGCCGACGCGAACACCTTGCGCAGGTCCGCCACGGGCCTCGGGAGCTGCGCGTCATAGCGCTGGGCGTCGTCCAGGACCGCCCGCGTCATGTCGGTGAAGGCTTCGCGCCAGGTCGCCGCAGCAGGTCCGAACGGTAGGGCCGGGTAACCGAACGCGTCCCCGGTCGTGGCATGCAGCCGGGCGACGATGCCGCCCAACTCCCCGCGCAACCGGGTCCTTTCGGAAGGCTCCAGCTGCGCGTCGACCTGGTGCCAAGGGCTGCCGGGGCACTCCGTCATGACGAGGCAGGGCACCATCGGCGGGTCACCGTCGAGCGCCGCGTGCACCAACCGTGGCACCGGGACCTGGGGTGTGCCGGCCGCGGCCCGGTAGTAGACGCTCTCGGCTCGCAGCAGGTCGTGCTCGTACGCGAGCGCGGACGCACCGTCGCCGGACGGCGGACACTTCACGATCCAGCGTCGCCCGTCCCGCAGAACCACCCGCAACAGTGCGTTGTACGTGCCACCCGTCAGGGGTGTGCACTCCACGACGTCGTCCACGGTGACCGAGACGGCGGCGAGAGCGTCGGCTACGGGGAGGTCCAGGGACTGGTGCACAGGTCAATCTTGGCATCACGGCAGCCGTCCGACCCGGCCGCCCGGAAAGTCCGGAACAGTGCGCTCCAATTGTGGCGAGAAGGGGACCATTGTGGCCGACCGGTGTCACGATGGACCAGTGGCCGGCCAAGTACGTCGGCTGCACGCCGCAGGCGTACATGCCGCAACTCCCCTTCAGGGCAGGCGCCATGTGGCAAGCGACTGGCTGCCAGCTCAGTCGGTGGAGCTGGAAGTGGTCGCCCCTTGGCGGGAGTTGAGAGCGACCCGAAGCGGGCCCTTGCGTGCCGTCCGGTGCGATCAGGGGCTCGTCTTCGCAGAGGTATGGTGCGACGCGACTGACCAGCGTCGGAGCCCTCGCGCCGGCCCGCCACTGCGGCGACGTCACCCACACGAGTGGTGAAGGTCTTGTGTGCGCTCGTGGTGGCACCGTATTTTCCGCGCGTGACAGAAACGGAACCCGGTACGGGCCCAGAGGCCACGATCCTGGTGGTTGATGACCATGAGCCGAACCGGTTTGCCGTCGGCAGTGTGCTGCGCCGGGCCGGCTACGGAGTGGTGGAGGCGGCTTCGGGCCCCGAGGCGTTGAGGGTCTTACACCGATCCGATCCGGTGCCGGAGATGGCGATCATCGACGTACGGCTGCCCGAGGTGAGCGGCTTCGAACTGGCCCGGCAGATGGCCGCCGACCCCAAACTGCCCCGTATCCCGGTCGTGCATGTCTCGGCGGAAGCCAACGACACACGCGACCGCGTCCAAGGCCTTGAAGCGGGAGGCAGCGCCTATCTCGCCTCCCCGGTCGCACCGGAGGAGCTGCTGGCCACGGTCTCCATGGTGCTGCTCGCGGCGCGTGAGGCGAAAGCCGCGCGGGATGAACGCCGGTTCGCCTTCGAACTGCAGCACGCGTTCCTGCCCCCGCCGCGGAAGCTGGCCGCCTTGGAGGGCGTCGACCTCGCCGTCGGCTATGTGCCGGCGATGGACCGCTCGGAGTTGGGCGGGGACTTCTACGCGGCCTTCACCGTCGAGCGCGGGGTACTGCTGGCCGTGGGCGACGTGGCCGGGCACTCCCTGGCCGCGGCCACGGTCATGGTGGAACTGCGTCACGTCCTGCGCGGCTACGCCCTCGAAGGCCACGAGCCGCACCACATCCTCCAGTTGATGGACCGCCTTCTCGCGCACTTCCACCCCGAGATCACCGCGACCATGTGCCTGGTCATCCTCGATCCGCTCACCGGCGCCATGGACATCGCCAACGCCGGTCACCTCCCGCCCCTCGTCGTCTCGCCCGACGGACAAGCGGAATATCTGCCCGTCCAAGGACCGCTGTTGGGCTTGAATCTGGACCACAAACCCGCCAGCCTGGCCCGCCTCGAGCCCGGACAGGTGCTCCTGATGGTCACCGACGGCCTCATCGAGCGGCCCCGCGTCGACCTCGCCGACTCCCTGGAAGACCTGCGCGAGCGCGCCACCCACACCGCCTGCACCCCGGACACCTTGCGCGACGCCCTGCTGCAGCACTACAGCAGGGACACCGACGACGACATCGCCTTGCTCGCCGTACGTCGGCGTCCCCCCGAATCCCCCTGAACTCCCGGCCCGGCGCCGGTCAGTCCAGCAGATGCCCCACCATGTCCGCGAACTCGGCAGGCGTGGCAAGCGGGATGCCGAGCTCCTCCGCCTTGGTCCGCTTGGAGCCCGCGCCCTCGCCGGCCACCACCAGCGTGGTGCGCTTGGAGACGCTGGAGGAGGACTTGCCGCCGGCGCGCTCCACGAGCTCGTTCATCTGGTTGCGGCTGAGGGATTCCAGCGCGCCGGTCATCGCTCCGGTGACGACGACGGTCATGCCGTCCAGAGGGCCGGCTTCGGATGCGGCGGCTGCGTCGGGCGGTGTCGCGCCGGGCTCGGTCATGTTCACCCCGGCGTTCACCAGCTTGTCGATCACCGGGGCGAGTTCCGTGAGCTCGGCGACGATCACCGGTGACTTCTCCGGACCGATGCCCTCGACGCCCTGGATCGCCTCTTCGTCGGCGCCGCGGATCGCGTCCATCGTGGCGAAGTGCCGGGCGATACGCCGGGACATGGACCGGCCGGTGCCGCGCACCCCGAGCGCGCACAGGACGCGCGACAACGGCTGCGCCTTGGCCCGCTCGATCGCCGCGAGGAGGTTGTCGGTGCTGGTCTGGCCCATCCGGTCGAGCCCGAGCAGCTGGTCGCGGTTGAGCGTGAACAGGTCCGCGAGATCGGCGACGAGCTCCGCGTCGACGAGCTGCACGATGCGCGAGGCGCCCAGGCCCTCGATGTCGAACTGGTCGCGCCCGGCCGCGTAACTCAGTGAGGCGACCAGATGACAGTTGCGGCCGCGTTCGCAGCGCCAGCGCTGCTCGCTGGTGTCGATGCCCGAACCGCACTGCGGGCACACCTCGGGGAACTCGATGGGCCGCTCCTCACCGGTCCGCAGATGGGCGACCGGGGCCTCGATGCGCGGGATGATGTCGCCCGCCTTGTAGACCATGACCTGGTCGCCGATGCGCAGATCGCGGCGGGTGATGTCGGCCGGGTTGTGCAACGTGGCGTATGTGACGGTGGAGCCGTCGATCTCGACCGGTTCGAGCTCGGCGCGGGGCGCGATGACGCCGGTGCGCCCCACGTTCCACTCGACGCCGACGAGCCGGGTGATCTTCTCGACGGCCGGCAGCTTGTAGGCGATCGCCCAGCGTGGCGCACGCGTACCGAATCCCGCGTCCTGCTGGTCGGCCGCGAGGTCGGCCTTGATGACGATGCCGTCGATGCCGAAGGGCAGCTCGGCACGGAGAGCACCGATCTCCTCGACACGCTGCTGCACCTGCTCGACCGTGGAGACCGCGCGGCCCGGCACCTCGGTGTCGTCGGCCGTGTGCACACCGAGGGCGGAGACACGGGCCATGAGCTCGCTGTGGGGGAGCGTACGGAGCTCCTCGGCAAGCGCCTCGTCCGTGTCCGGCGTGGGAATCGCGCCATAGCCGAAGAACAGCATGCGGACCTTGTACGGGCGGTCCTTGGCGCGCAGGCTGCCTGCCGAAGCGCTGCGGGCGTTGGCGAAGGGCTCGCCGCCATGCGCGGTGCGCACCTCGTTGGCCTCTTCGAACTGGGCGGTCGTCATGAGGACTTCGCCGCGCAGCTCCATCGTGTACGGCTGCGTGAGCTGCGCCGGCAGGCCCTCGATGCTGTCGATGCCGTGCGAGACGTCCTCGCCCGCGGTGCCGTCGCCACGGGTGATCAGGCGGGTCAGCCGGCCGTCGGCATAGCGCGCGGCGATCGCGAGCCCGTCGAGCTTGGGTTCCACGCTCCACTGCTCGACAGGGCGCCCGATGCGGCGCTCCAGGGATGCGGCCCAGCCGCTGAGCTGCTCGGCCGAGAAGACGTTGTCGAGCGACAGCATCGGCACCGTGTGCGGCACATCCCCGAGCGCGGCGCCGCCCGCGACCTTTCCGGTCGGTGAGCCGGGGAGCACCTCGTCCGGATGCTCCTTCTCGTACGCCTCGATGCCCCGGACCAGGCGGTCGTAGTTGTCGTCGTCCAGGGCGCTGTCGCCGCCCGCGTAGTACGCGGCGGCGGCCTTCGTCGCGGTCTCGACCGCTTCGGCGTAGGCGGCGGCGTCAACGAGTACGGCAGAAGTCGTCGTCATGGTCCCTATCTTCGCGCCCACCACTGACAATCCGGAGCCGTGAATTCCGGTCCGCGCCATCGGTTCCGGGTCTTCCGCCTCGAAAATGAGGGACTTTCGGCTTGTGCGGTAGGTGAGGAAGGTCCCGGTATGGGGCCTTGCGGCTGCGGAACGACTCTCCCGGCGTAGGAATCGGGTCGCGAGTGAGGAGAGGGCATGGGGAGAGCCACCCGTCGGATCGATCAGAGGCAGCTGAGCCGCCGGTGCACGGCGCCGGCCGCGGGGAGGTGTGAGGCAGTTGGTCCCGCCGTTGTCGTCAGTTGAGGCGTCCGCACCGACAGAGAAGGGAAGGAGGAACAAGGCGATGAGCGGTGGGCTGCTCGACCTGCACCGAACCGTCGAACCGGCCCCGGCAGCGCGTGCGGTAGGTATCGGGCTGCCGCCGGGGATCGACCGGGCCGACCAGGTCGCGCCGAGGGACGCGCGGGAACTGACGAAGCTGTTCTTCGAGCAGCTGAATCAGCTCGAGGCCGGCTCGCCCGAGCATCTGTACACGCGCAACACCTTGATCGAGATGAACATCTCCCTGGTGCACTACGTCGCGGGCCGTTACCGCAACCACGGCAACGGGCAGCTCGAGGACATCGTCCAGGTCGGGACCGTGGCCTTGATCAAGGCCATCGACCGGTTCGATGTGCACCGGGGTGTCGAGTTCATCTCGTTCGCCGTCCCGTGGATCCTCGGCGAGATCAAACGCTACTTCCGCGACACCAGCTGGGCCGTGCACGTACCGCGCAGGCTCCAGGAACTCCGTATCGACCTGACGAAGTCCCGGGAGCGCATGGCGGCCGAACTCGGCCGCGACCCCACGGTCAGGGAACTCGCCGAGGACCTGGGCGTCTCGGAAGAAGACGCGGTGGAAGGCATCGTGGCCGCCAACGGTTACGTGGCCGAATCCCTCGACACCCCGGAGGACGCCGGCGACGGCGGCAGAGAGGCCGGCCGTCCCCTCGCCGACATCATCGGCGCGTCGGACCCGTCCTTCGAAACCTTCGAACACCTCCACGCCCTGGCTCCTCTCCTCGCCGAACTCGACGACCGCGAACGCCGCATCATCGAGATGCGCTTCGGCCAGGAGATGACCCAGTCCGAGATCGGCGCGGCCCTGGGTATCTCCCAGATGCATGTGTCCCGGCTCATCTCGAAGACCCTGGCGCGCCTGCGCCGCGGTTTGTTCGTCGAGGAGTGAAGGGACGGCCGAGGGGAGTCGCGCGGGCCGGAAGTCCTCGGCCGCGGGACTTTGGTCCTGGTGAGGGCGCTCCTCTCGGGGTACGGAAGCTTGGCTCGGCCGGGGAGGCCGACGGACCGGCGAGGGAGGGAGTCCATTCCATGCGGACGATCAGGCGCGTGAGGCGTCTGTTGTACGTGGCGGTGTGCCTGCCGGGAGGACAGCGGCAGTGTCCTTCGGACGGGGCACCGGGGCGCGGTGACCGCGGCGGTGGACACCACCGCGGTCACCGCGCCCGCTCTCGGGCTTGCCTCAGCAGTCCGGTACGCCGGGCAGCTTGGCGTCCGGATGGTCGATGTAGATGTTGGAGACGAAGCCGCCCTGGTCCCGCAGCTTGCTCCACCAGTTGTTGCTGTAGCCCTCGGCGTTGACGGTGTCGCCCTGCTTCTGGCACTCGACGTACACGGCCGTCGGGCCGCCGAGCCGGGTGACGAGCGGCGAGCTGAGATAGGCGTCCGCGCGCACGGCGACGTCCGAGCCCCAGGTGCGGAAGTTGCTGCTGCCACCGCCGCAGTTGTCACTGGTCAGGTAGTACTGGTGGTACGAACCGGGATACGCCAGCGGAGATCCGTTGATCCGGATGTCCTGGCCGACTCCGTTGAGCAGCTGCTCGTAATGGATGTGCGCACCCGAGGAGTTGCCGGTGGAGCCGGTGATGCCGATCTCCTGGCCCTGGGCCACCCCGGCGCCGTTCGCGACGGAGAACGAAGCGAGGTGGAAGTAGTACGTCTTCCAGCCCGAGCCGTGATCGATGACGATGTAGTTCCCGGCGCCGCCCGCCTGGTAGTAGCGGTAGGCGGTGCCGGCCGCCGAGGCGAGTGTCGGGGTGCCCGCCGTCGAGCCGCCGTCCGAGCGTATGAAGTCCAACGCCCGGCGCACTTCGGCGCTGTGATGGCTGTACGTCCACTGCTGGCCGCACGGATAGGGAGCCTTGAAGTTGGGCGCGGCCGCGGCACCGGACTCGCCGGCCTGGGCCGGTGTGGTCAGGCCGAGCAGCGCGAGCAGCAGGGCGGCGAGCACGAGCAGCCGCTGTCTGGGGGACATGGGGGTCTCCTCGAAGTGGTCCGGGGGATGGGGGAGTTCAGCACTCGGGCACGCCGGGCAGCCAGGCCTCGGCGACGTCGATGAAGATGTTGGAGACATAGCCGTCGTAGTCCGGCAGGTAGGACCAGGCGTCGTTGGTGTGGCCTTCGTACGTCACGCTCCCGCCGCGCTCCTGGCAGCCGACGCGCACCTGGGTCGGTCCGGGCAGCCGGGCGACGACGGCGGACGAGGTGGTCGACGCCTGGCGTACGGCGACGTCGGTGCCCCAGGTCGGGAAGGTCGAGCCGGTCTGGTCGCCGGTCCACAGGAAGGTCACGTCGACCCAGCCGTTGTCGTTCAGGCCCACGTTGTAGAAGGTGCCGTCGGCCAGGTCGATGCCGGCCGGGTTGGCGACGCGGCGGCCGAACTCATCGAGCCCGCCGTTGTAGCCGCTCTGGTAGGCGGCCTGGGCTTCGGGGGTGCCCTGCGGCAGATCACGCCACATCTCCCGTTCGCCGGACGGGTTCCAGTAGTCGTCCTTGGTGTTCCAGGGGCCGACATCCCAGACGGGTGCGGTCTCGCAGCGGGCGGGGCCGCAGACCTGGACCGAGTAGTCCCACGTGCCCCTGGGCGACAGGCCGCGGCGCGAGGGCAGTGCCACGAAATGGTCGTTGGGCTGGATCACATGGCCGTTGGCCGTGGTGCCGCCGACCAGTCCCTCCCGGGTGGCGAACAGGCGGTACTTCACCGGGGAGGCCGCGGTGCCCCGGCTCCGCTCGGGTGCTGTGTCGGCGGTCAACTGGACTTTGCGTACGGCCGTTTCGGCGCCGCGCAGCGTCAGCCGGACCTGCACGGTGTCGACCGCGTACGGGAGCCGGACCGCGCTGCCGCCGGCGGGTGCGGTGTGCCATTCACTCCAGCCGCGTCCGGCGGACCGGCCGCGTATGTCGAGGGCGACCTCGGCGCCGCGCGGCACTTCGGCATCGAGCCGGGCGCGGACACGGTCCACACTGCGGTCCAGGCGCTTCTCGGCCAGGACCAGGCTGCCCTGGGCGGCCGCGCGCGTACGTACGGACGCCGGACCCGACGGACGGTCCGCGACTCTCAACTGCCCTGATCCGTACCGTACATCGACATCATCCGTGTCGATCACGGACAGGTCGGGGCTCCAGGTGATCGGCGCCTGGCCGCGTGGGGGCTCGGCCGCACCCGCCGGCCAGGCCTGCCCCGACAGGGCGGCCAGGGCGGCGAGCACGCCGAGCAGACGTATCGGGCGACGGCGGGTGTGGCGGACGGCGATGTGGGGTCGCATCCGGGTTCCTTCCCTTGATCGTGCACGTGATCCAGGAGGTGAACGCGCGGCGCGCGAAGGGGCGTACGGGGCGCCGCGGGCACCGCAGCGTAGGGCCACCGGATGCCGTTGCACCGCGAGGGTTTCCCGGCACAGTCGAAAACTCCAGGTGCCCCTGGGTACAAGAGCCGCACGGGGCCTTGCGGGAAGGGCGTTCGGCCCCGCTAATGACCGGTGTGGCAGGAACGCTGCGCATCCACTTCAGCGACAGGGACTTCCTTCATGTGCAGTTCGCGAAGTCACCCGACCCGATCTGGGAGGCGATCCTCGCCCTCCATGTGCTGACCTCGCCGGAGCCCCGCGTCCCTGTGCGGCTGCGGCCTTGGCGCCGGCGCGCCCGGCACCGGACCGGTACCGACCTGCGCCGCACCTGCCGACTGCTCGCCGACCTGGCGCCACCCGACGCCCCGTACTGGCCGGACTTCCTCACGCCCGTCGAGTCCGAGGACGGACTCGCGGCCGGCCTCGACGCCCTGCGCGCCACCTCGGCGGCGCGCCTCGCGGGTGAGCTGCGGGTGGCCGCCCATCACCGGAACCTGCCCGCCTGGACCCGGCGCCTGGCCGCGGGCGACCGGGGTCTGCTCGGTCAAGTGGCCGACGCCGTACGGGACTTCCACACCCGTCTGATCATCCCCGACTGGAGCGACGTGCACAGCGCCGTCGCCGCCGAGCGCGCCCTGCGCCTCGACGCCCTCGACGGCGGCCTGGGGGCGCTGCTCGCCTCGCTGCCCGCCTTCACCTGGCGGGACCCGGTCCTCAGCGCGCCCTACCCGCACGACCACGTCCTGCGCCTGCGGGGACGCGGACTGCGCCTCATCCCCTCGTACTTCTGCCACACCACTCCGGTCGCGATCGTCGACCCGCGACTGCCGCCGGTGGTGGTCTATCCGCTTCCGCACCGCGAGAGCGCGCCGCCGCCGGCGCCGCACCTCGCCCCGCTCCTGGGCGCGAACCGGGCCCGCGTCCTGACCGCCTTGGAGAACACCACGACCACCGGCGCCCTCGCCGCCCGCCTCTCGATGCCCGACTCCTCGGTGAGCGGCCACCTGAAGATCCTCAGAGAGGCGGGCCTCGTCGAGAGCTCCCGCTCCGGACAGCAGGTCCACCACCGCCTTACAGGGCGGGGGCGGGCGCTGCTCGGGGCGTGAAGTGTCAGTGGATGGTGGTGTGCGGGGCGAGCTGTGTGGACCAGTCGCTTCGGGCCGTGCCGAGCGCGAACTCCGCCAGACGCAGGTGCTGGATGTCGGTGGTGCCTGCCGGTGCGTAGATGTGGTGGGCGTCGCGGAGGTAGCGCTCGATCGGCCGGTCCGTGAACAGCCCCGCGGCGGCATGGATCTCCATGGCGTTGCGCGCCGTGTCCAGCGCGGATTCCACGTTCACCACCTTCGCGTTCATCAACTCGGCGTCACACGGCTGCCCTTGGTCGAGCAGGTGGGCGGCGTGGTAGGCGGCGAGGCGTGCGGTCATCAGGCGGGACTGCATCTGCCCGAGCTTGATCTTGACGTTCGCCAGGTGGTGGAGCGGCTTGCCGAAACGTTCCCGCTCGGCGGCGAACCGGCTGGTCTCCTCGACGAGTGCCTGATGGATCCCCAGGGATACGGCCGTCAGATTCGCCCGCCCGTACAGGACGCTGGAGGAGTAGGCGACGGCGAGCCCGTCGCCCTCCGCGCCGAGCCGGTTCCCGGCGGGGATACGGCAGTGGTCGAAGACGAGTTCGCCGAAGCTGAACCCGTGCAGTCCCAGGGTGGGTTGTTCGGCGACGGCGGTGCAGCCGGGCCGGTCGGCCTCGACCAGGAACGCGGTGAGTCCACCGGAGCCGGGTCCCGTGCGGGCGACGACGCCATGCAGGTCGCCGACATGGCTGTTGCCGACGAACACCTTGCGGCCGGTGAGCACATAGCTGTCGCCGTCGCGTACGGCACTGGCGGCCATACCGAGGACGTGCCCACCGGATTCGGGTTCGGTCACCGCGATCGTCGGCAGGCACCCACCCGCGGCGATGGCGGGCAGCCACGTCGTCTTCTGCGCCTCGTTGCCGAAGTGCAGGATCTTCGCGACCCCGAGCTGGGAGGCCTGCGCCATCGCGCCCATCGCGCCACTGACCCGCGACAGCTCCTCGATGATGATCGTCTTGGCGAGGTGTCCGGCACCCATCCCGCCGTACGAGGCCGGGATGGTCGCGCCGATCCAGCCTTGGCGCGCGATCCGGCGGGACAGCTCGTGCTGGACGGTACGTGCGCTCTCCATCTCCGCGATCCGCGGCCGTATCTCTTCTTCGGCGAAACCGCGCACGTCCTCGCGTAACTGTTCGTGGCGGGTGCTGGTGAAGTAGCCGCGGACGGCCGGGCGCAGGCGGGTCTGGGCATGCGTCGTGGGCAACGGAACTCCCGTATGAGCGGGGGGACTTGAAGGGCGTGCCGCAGTCATGGTGGGCCCGTGTTCGTACATCTGCAAGTACGCCTGCAAGAACGCCTGCACGTACATCTGCAAGTACATACACAAGTGAGACGCAGGCACCCGCCGGGGGAGCGTGCGCGGAAGGTGGCGAGCGGTGAGGGGTGGCGGCTTCGCTCACGGGCGGCACAGGTGGGTCACCAGTCGTGCAGGGAACCGCCGAGTTTCAGCCGGTTCAGCCGGTTCAGCCGGTTCAGCGGGAGAAACGCGGGTGTGTACGGATGGGCGGCGGCGGCCTCGTCGTCGCACCCGACGCCCAGGCCAGGGCCGTCACCGCCGAAATCCCTTGACGTGCACCGTACTTGCGCACGCCTGCCGGCCGGGCGAGCTCTCGGATCCGTACCCTGGTCCTCGCCGCGTGCGCGCGGCCCGGGCGCTGCGGTGCAGGCCAGGCGTCCTGTGGCACAGGCGTTCGCCTAAGCTGACGGTCCTGGACAGCGACGACGAGCGACGACAGACGGAAGCGAGGGCGGGCCACCGTGGGGGAGATCCTGCTCACTGCCGCAGGTCTGTACGTCCTCGTACTGTTCCGCGCCGGCGGGACCTTCGCCGTGGGCCGCCTTGCCGGAGCGGGAGCCCGGCGCGGCCGCTTCGCCGAGCGGCTGGCCTCGGCCCGGTTCCAGCGCGCCGAACGGGCGATCCAGCGGTGGGGCGCACCGGTGGTCGCCGTCTCGTTTTTGACCATCGGCTTCCAGACCGCCGCCAACTTCCTCGCCGGCACCATGCGGATGCCGCTCCGGCACTACCTCCCCGCCCTCTTCCTCGGCGGAGCCGCCTGGGCGCTGCTCTACGCGAGCGCCGGCATCGGCGCCCTCAAACTCCTCGGCAAGATCTTCACCGAACACACGGCCCTGGGCGTGGCCACGGTGCTCGCGCTCCTGCTCGGCGTGCTCGGCGTCCTGACGTACCGCAGGAGAGCCGCGGCGTCCACGGAGGGCGCTGCCTCCACGGAGTCCTGACGCCGACCTCCCCGGCCGGGATCCCGCAGCGAAGGCGATCGGTTCCTCGCTCCTGCAAGCTGTGGGTGTGCGCGCCTTCTGAAAGGGACCCCCTGACATGCCGCAGCCCCACAAGCAAGAACTGATCGTCGTCTCCGGCGCTGCCACAGGTATCGGGGCCGCGACAGCGCTCGAGCTGGCCTCGATGGGATATCACGTGCTCGCAGGCGTGCGTACCGACCGTGAGGCCGAGGCCATCCGGGCCGCGGGCGTCGAACCGGTCACCTTGGACATCACCGTCCCCGACCACATCGACGCCCTCGCGGAGCGCATCGCCCACGACCCCGAGCGGCGCGCGCTGCGCGCCCTGATCAACAACGCCGGAATCGAGATCAACGCTCCCGTCGAGGTACTGCCACTCGAGCTCTGGCGCGAACAGTTCGAAGTCAATCTGTTCGGGCATATCGCCGTCATCCAACAACTCCTGCCGTTCCTGCGGCAGAGCCGCGGCAGGATCGTCAACATCAGCTCAGTGGGCGGAGTCGCCGCACTCCCGATCTTCGGCGCGTACGCGGGAACAAAATTCGCGCTCGAAGCCGCGAGCGACTCCCTGCGGCGAGAGGTCACGGCACAGGGCGTCCAGGTGGTGGTGGTTCAACCAGGTGGCGTCAAGACCGAGATGGCCGCCCGAAGCGGAGACATCTCGCTCGAACTCGCCGGCAAAATGAGCACCGAGCACCAGCGCCTTTACGGCGATCTCGTCGCATCGACCGTCGCCTCGAACACCGCTTTCCTCAAGCGCGCCCTGCCCGCGGCGAAGGCCGGGGCGAAAATCGCCCACGTGGCCACGACGGCCCGGCCACGCACGCGATACACCCTCGGCATGGACGCCGCCTTCACCATCCCTCTGGCCCGCTTCCTTCCCGGGCGCCTGATGGACAGAGTGCTCGCGATGAGTCACCGGTCCCAACGGAACCGTTCCGCTCACTGACCCGCCGCCGGATGCCGTGCCCGCTCTGGCCGAGGTCACCGACTCTCATGCTGTGGTGCGCAGGGTGCGCATGCGGCCGTACGCGTACACGCAGCCCGCGAGCGCGAGGTCGGACAGGAGCATGAAGCCGATGGAGTACGAGTCCTTGACGCTGTAGATGGCGCCCATCAGCAGCGGCGGCACGAAGCCGCCCAGGCCGCCCATCGCGCCGACGATGCCGGTCACGCTCCCCACCTGGGGCTGTGGGGTGACCTGCGCGACCAGGGCGAAGACGCTGCCGCCCGCCGCGCCAAGGCCCGCGGCCATGGCAAGCAGCGCGATGGTGGCCAGCGGCGCCAGCGGCGGGTCGAAGGCCTGCACCACGGCGAACAGGGCGACGACGGCCAAGGCGACCGCGGTGACCACGGCCGGATGGAAGCGGTCCGAAAGGCGCCCGCCGATCGGCCGGAAAATGACCGTGACCAGGGCGAACCCGGCGGCTTTGGTGCCGGCGTCGGTGGGGGAGAGGTCGTACCAGGTCTTGAGATAGGTCGGCAGGTAGACGCCGAACGCCACGACGCCGCCGAAGCCGATGGCGTACAGCGCCGACAGCTCCCAGGTGACCCGCAGCCTGCCCGCCTGCTGCAGCCGGGAAGCCAGCGAGGAGGTGGGGACCTGGCGGTCGGGGTGGTCACTGATGAACAGCACCCCCAGCACCGCGAATACGGCCAGGCCGAGGGCGACGACCAGGAAGGGCAGGTTCTCGCCGTGGGCGGCGATACGGGGTGTGAAGTACCCCGAGAGCGCCACGCCCCCGGTGCCCATGCCGAACACGCCGAGGGCGAAGCCTCTGCGTCCGGGCGGGAACCAGGAGCTGACCAGGGGGACACCGATCGCGAACGTCGTACCCCCGAGTCCAAGCAGCAGAGCGACGACGAGCAGCAGGCCGTAGCTGTCCTTGACGGGGATCAGCAGCAGCACGGGAACGATGGTGAGGGCGGACACCAGCGGAAACATCAGCCTGGCGCCGTACCGGTCGGTCAGCGCACCCGCCGGGATCCGCCCCACGGAACCCACGAGCACGGGAATCGCCACGAGCAGCGACTGCTGGAAGGAACTCAGGTTCAGACGGTCCCGGTAGCCCGACGCCAGCGGAGCGATCAGATCCCAGGCCCAGAACGTGAGAGTGAACCCCACCGTCGCCATGATCAGGTTCCGGTACGCGGCGGCGGCGGAGGTGCGCTGATCTGTTTCCACGCCCCCAGTCAAGGCACCCCTTGGTCCGCGAGCGCGTTGAACTGCGCCGTCCGGATCAGGAACCGGCACGCGGGCGGCTCACCCGTTTGCGCGCGAGCGCCCGGCCAGGTGTGCGCCGACCGCGCAGGATGTGGCCATGGCCGACGCGCCGCGGCCCGCGCAGGGCGCCGACGACGGGGGACTTCCCCCGGCCGAGGTCCGCCGCGGGCGCCCCGGCCGCCCCCGGCGCGCCGCCCCACGGCACGCGTCCGCCCCCGTCGCCCGGCACCGGCTGCGCAAGCTGCGCACCCTGCTGCCCGGCAGTCCCGACCTGCCCGAGCCGAGCGAGCCCCCGCCACCGCCCCAGGAGTTGATCGCCTTCCTGCGGGTCGTCGGAGCGACCCTGGTCCGGGCGGGCGAGTCCGTCGACGCCGTCCAGGAGACCATCAACCGGCTGGGCGCCCGCTACGGCTTCGACACCGTGCACACCTTCGTGGTGCCGACCGGGGTGTTCGTACGCGCCGGAAAGGCCCCGGACGCGGTCATCGACTTCGCCCCCGTCCAGGGCCCTGATCTGCGCCTCGACCAGATCGACCAGCTCTACCGCTTCATCGACGAGGTCTACGCCCACCCCGTGGCCCCCGAGGCCGGCACCGGGCGCCTCGCGGAGATCGAGGCGATGCGGCCGCGCTTCGGGTTCTGGACGCGAGTCCTGGGCTATGTCGTCATGACCATGGGGCTCGGCCTGCTGACCCTGCCCAACTCCATGGCACTCGCCGGGTACGCCGTGCTCGGCCTCGGAGTCGGCATGCTGCGCGAATACGCGGATCGGGCCGGCCGGCTGGTGAACCTGGCGCTACCGGTGCTCGCCGCGCTGCTCGTCACCGCCGTCGCGTACCGCTACAGCGGACCGTTGCTCGGCGAGGACCCGACCAAGTTGCTCATCCCGCCCCTTGTGGCGTTCCTGCCGGGCACCGCGCTGACCATGGGCACCATCGAACTGGCCACCGGTTCCATCGTGTCCGGCGCCAGCCGCCTCGTGTACGGCCTCAACGTCCTGATCCTGCTCGCCTTCGGCATCGCCGTCGGCTCCCAGCTGGTCACCGAGCACCCGCTGGCCAAGGACACCTCGGTGGACGCCCTCGGAGCCTGGGCGGCGTGGGCGGGTGTCGGTCTGCTCGGTCTCGGCTTCGTCCTCAGCTTCTCGGCCTCGCTGCGTACGCTGCCGTGGCTGCTGCTCGTCCTGTGTGTGGCCAAGGTCGGCCAGGACGTGGGCACCACGGTGGCGGGGCCGCTGTTCGGCGCGTTCGCGGGCGGGGTGACGCTGCCGCTGCTGACGCGTCTGATCGAGCGCAATCCGCACGCCCCGCCGGCCCAGGTGGTCTTTCTGCCCGCCTTCTGGATGCTGGTGCCCGGGCGCCTCGGTCTCACCGGAGTCGGGCAGCTCCTTGTGGACCACGAGAACAGCGGCCTCGACACGACCGTCGAAGCCCTGCTCACCGTGGTGGCCGTGGCCCTCGGCGTCCTGGTGGGTGCCAACGCGCTGAACCGGCGCGTGGTCCCGGTCCCCGCCGAGCCTGGCCTGGCCCGCTCACCCGCCTCGTCCGCGGCCGACCCGTCCGACCCGCCCACCCCGCCCGGCGCGGAAGGTTCCGACGGGACGCCGGCTGCGCCGCCGGAGCCGGATCCGTCCGAGTTGCCGCCCGAGTCCGCGCCGCGAGGCTAGAACCGTGACCACCGTCCGCCCTACGGCCAAGAAGCCCAGCCTCCTGGCGCGGGCGCGCACCCCGCGCAAACCCATGCTCTGGTTCGAGATCGTGCTGATCGCCGTGAGCTACTGGCTGTACTCCCTGGTCCGCAACGCCGTGCCCCAGGAGAAGGCCCTGGCGCTGCGGCACGCCGACTGGGTGTGGGACACCGAACGCCGCATCGGCATCGGTGTCGAGCACGCCATCAACCATGCGGTGAACAAGGTCACTTGGCTGATCGTGGGCATGAACTACTACTACGCGACCTTGCACTTCATCGTCACGATCGGCGTCCTGGTCTGGCTCTACCGCTGTCACCCCGGCCGCTACATCAGCGGCCGCCTCGCTCTGTTCGCGACCACCGGCATCGCCCTGATCGGCTTCTATTTCTTTCCGCTGGCCCCGCCCCGCCTCATGGAGGACGCCGGATTCATCGACACGGTCGCCGTGCACCACACCTGGGGCTCCATGAGCCAGGGCAGCGCCGCCTCGGTCTCGAACCCCTATGCCGCCATGCCCTCCATGCACATCGGCTGGTCCACCTGGTGCGCCACGATGATCGCGTGCTTCGCCCGGCACCCCTGGGCGAAGGCGCTGGGCATCCTCTATCCGGTCGCCACCCTGCTGGTGATCATCTCGACCGCCAACCACTTCTGGACCGACGCCCTGGGCGGCCTGATCTGCCTCGGCATCGGCTTCGCGTTCAGCTACGCCTGGTTCGGCTCCTTCCCCTGGCAGCTGCCGCAGTACATCGAACGGCGCAATCCCGATCCCGGATGACGTCATCGCGGAACCGGTGCAACAGGTGTCCTGACCCCACGTGGACGCGCACCCGCTCGCGTCCACCGGCGGCCGCCCCCGCCGGCCTTCGGACGCGGTCTCCGAGGCGCCGACTTAGCGTTTCAGCATGTGCTGGAGTGCATCGGCCGACCTGGTGGCGGGCGCGGCGATCAGCGCGGTCGGGGTCGCCTGCGTGACACGCGCTGCCCGCGTTCGTCGCCGTGCGCTGCCGCTGGCCGCGCTTCCGCTGCTTCTCGGAGCGCATCAGCTGGTCGAGGCGGTCGTCTGGAACGCGGGCGGCGGCACCGGTCCGGCCACCCTCGTCTGGGCCGTGATCGCGCTGCCGTTGCTGCCGCTGTGGGTCTCCTTCGGAGTGCTGTGCGTCGTTCCCCGCTGGGAGCGTCGGCGTCTGTTGATGCCGGTGGCCGCTGCGGTGGTCACGTCCGCTGTCCTCGCGTACGTCCTGGTCACGAAGCCCGTCGCGGCCGAGATCCGCGGTCACACCATGGGATACGCGATCGGTCTGCCGTATGCGCCTGTGCTGCTCGCCGGCTATCTGCTGGGAACGATCGGGGCGCTGGTGGTGTCCGGCGAAAAGGGGCTGAGAATGCTCGGCTGCCTGGCCGGTGTCGGCGCGGCGCTGTGCGCGACGGTGTGGCGGCTGGAGTTCATCTCCACGTGGTGCGCGTGGGCCGCGCTCTGTTCCGTGGTGCTGTTCAGGTGGGTCGGCGCGGAGCAGCCGGCGCCACCCTCGCAGCACAGCGGGCCGGTGAGAGGGAGCCAGGTCGCGTAGACCCCGCGGGTGCCCGAGAGCCCTCTGCTCGCAATCCTGGCTGTCATCGGTCACCCCTTCGGGCGCGCACTTTCCTCAGCTGCCGCCGGTTCCAGCCGGTGATCCGGGCGACTTCGGCTGCGTCTCCACCTTCGCGGAGCACGGTGACCGCTTCGGTCTGCACGTCGACGAGCGCGGCGTCCAGGGCGGCCTGCGCCTCGCGGTAGCGCTGGGCGGCGAGTTCGAGCTTTGCGGTGTCCATGTGATCCTGCTGCCCTGTCTTCGCCCGGGCATGAGCCATCGGACGCAAGCGACTGCGGCGTCGGGGAGGTGCGGGTCCTAGGCCAGGGCGCCGAAGACCGCAGTGGAGGCGCGGGCGATCAACGCGTCGTCGTGTGGCGCGTCCGCGTTGTCGCCGTTGCGGCGGGACATCACGGCGAGCACGACCGGCTTGCCGCTCTGCGGCGGCCAGGCGAGGGCGATGTCGTTGCGGGTTCCGTACGAGCCGTTGCCCGTCTTGTCGCCGATGCGCCAGCCGTCCGGAGCGCCGGCCCGGATCAGCTTGGCGCCGGTGGTGTTGCGCACGAGCCAGCCGGTCAGCAGGGCACGCTCGTCATCGGCCAGTACGTCACCGAGGGCGAACTCCCTCAGGGACCGCGCCATCGCGCGAGGAGTGCTGGTGTCCCGTTCGTCGCCCGGCACCGCCTGGCTCAACTCGACCTCGTAGCGGTCGCAGCGGGTGACGTCGTCGCCGATGGCGCGCAGCGCGCTCTGCAGGCCGCGCGGGCCGCCCAGTTCGCGGAAGAGAACATTGGCCGCCCCGTTGTCGCTGTAGCGCACAGCGGCGTCGCACAGGGAGCGCAGTGCCATGCGGGCCCCGATGTGCTTCCCGGTCACCGGTGACCATCCTTCGACGTCCGAGGCGCGCACCGTGACCTCGCCGTCGATTCCGTCGACCCCTCGCTTGTCGAGTACCGCTGCCGCGAGGAAGGCCTTGCAGGTGGAGCAGTACGCGAATCGTTCATCCGCCCGGTAGGCCACCTCCCGCCCGTTCGCGGTGTCCAGGGCGTACACGCCGAGCCTTGCGTCGTACTCCCGCTCCAGTGCACCGAATTCCCGTACGGGAACCGGGACCGGAGCCTTTGTGGTGCGCTGGGCGCGGGGTCTGCTGGGACGACGGTCCTCGTTGTCGTTGCATCCGGCCAGGGGTGCCGCGGCCGCGGCCGCCAGAGCGGCGAGAGCGGCGAGAGCGATGCGACGGCTGGGGTTGTGCGGCATGAGGGCGTCTCTCCAGAGGGGTGGTTCCTGCTGATCGTATCTCTGGACACGAGGGCGCCATGACGAGGCCTTGACATGCCCACAACGCCCGCGACTATGGTCTAGTCCAACAGAACTCACCGTTCCGCATGGGGAGTTGGCCCGTACTTCGGGCTGCTCTCGTGCGTCCCGGTGAAGCGCACCTTCGCGCCTCCTGGCCCCACCCATGAGAGGCCGTGCCGCTGCGCGTGGCTCCCCACAGCCGCGCGTTCCCGGGCCGGCCTGATGTGAAGGAGACACCATGTACATCCGAAGGAAGACGGCTGCCCTGATCGGTGCCGCACTCGCCCCGGCTCTCGCCATCAGCCTCCCCGCGAGTTCCGCCAGCGCCCACGGGTACGTCTCGAATCCGCCCAGCCGGCAGGCGCAGTGTGCCGCCGGGACCCTCTCGTGCGGTGACATCACCTACGAACCGCAGAGCGTCGAGGGCCCGAAGGGCCTGACCAGCTGCAGCGGCGGCAACAGCCGCTTCGCCGAGCTGGACGACGACAGCAAGGGGTGGACCGTCACTCCGGTCGCCAAGAGCACCACGTTCTCGTGGAAGCTCAGCGCCCGTCACTCCACGGCGACCTGGGAGTACTTCGCCGGCGGACAGCGCATCGCGCAGTTCGACGACGGGGGCGCCCAGCCCGGCGAGATCGTGAACCACCAGGTCGACTTCGGCTCGTTGAGCGGCAAGCAGAAGGTGCTCGCCGTCTGGAACGTCGCCGACACGGACAACGCCTTCTACGCCTGCATCGACGTCAACGTCGGCGGCTGACGCACCACCCTCGGGGCCGCCCCCTTGCCTGCCGGCAGGGCGGCCCCACCTCCGGCGCGCCCCTCCCCCCCACGTATGTCGAGGGGCGCGCCGTCCCCCACACCCTCGCCTCCCAAGGAGTCGATGTGAACCGCCGCATACTCGCCCTGGCCACGACGGCCGCGGCCGCCCTCCTGGGCACCCTGACCCTGGCCCCCACGGCCTCGGCGGAGAAGACCGACGACAACAAGGCCGCTGCCGAATTCATCGTGAGCGAAGCGCAGTTCGGCCAGATGTTCCCGAACCGGAACAGCTTCTACACCTACAGCGGGCTCACCGACGCGCTCGCGGCCTACCCCGGCTTCTCCAACACCGGCAGCGACACGGTGAAGAAGCAGGAGGCCGCCGCCTTCCTCGCGAACGTCAGCCACGAGACCGGTGGCCTGGTGCACGTCGTCGAGCAGAACACCGCCAACTACCCGCACTACTGCGACACCACGCAGCCCTACGGCTGTCCGGCCGGCCATGACAAGTACTACGGCCGTGGCCCGATCCAGCTGAGCTGGAACTTCAACTACAAGGCCGCCGGGGACGCGTTGGGCATCGACCTGCTCAACAATCCCGACCTGGTGCAGAACGATTCCGCCGTGGCCTGGAAGACCGGCCTTTGGTACTGGAACACCCAGAGCGGTCCGGGCACCATGACGCCGCACGCCGCCATGACCAACGGCGCCGGGTTCGGCGAGACCATCCGGGCGATCAACGGCACCCTGGAGTGCAACGGAGGCAACCCCGCGCAGGTCCAGAGCCGCATCGACAAGTACCAGCAGTTCACGCAGCTGCTCGGCGTCGAACCCGGCGGCGACCTGAGCTGCTGACCCTCCTGCCCCGCCGGAACCGGAAGGCGGGAGCACCATCGACACGCCGCGCGGCGCGGACCGTTCCCGCGGTCCGCGCCGCCGAGCCGTGCGGTCCGTCGGCGCAGGTGGGGCGGCACCGTACCTGACCGGTTCCCGGCCGGTCACCGCCACCCTGCCCTGTGTCGCCGGGGCGGCGCCGCCCATACTGGTGCCAGTCCCTGCCCCCGCACAGATCGACTTCATGGCCAAGAAAAAGACTTCCTCGACCGTCACTCCCGATACCGCATGGCTGGCACGCGGGCGTCACCTCGGCCCCGATCCCGAGCTGGACGCCCGTCGCAACCTGATAGCGCTCAAGGCTGCCGGGGTGCTTGACGGCTTCTTGGAACTCGAGCCCGAGGACGCGGCGCGTTCCAGCGTGCTCTATCCGCGGGACGCGGCTGCCGACCCCGGCGCCTCGGCCCGCCGCGTGTTCGAGGCACGCTGGCGCGTCGCGGACGACGTCACTGTCCGTGCCCAGCTCACGACATACGAGGGCAAGGTGCGCCGCCAGAGCCAGGACGCCGTGACCTGGATCCTGGCGGCAGAGGCGGACCGGCGCTGGGACCTGGGGTGGCCGTCGCCTGCCACGATGTTCTGGCCGGACGGGGGCCGTGCCGAGTGGGATCACGACGTGGTGCCGGACATCCGGCTCGGCAGGACCAACCATCTGCCGGCCGACGACGACGAGCTGCGCGCCCGGCTCAAGGAATGCGCCAAGGAGAGCTGGTACATCCAGCTCGTGGTGCACGAAGCGATGACCCCGGACGGGCCGGGCCAACGGCCGCTCACGGGGTTCCTGCCGCCGAGCCTGCGCCACCAGGTGATCGAGCACCGTGCCACACCCCAGCAGGCGCAGATCGCCGACTTCGCCCTGCGCAAGGAGCGTGGCGTGCGCATGCCGCGCGGTGGCGCCGTCGTGCTGCCGGCCGCCGAGCCCCCTGCCGCATATGAGGCGGAGCACTTCACGCTCCACTCGGTGTTCCTGGACGGCTCCGAGCCGACCGAACTCGTCGCCAAAATCGTGGAGTTCGCCGGACTGCCGCGCCCGCTCGCTCCCGACGCCGAAGCCGCACTGCTCCGGCTGCGTCGAGGGTGGCACCTCCTTTCACCCGATGAGGAACTGGCCCATGCCCGGCGCATGGTTCACCACTACGCCGAAGCGCTCGAGGCCATGACGCAGTCCCGTGACCGGTACCACGAGGCGGCCGAGGCGCTCCAGGCCGCCCTGTCCGAGGCGACCGACGGCAAGGGGCTGCCCCTTGCGTCGCCCGCCGAGCCGGGCAAACCGGACTCTTCACCCCTGAGTACGTTCACCAAGGCGCTCGGCCGGTTCCGCGGTCCCGGGAAGTGACGCCTTCCTCGGCGGGCATGGTGCGGCCGGGTGATGGACGAGCCGGAGGGTACGGGCCTCCGGCCTTCACCATCATCTACGGTTGAGCGCCTTCCGTGCCGTCGGCGCTCAGCCGTGGGCGACCGGGCAGCCGCCCGTCATCGACCCGAGGAACGCGTTCGGGTCGTAGTAGTGCTCGACTTCGAGCAGGCGCAGGTCGTCGCTGACCTTGGCGATGCTCACCCCGTACATCTCGATCTTCTCGCCGGTCGGCGCGAAGCCCTTGTACTCGCCGGTGAAGCTGCCCCAGTGCCGCCACTTGAAGGTGACGACCGGCGGCGGTGAGACGACCTCGAGGACCTCCCAGAAGAAGCCCTCGGGGAACGCCGTGTGGAACACCTCGTGGGAGGACTCGAAGGTCTCCTGGCCGTAGAAGACGCTGTCACCGATGAGGATGTTGTAGCTGCCCTTGTCGACGATGTCCGCCGCGTCGGCCCAGGGGCCGCCGTTGACGCGCGTACGGAACTTCTCGGTGACCATCGAGACCCAGGTGGCCGGATCCTCCTTGTGCGACACCTCCATCTCGAAGACCTGCACGATGCTTTCGACGATCGCGTCGAGTGATCCGGACTCGTGGTGCTTGGTGCGCTGCCCCGGCATCACGCTGTGCGAGTAGTGATAGTCGGGAGCCTCCTCGCGCCAGTCGCCTGGGGCGGCCGCGGCGATGACCGCGTCACGCCCCTGAAGCCAGAGGGGAGGGGAGGTTTCCGCCTGTGTCATGCCAACGCCCTTCGGGAGGTGGGTGGTTGGGCAGATACTCGCGCAGTCAACCTTTGGCCACAAGTGCACAACTTGTGCACACTTCAGATCGTTAACCTTCACTCGGTGAGCGAGGTGTGTTCGTGGCGCGTCACCAGCGGTAGGCGTCGAAGTTCCGGCTGAACTCCCATCCGTTGAAGCGGTCCCAGTTGATGGACCAGGTCATCAGGCCGCGCAAGGCCGGCCAGGTGCCGTGGGTCTGGTAGGAGCCGCAGTTCGTCTTCTTCGTCAGGCAGTCCAGGGCCTTGTTCACCTCGGCCGGGGAGGTGTGCCCGTTGCCCGCGTTGGTCGAGGCGGGCAGTCCGATGGCCACCTGGTCGGGTCGCAGCGCGGGGAAGACGCGGTCGGCGTTGCCGGCCACGGGGAAGCCGGTGAGCAGCATGTCGGTCATCGCGATGTGGAAGTCGGCGCCGCCCATGGAGTGGTACTGGTTGTCCAGACCCATGATCGGGCCCGAGTTGTAGTCCTGGACGTGCAGCAGCGTGAGGTCGTCACGCAGCGCGTGGATCACCGGCAGGTACGCGCCGGCCCGCGGGTCCTGGCCGCCCCAGGGGCCCGATCCGTAGAACTGGTAGCCCAGCTGGACGAAGAAGGTCTCCGGCGCCATGGTGAGCACGAACTTCGCGCCGTACTTGGCCTTGAGCGTCTTGATGGCCTGAATCAGGTTCACGATCACGGGACTTGTGGGACTGCGGAAGTCGGTGTCGCCGTTCTGGAGGGAGAGCGAGTGCCCCTCGAAGTCGATGTCCAGGCCGTCGAGCCCGTAGGTGTCGATGATGTTCGAAACCGAGGAGACGAAGGCGTCCCGTGCCGCAGTCGTGCCCAGCTGCACCTGGCCGTTCTGCCCGCCGATCGAGATCAGGACCTTCTTGCCCGCGGCCTGCTTGGCGTCGATCGCGGCCTTGAACTCGGCTTCGGACTCGACGTTCGGGCATTCGGTCGCCGGGCAGAGCTTGAAGCGGATGTCGCCCGAGGTGACCGAAGTCGGCTCTCCGAAGGCCAGGTTGATGACGTCCCATGAGTCGGGCACGTCGGCCATCCGCGTATAGCCGGATCCGTTGGCGAAGCTCGCGTGGAGGTAGCCCACGAGGGCGTGGGCGGGAAGGTCGCCGCCGGGTTCGCCGCCGCCGCTGGTGGTCGTCGCGGTGACGGAGGCGGACTTGGGGGAGTCGCCGGCGCTGTTGCCCGCGGTGACCTGGAAGGTGTACGCGGTGGCGGGGGTGAGCCCGGAGACGGTGGCAGAGGTGCCGCTCACCGTCGTCACCTGGGTGCCGCCCTTGTAGACGGTGTAGCGGGTCGCGCCCGGGACCGCGGACCAGGACAGCGGGACGGTCGTGCTGGTGGGGGAGCCTGCCTTGAGACCGGTCGGCGCCGCAGGCGCCTGCACCGGGTCGCCGCCGGGCCCGACGAGCGAGAGATCGTCGGCCTGGTAGGCGGCGGTCCCGTACCAGCCGTGGGTGTAGAGGGTCACGGACGTGGTGGAGGCGCCGGTGCGGAAGGAGGTGGTCAGCTTCTGCCAGTCGGGTGCGGACTGGGTCCAGGTGGAGACGTCGGTGGTGCCGGTGCCGGACGCCCCCAGGTAGACGTAGCTGCCGCGCACCCAACCGCTCAGTGTGTACGCGGAGTTGGGCTGCACGGTGACGGTCTGGGAGCACTTGGCGTTGTCGCTGCCGGCCGGGGTCGCCTGGAGGGCCTTGCTCCCGCTGTGCACGGGCGCGGAGATCACCGCCCCGCTGCCCGCGCTGCAATTCCATTCGCTCAGCCCGGCCTCGAAGCCGCCGTTGCGTGCGAGCTCGACGTCGGCCGCGTCGGCGGCGGGGGCTGATACGAGCAGACCGCACGCGGCGAGCACCGTCGCCAGCAGGGCGGACAGGGGTCTGTGGCGTTCCACAACTGCCTCCAGGGGGACCTGATGAGGGAAGTGGCGCACAGCTTGGTCCAGACCAATCAAGTGGTCAATACCTCTGACGGGGGACGGCCATCGGGCAGGTGATCTCCGCGTGCGGAGGAGTGTGTTTGTTCGTAGGGTCGGATGGCCCCCTGCGCCCACTTCCTGCGTGACGTGTGGCGGCCGGCATCCGACCCCGCTGATGGCACCGCGGGATGTTACGGACGGCTGCTTGTGGGCACATGGGGCGCGTCCCGACCTGCCGCTTCGGCTCGCAAGCACCCTCTGAAAGGCGATGACATGACCCGACGCACCCGCCTTCCGAACCGGACCAGAACGGTGGGGGCTCTGATCACCGGAGGCTCCCGAGGGCTCGGGCTGTTCATGGCACGGGAGCTGGCCGATCGAGGCTGCACCGTGACCATCGCCGCCCGCGACGCCGAAGAGCTGGACCGCGCGGCTGCACAGGTACGTGTGGAGACAGGTGCGACCGTCCATGTGGCCGTGTGCGATGTACGCGACCGGGCCGCCGTCGCCGCGATGATGCGCGAGGCCCATGAGCGCCACGGCCTCGACATCGTGATCGCCAACGCCGGTGTCATCCAGGTCGCGCCCGTCGAGGCGATCGGCCCGGCGGAGTTCACCGACGCCATGGACACGATGTTCTACGGCGCCCTGCACACCTCGCTCGAAGCGATGCCGTATCTGCGCGCGAACCGCGGACGCCTCGGCCTGATCGGCTCGGTGGGCGGACTGCTCGGCGTGCCGCACCTGCTGCCGTACTCATGCGCCAAGGCCGCGGTCGGCGCACTCGCCGAAGGGCTGCACGCGGAGGCGGCGGCGTCCGGCGTCAGCGTCACCGCGGTCCATCCGGGGCTGATGCGGACCGGCTCGCATCGGCAGGCGGAGTTCGGCGGGGACACGAGCGCCGAGTTCGGCTGGTTCAGCACCGCCGCGGGCGCCCCGCTGCTGTCGATGGACGCGGATCGGGCGGCCCGCAGAATCGTCGACGCGGTGATCCGGCGACGGGCCCGGCTGGTGCTCACCGCACCGGCCAAGGCGGCCCAACTCGCGCACGGGGTGGCGCCCGGCCTGACGACCCGCCTCAACGGCGTCGCCGCGCGGCTGCTGCCGTCCGCGTCGGGCCGAGGGCCCCTGCGCCAGGGCGCCGAGGCCGGGGAGCCCCGCAACCCGATCGCGCGGCGGATCAGGGCCTGGGGCAGCGCGCGCAACGACCGGGCGGTGCGTGAGGCCAACCAGCAGGAGCCCGGGCCGCGCACCAGCTCGTGATGCGGGGCTGCCCGGCGCACGCGTACCGGTCCGCAGCGGTGATGCCCAGGGAGACCGGCATCCGCGATCCGTAGCGAAGGAGACCGGCATCCGCGCTCCGTACCGAAGGAGGTCGCCATGAGCGAGAAGGACGGCCTGCGGGCCTATCACGACAAGCGGAACTTCGACCGTACGAAAGAGCCGCACGGCCAGAACGAAGACGGGGCCGGTGACGCGGACGACCAGCCCGTCTTCGTCGTCCAGATCCACGACGCGAGCACCCTGCACTTCGACTTCCGGCTTGAGGTCGACGGCGTGCTCAGATCCTGGTCCGTCCCCAAGGGGCCCTCCGGCGACCCGCGGGACAAGAGGCTCGCCATCCCGACCGAGGACCACCCCTTGTCCTACCGGGACTTCGAAGGCGTGATCCCGGAAGGCGAGTACGGCGGCGGCACCGTGATCGTCTGGGACACCGGCACGTACCGGCCCGCCGCCCACGACGAACACGGCCGCCCGGTCCCCTTCGGACGCGCCCTGGACGACGGGCACGCCACCTTCGAACTGCACGGCGACAAACTGCACGGCCAGTACGCCCTCACCCGCATCAACAGCCGCGAGGAGAAGTCCGGCGCCGATTCCGCGAAACCGACCTGGCTGCTCGTACGCACGAAATCCGGACCCAGCGGCGCCGGCACCCCCGACCCGCGGCGCGCACGGTCCGCCCGCAGCGGACGCACCCTGCGCCAGGTCGAGGAGGCGGAAGGAGGGGAGCGGGGATGACCGGTCTGCTCGACACCGTGCCGTCCGCGCTGGAAAGCCGCCTCTCCCCGGCCGCACCCGGCGTCGAACTGGCGGCAACTCCCATGCTGGCGACGCTCAGCGACCGCCGTGACTTCCCCGACGGCTGGATCTTCGAGCGGAAGCTCGACGGCATCCGGGTCCTCGCCGTACGCGAGGGCGGCACGGTGACGCTGCGCTCCCGCTCCGGCCGCAAGCTCGACGCCACCTATCCGGAGATCGTCGACGCCCTGTCCGCACAGGACTGCGCGGACTTCACGATCGACGGGGAGATCGTCGCGTACGCACACGGCCGCACGGATTTCGGACGGCTCCAGCAACGCATGGGCCTCAGCCGCCCCGCCGACGTGGCACGCAGCAAGGTCGCCGTGACGTACTACGCCTTCGACCTGCTGCGCCTCGACGGCACCGACCTGCGGCGTCTTCCGCTGCGCACCCGCAAGTCCCTCCTGCGCAACGCGCTGACGTTCCGAGCGCCCCTGCGTCTGACCACACACCGCAACGCGGGCGGACCCGAGCTGCTCGCCGACGCCTGCAAGCGGGGCTGGGAAGGGCTCATCGCGAAGCGGGCGGACAGCATGTACCAGGCGCGGCGCTCCGACGACTGGCTCAAGCTGAAATGCGCTCAGGGCCAGGAGTTCGTGGTCGGCGGATTCACCGAACCGGCAGGCAGCAGGAAGGGCATCGGCGCCCTGCTGATCGGCTACTACGAGGACGGCCGGCTGCGCTACGCGGGCAAAGTCGGCACGGGCTTCGACCAGAAAACCCTGACCGCGCTCAGAGGCAGGCTCGACGAACTGAAGGCGGACACCTCACCCTTCGAGGGACGCCCCGCCCCGCCCGCCGCCCACTGGACGCGGCCGCACCTGGTGGCCCAGATCGCCTTCTCCGAATGGACGCGCGACGGCATGCTGCGCCACCCCCGCTACCAAGGGCTGCGCGACGACAAGAAGCCGACCGACGTGATCAAGGAGCGGGCCAGGACATGACCGAGCAGAAGGACGTGATGCGGACCCTGTTGCGTGAGCACGGCCGCACCTACGCCGCCGAAGCCGGCATCCGGCTGCGGGACACGCCGCAGCCCCTGTACCGCACCCTCGTACTCGCGATCCTGCTCAGTGCCCGGATCCAAGCCTCCGTCGCGGTCTCCACGTCGCGCGCCTTGTACAAAGCGGGCCTGCGTGATCCGCGCCGTATGGCGGACGCGACCTGGCAGCAGCGCGTCGACGCGCTGGGAGAGGGTGGTTATCGCCGCTACGACGAACGTACGGCCACGCAACTCGGCGACGGCGCCCGCCTGTTGCTGGACGACTTCGGCGGCGACCTGCGCACGCTGCGCAAGCAGGCGGACGGCGATGTGGCCGAGCTGCGCGCGCTGTTGCGCCGCACGCCGGGACTCGGTGCGACCGGTGCCGACATCTTCCTGCGTGAGGTCCAGGACGTCTGGACCGAGTATGCGCCGTTCCTGGACAGGAAAGCCCTCGAGGGTGCCGAGCGTCTCGGGCTGCCGCAGGAGCCCGCCGCGCTCACCCGCCTGGCGAAGGACGCCTCCCGCGCGGAACTGGCCGCGGCGCTCGTGCGCGCCGCCCTGGACCGGCGTGTGGCGGACGACTGCCTGGCGCGGGCACGCTGACGAAGAGCGCGGACCGATGACCAAGAGCGATGACGAAGAGCCCGGACCGCCGACGAAGAGCGCGGACCGGCCGACGAAGAAGAGGAGCCGTTCGATGTCCGAGACCCAGTCGCTGCGGGTCGGCCGCCGCACGCTGACCTTGCACCGGCAGGACAAGACACTGCTGCCCGCCGGCGACACCGGCGACCCGATCACGAAGGGTGATCTCGTCGCGTACCACCGGGAGATCGCCCCTTTCATGCTTCCGCATCTGCGGGGGCGTCCGCTCATGCTGGAGCGTCTCCCCGACGGACTCGACGGTGCCCGCATCATGCAGAAGAACGTGCCCGCGTACTTCCCGGAGTGGATCCGCCGCGTGAAGGTGCCCAAGGAGGGCGGCAGCGTCGTGCACCCGGTCTGCGACGACACGGCGACCCTGGTCTACCTCGCCGACCAGGCGGCCATCACCCTGCACCGCTGGCAGTCGAGGGCCTCGGGCATCCGGCATCCGGATCGCGTGGTGTTCGACCTCGACCCCGCCGGGGACGACGATTTCGAGGCGGTCCGCTCGGCCGCCCGGCAGGTGCGCGACCTCCTCGACCGCATCGGCCTCGCCTGCGGGGCGATGACCACCGGCTCGCGCGGACTGCATGTCGTGGCCGTCCTCAAGGGCCGGCACACCTTCGACGACGTCCATGACTTCGCCAAGGAGGCCGCCGAGACCCTGGCCGCGGCCCACCCCGACCGGCTCACCACCGCCATGCGCAAGGAGGACCGCGGCGCCCGGCTCTACCTCGACGTGCAGCGCAACGCGTACGCGCAGACCGCCGTCACCCCGTACACGGTGCGGGCGAAGCCGGGCGCCCCCGTGGCCACCCCGATCGCCTGGGACCAGCTTGACGACCCCGACCTCACGGCGCGGCGCTGGACCATCGACAACGTCGTCGACCAGGCCCGCACCGACCCGTGGGCCGGCCTGGCCCGCAAGGGACGAGCACTGGGGCCCGCCCGCGCCGCACTGCGCGACCTGAAGGATCAGCGGGCATGAGCGTGGGGCGCGGGCGGGCCCCAGGTGGGGCTGAGGGCGTCGGAATGGGCCGCTGCCACCGCCTCAGCTGGGCGTGAGCGCCCCATTGATGGCGTCGAGGAACGCCGGGAGGTCGTCGGGCTTGCGCGAGGTGATCAGCGTCCAGCCGTTCGCACCGCAGACCTGCACCTCCTTGTCGACCCAGGTGCCCCCGGCATTGCGGACATCGGTGGCCGTGGACGGGTACGAGGTCAGCGTCTTGCCCCGCAGCACGTCCGCTTCGACCGCGACCCACGGGCCGTGGCAGATCGCCGCCACCGGACGTCCGGAGGAGGCAAAACTGCGTACGGCGTCCAAGGCCGTGTCCTCGAGGCGCAGGGTGTCCGCGTTGATCGTGCCGCCGGGGATCAGGAGCAGGTCGTAGTCGTCGGCCCGCACCTCGGACAGGCTGTGCGTCGCGGGCACGGTCTGGCCCGGGTCGCGGTCGCCCACCAGCGTGACGATGCTGTCCTTCTCGGTCGCTGCGATGTCGACCTGCGCGCCCAGGCCGCGCAGGTGCTCCACCGGTTTGACGAGCTCGTCCTGTTCGACGCCGTAGTTGGTCGTGATGACCAGCGCACGGCGGTTTCCGAGATCCGCAGGCATGGGCATGTCCTTCCGCTTGTGGGGTGTCGCCTCGGTCGCCGAGGCCATATGGATCTAGTAACCGGCGAGTGCCAGCACAATCAGCACATACGGAACAAAAGCGTCGCAGTGTCGATACCGCTCCGGTTGCTGGCCGGGACCGCATGGGTGACGTTGGGAAGTGGGGACACGGGGGTTCACAAGGCTCCCGTCCCGTCCCGACCGTCGACTTCCAGGAGGAGACATGACGAACCCCGAGCAGGACCCGAACCAGACCGAAGGCCCGGCGGACGGTGGCGCCGCGGGCACGCCGGGCGTCCACGACGGGGGTGCCGATGGTGGGGCGGAGGGTCCGGCGGACGGTGGCGCCGCAGGGACACCGGGCGTCCACGACGGGGGAGCGGACGGCGGCGCGGAAGGTCCGGCCGACGGTGGCGCTGCGGGCACGCCGGGTGTCCACGACGGCGGAGCCGATGGCGGGGCCGACGAGTCCGGCAGTGGCGTTTGAGCACCCCTCCCCATGAGCTCAGGGACGCCGACGCCCAGCCGGGCGTCGGCGTCCTGCACGCGCGCCTGACCAACCTGACCCGCGAGGAATTCGCCCAGAAGTACTGGGCGCGCACCCCGCTGCTCACGCGCGGCGCCGACGACTTCACCGACCTCTTCTCCGCCGACGCCGTCGACGAACTGATCTCCCGGCGCGGTCTGCGCACGCCGTTCCTGCGCGTGGCCAAGGACGGCGCCACGCTCCCCGAAGCGTCGTTCACCGCCCCGGCAGGAGTCGGCGCGTCGATCGGGGACCAACTCGACGACACCGCCCTGTGGCGCAGCTTCGCCGACGGCGCGACGCTCGTCCTGCAGGCCCTGCACCGCACGTGGGAGCCGGTGACGGACTTCGTCGCCCGCCTCGGTGCGGAACTCGGACACCCGGTGCAGGCCAACGCCTACGTCACGCCCCCGCAGAACCGTGGATTCGACGACCACTACGACGTGCACGACGTCTTCGTCCTCCAGATCGCGGGCACCAAGCGCTGGATGATCCACAAGCCGGTCCACCCCGACCCGCTGCGCGACCAGCCGTGGACCGATCACCGTGACGCGGTCGCCCGGGCCGCGAAGGACGAGCCCCACCTGGACACCGTCCTCGCGCCGGGCGACGTCCTCTACCTGCCGCGGGGCTGGCTGCACGCGGCCGAGGCGCAGGGCGCCGTCTCGATCCACCTGACGCTCGGCGTCCACACCTGGACACGTCACACCCTGGCCGAGCAACTCGCCCAGTCCGCACTGGCGTTGCTGCGGGACGACCCGGAGATGCGCGCCTCCCTGCCACTCGGCACCGACGGGCCGGGCGAAGAACTCGCCCTGATCCGTCAACGTCTCGTCGCCGCCCTGACGAAGACGGATCCCACGCCCCTGTTCCACCGGACCCGGCGCGGCCAGGCACGGCCGGCGCCGCTGGGACCGCTGGCCCAACTCGCGGCCGTCGAGGGCCTCGCACCCGATACGCAGGTGCGGTTGCGGGCGTCCCTCGAGGCACGGCTGGAGGGACGGCGCCTGCACACACGGGCGGGCTGGCTCGACTTGTCCGAACAGGACCTGCCCGCGGTGACCCGCCTGCTCGACGGCCGGGACCACGCCGCACACGAGTTGGGCCCCGAGCTCGTAGAGCGGCTCCTGCGTGCGGGCGTAGCGGTGCCCGGCGGGTCCTGACGTGGGGGCGGCGAATCCGGCGCCCCGGTTCTTCTGCGCCGACGCCGCCCGGCTGCGGAACGACCCCCTGGCCGGTACGGCGCCGTACGGGACGACCTGGATCCTCATCGAGTACCCGGGCGGCTGGCCGCCCAACGGCTTCGACGGCCTCGCACTCGAGCCCGACACAAAGCGGCTCGTGTTCTCCGCGGCCCAGGCGGTCCGGGCCCGCATCCTCCTGATCAGACGGCACGGACGGCGCACGTCCGATGGGACGCGGCGCTGGGCTGTCCTGCGCTACGAGAGCGACGGCGCGCACCGGCAGACCTGGGGCACCTGGACGCGTGACGAGGACCTCGCGGGCATCGCCGTCGCCCTCGATGCCCCCGGCGACCGGGGAGCTCGGCCCGTCGTGCTGGTCTGCGCCCACGGCCTGCACGACGCCTGCTGTGCCGTGCGCGGACGGCCGGTGTCACGGGCGTTGAGCAAGCGCTGGCCGGACCTGGTGTGGGAGTGCACGCACGTCGGAGGCGACCGATTCGCCGCCAACGTCCTCGTCGCGCCCGACGGCGTCTACTACGGCAACCTCGATGCCGCGTCAGCCGTCACCGCCGTCGAGGAGCACCTGTCCGACCGCGTACACGCCGATCACCTGCGCGGCTACACGAACCTCTTCCCGCCCCAGCAGACCGCCGTCGCGGCTCTCCTCGCACGCTTCGGCCCGGCCGGTCGGCACCACTACGCGGTCGAGGACACGACCCGCGACAACGACGGCTGGCTCGTCCGCCTGACGGCCCGTACGCCGCGCTCACCCGCGTATGACGTCGACGTACGCTCCCACCGGACGCCCGCTCGCCAATTGACCTGCAACGGTCTGTCCTTGAGCTCGACTGTCGTCTACGAAGCCCAGTCGATCGTCGCCGACCGACGGTGAACTGGGCGTGCGGACCGCCCCGTAGGCGCTGGACTGCCGAGCCCTCCCCTCACGCGGCGAGCGCGGCCGGCTCGCCGAGCCGGCCCGCCGCCGTACGCCACGCGGCGGTGACCGCGTCGTGCGCTTGTCCCGTACGCATGGTGCGGTGGCCGTGCCCGGTCACGGTGAGCGGAGCCCCGACGTGCACATGCAGCTCCGGACGACGCAGGGGCGCTGTGGCCAGGCCCGCCAGCTGCTTGGTCAGGCTCCCTGAGGTGACCCGCCGTGCCCCGGCCTGCCCGATCGGCACGATCGGTGCGCCCGTACGTTCGACGAGCCGGGTCACGCCGCTGCGGAAGGCGAGGGGTGCCTGCTCGCCGGCGTCCCGGCGTACGGGCAGGCGGCCCTCACCGTAGATGAGCACCAGCTTGCCCTCCTCGAGCGCGGCGGCGGCGAGGTCGAGGGCCTGTGCCGCACGGCGGTCTCCGCGATGAACCGGGATGTGGCCCTCGCGAGCCAGCGTCGTACCGAGGAACGGAATGCGCCACAGGCCCGCTGCGGCCATCACCACGGGCCGGACCCCAAGACGCTCCAGCGCGGCGAGCACGACAGCCGGGTCGGCCAACGAGGTGTGATTCGCGACGATGAGACTGCCACGTGCGAACTCGGCCCCGGGGTCGGCGCTCACCGTGAGGCGACCGAAAGCCGGAACGAGAACCTGGGCGAGGCGACTGAGCAACGTGCTCTCCTGAGGCCGACGACGAATGATCTCCATCGTCGGCGTCGGGAGCCGCTGGGGCCTGAGTGCAGGTACTCATCTTGGTCTGGCGTCCGGCACGTACGGTGCGCACTTCGCCGCTCCGGGCGCCGCCTGGACCTTCCGTACCCACGAGGGTCTCAGCGCTGCGGCGGCTACGACGAGGGCGACCCCTGCCCGGAGCGGAGCACGAGCAGGGTGATCTCGCTGGGCGCGAAGATACGGAAGGGTGGGCCCCAGAAGCCGGTGCCGCGGCTGGTGTAGAGGAGGGTTCGGGTGCCGTGGCGGCTCAGGCCCGCGACGGCGGGCTGGTCGAGGCGGACCAGGTGGTGGAAGGGCCAGATCTGGCCGCCGTGGGTGTGGCCTGACAGTTGCAGATCCACGCCCTCGGCGGCGGCCCGGTCGATGAACTTGGGCTGGTGGGCCAGGAGCAGAACAGGGTGATCGGGGTCGGTGCCGTCGAGCGCTCCGGCGAGGTGGGCGCGGTGGCCGGCCAGGCCCGAGGACTCGGCGGTGACATCGTCCACGCCGGCGACCACGAGGGTGTCACCGCCTCGTTCGAGCAGCAGATGGCGGTTGCGCAGGGGCTCCCAGCCCAGCTCGCCCATCAGGTCGACCCAGCCCTGGGCCTCGCTGTAGTACTCGTGGTTGCCGGTGACGTAGACGCGGGCCCGGGTGGCCCGCACGGTGCCGAGCGGGGTGGCCTGGGCGCGGCGGCGCTCGGCCGTGCCGTCGGCGATGTCACCGGTGTGGCAGACGAGGTCCGCCTCCAGGGTGTTCACCGTGTCGCAGACCCGCGCGGACCAGCGGGCGCGATCGAGCGGGCCGTAGTGGGTGTCGGTGATGAGGACGACGCGGGTGCCGTCCAATCCGGCGCCGAGGCGGGGGAGTTGCACGTCGAGCCGGCGCACCCGCGGCACCCGGCGGGCTTCGGCGTACCCCCAGGCGAGCAGCACGGCGGCTACGCCGAGGACTGCCCAGGTGACGGTCCGGGCCCGGTCCTGGCCGTCGCCGACACCGGCCACGGTCAGGGCGGGCCGCAGCAGGACACCGAGCAGAACGGACCAGGTGAACAGGACCCAGATGCTGCCGAGGAGGGTGTCCCCGACGATCGCCGCCGCGTCCTGCTGCCGCCGGCCGTGGCCGCGGACCATGGCGAGCGGCATGCCGATGAGACCGAGCGCGAACAGGCAGGTGCCGGCCAGTGTGAGGGGCAGTGGCCAGTTCTGGCCGGCGTGCAGGAGCAGCCAGCAGGGCACGGCCCACAGCAGGACGGGCGCGATCAGGGGGAGGTAGCGCATCAGGCGATGCAGCCGGCTCGGCTGAGCCGCGTCCGCCGCGGCTCCGGCGGATCGGGTTTCGTCGCTGGTCTCGGTCACGCTTCCCCTTTTTTCGAGCAACCGGGCTGCCGTCGCGGGAACTGTAGCCGTTCGTGTGCCACGCACGGATGCGCCTGCCCACGCTCGGGCACACCGCACCCCGCTGTGCTGTCGCACCGCACCAATACACCCCTGCAAGCCTCTTGAGGTGTCCCTGACGCTCCACTTAGGATCGCTCACCGTGGCTGAAACGTTTCATGACGGCGTTCGTGACGGCGTTTGAGTCGAGCTACCAACACCCCGAGCCCAGGTCTGCATGGACCACGCGGCGCAGCCGTTCCGCTGCCATGTCAGGACTGGAACGATTCATGCACTGTGCATCGCATAGGAGCCGACATTGATCAGCAGACGACGACTGCTCAGCACGACCACGACGGCCGCCCTGGGAACGGCCCTCGCCTCCGCCGTGCCGGGCGCAGCGCAGGCGAGGGGGGCCGCCGACGCGAAGGCCGCCGGCGTCACCGTCCCGTCCGTCGAGTACGTGAGCAACCCTCTGGGTCTCGACGCGGCTCGCCCCAGGTTCAGTTGGCCGCTGGCGTCCGCCGCGAAGGGGTGGACGCAGGGTGCCTATCAGATACGGGTGGCGAGCTCGCCAGGCCGGCTCTCGGAGCCCGACGTGTGGGACAGCGGGAAGGTCGCCTCGCGTGATTCCGTCCTGGTCTCCTACGCCGGCCCGGCGCTCAAGTCGCGTACGCGGTACCACTGGACGGTGCGTGTCTGGGACGACAAGGGAAGGGCCTCCGAGTGGAGCGAGCCTTCCTGGTGGGAAACCGGTCTCATGTCCCCTGACGACTGGACGGCCAGGTGGATCGCCGCCCCCGAAGCGCTCGTCGGCGCACCTGCGCTCGATGGCGCCTCGTGGATCTGGTTCCCCGAAGGCGACCCGGCCGCCGAAGCCCCCGCGGGAACCAGGTACTTCCGCGGCCCTCTGGACATTCCCGCAGGAGTGACCCGCGCCCGCCTCGTCATATCGGCCGATGACGGCTACACGGTGTACGTGAACGGCGAGCAGGTCGGCCACGTCGACGCTCACGGCCCGGCCGACAGCTGGCGCCGTCCCGCCCTCATCGACGTGACCTCCCAACTTGGCCCCGGCGCCGCGCTCATCGCCGTCGCGGCCACGAACGCCACCGTGAGCCCCGCGGGCCTTCTCGGCCTCCTTGAGCTGACCACCGCGGACGGTGTGCGCACCTTCGCCACCGGCGGCGAGTGGAAGGCCGCCGACAAGGAGCCCTCGGGTGACTGGCGTTCGGCCGCGTACGACGACAGTGCGTGGCAGGCCGCCAAGGAGCTCGCACCCTGGGGATCGGGGCCGTGGGGAAAGGTGGCGGTGGCCGTGTCCCCGGCCGCGCAGCTGCGCCAGGAGTTCCGCCTGGGGCGCCGGACGGTCGCGCGGGCACGGCTCTATGCCACCGCCCTCGGCCTGTACGAGGCGCAGATCAACGGCCGTCGGGTCGGCGAGGACCGCCTCGCGCCCGGCTGGACGGATTACAACAAGCGGGTGCAGTACCAGACGTACGACGTGACCGGGCTGGTCAGGTCCGGCACGAACGCCATCGGCGCCACACTCGCCACCGGCTGGTACGCGGGCAACGTCGGCATGTTCGGACCGCATCAGTACGGTGAACGCCCGGCCTTCCTGGCCCAGTTGGAGGTCACGTACACCGACGGCAGCACCGACCGCGTCCTGTCCGGGACCGACTGGCGGGCCGCGCTCGGGCCCGTCACCATGGCGGACCTCCTGACGGGTGAGGAGTACGACGCCCGCCGGGAGACCGAGGGCTGGACGCGCCCCGGCTTCGACGACTCCGGCTGGGTGCCCGCCGACGCCTTCGGCGAGGTGAAGGCCGCGCTGGTGGCGGCGGTCGACGGGGCCACGCGCGTGAAGCACGAACTGCCCGCACAGAAGGTGACCGAGCCGGGGCCTGGCGTCTTCGTCTTCGACCTCGGCCAGAACATGGTCGGTGCCGTGCGCCTACAGGTGAAGGGCGAGGCGGGCACGGTCATCACGCTGCGCCACGCGGAGGTGCTCAACCCCGACGGCACCCTCTACACCGCCAACCTGCGCAGCGCGCGGGCAACGGACACGTACACCCTCAAGGGCGCGGGGACGGAGACGTACGAGCCGCGCTTCACCTTCCACGGCTTCCGCTACGTCGAGGTGACCGGCTATCCCGGCCGGCCGCCGCTGAGCGCCGTCAAAGGGCGGGTCATCCACACCGACGCCCCGTTCACCATGGACTTTTCGACGAATGTACCGATGCTCAACCAGCTGCACAGCAACATCACCTGGGGTCAGCGCGGCAACTTCGTCTCCGTGCCCACCGACACCCCCGCGCGCGACGAGCGGCTCGGCTGGACCGGCGACATCAACGTGTTCGCGCCGACGGCGGCGTACACCATGGAGTCGGCGCGGTTTCTCACCAAGTGGCTCGACGACCTGCGCGACGGGCAGGACGGCGACGGCGCGTTCACCGACGTGGCGCCGTTCGTCGGCACGGTCGGGCGAGGCGTGGCGGGCTGGGGCGACGCGGGGGTGACCGTCCCGTGGGCGCTGTACCAGGCGTACGGCGACCTGGGGGTCCTGGAGCGCGCATGGCCCTCCATGGTGAAGTGGCTCGGCTATCTGGAGGCGCACAGCAGCGGGTTCCTGCGCCCCGCGGAGGGCTACGGCGACTGGCTCAACGTCAAGGACGAAACGCCCAAGGACGTCATCGCCACGGCGTACTTCGCGCACTCGGCCGACCTGGTGTCCCAGGCGGCGAAGGCCCTCGGCAAGGACCCGGCGCCGTACACGGCACTCTTCGCCGGCGTGCGCGACGCCTTCCGGGCGGCGTACGTCTCGGCCGGCGGCAAGGTGAAGGGCGACACGCAGACCGCGTACGTCCTGGCCCTCTCCATGAACCTCCTCGCCGAGGCCGACCGCGCTCCGGCCGCCGATCGACTGGTCGAACTCATCAGGTCCAAGGGGTGGCACCTGTCGACCGGATTCCTCGGCACCCCTCGCCTGTTGCCGGTGCTCACCGAGACCGGGCACACCGATGTCGCCTACCGGCTGCTCGTCCAGCGTTCGTTCCCCAGCTGGGGCTACCAGATCGACAAGGGAGCCACGACGATGTGGGAGCACTGGGACTCCCTCAAGGAGGACGGCAGCTTCCAGGACCCCGGGATGAACTCTTTCAACCACTACGCGTACGGCGCGGTGGGGGAGTGGATGTACGCGAACATCGCGGGCATCGCCCCGGCCGAACCGGGCTTCCGCAAGATCCGGGTCCGGCCGCGGCCCGGTGGCGGGATCACCGAGGCACAAGGCCGTTACGACTCCGTGCACGGGCCGATCACCACGCAGTGGAAGGTGGACGACGGAGGTTTCCGGCTCACCGTCGCGGTGCCCGCCAACACGACCGCTGAAGTGTGGGTCCCCACCGGCGAGTCGGCCGAGGCGGACCAAGTCGCGCACGGCTCTGCGAAGTTCCTCCGCGTGGAGGACGGCTGCGCCGTCTTCGCCGTGGGCTCCGGCACGCACCGGTTCTCCAACTGACCGTGCCGTAGGGCTTCGTCAGGGGCGACCGACGGCAGTCGTGTCGGTCGCCCCCTCGTGTTCACGCGAGAAGTCAGCTCGCGGGACGGAGCAGGGTGATGCGGTTGGCGCCCAGTTCGGTGACGTACAGGTTCCCGGTGGCGGTGTCCTCCGTGACGTCGAGCGGTTGCTGGAAGCCGGTCATGCCCGCGGTGCCGGTGAGCGGTGGGGCCGGCCGGCCCTGGGCGTCGACGCCGAACACCGCGATGTCCTGCCCGCTCGAGTAGCGCACGACGAGCAGCTTGCCGCGCAGGGCTCCGCCGAAGGCGCCCGAGCGGTACTCCACCACGCCGTTGGCGGAGGCGTGCAGCCCCGCGTCGTAGATGCCGGCGAGGTCGAGGTTGCGGTCGGGCTGCGTGCCCACGGGGTAGGCGGCCGCCTGGAAGGGGTCGCTGCCCGAGGTGGGATTGCCGGCGGCGAGCACCCATTCGCAGCGGCTCGGGTTGGGGTGTCCGTAGTAGCGGTTCTTCTTGACGTCGAAGATGTAGTCCGTCTCGGCGTTCGGGTTGTTGGTGAGCGCGGGGACGGCGGGTCCTGTGTACGGGCCGGACGTCGCGGAGTCGATCCGCCGGTTGCAGGCGGCGGGCAGGGACACCGGCGAGGCGGGGGCATTGCCGCCGGCCGCGGAGCCGTTGGTCGGGGTGTAGAGGTGTCCGTTGCTGTGCCAGACGAGGTCATAGGCGTTGCGGACCCCGGTCGCGTACAGCGTGAGCGGGGCGGTCGCGGTGAAGGGGTCGTAGGTGCCGCCGCCCTCGGTCTGCACGTTCAACGGCAGTGTCTGCGGCAGCTTCGCGGGGTCCAGACGCAGCACCGCGGCGCTCAGCAGCCGTTCGGGGCGGTTGCCCCAGGCACCGTCGGGGGCGCCCATGGCGTTGTTGGCGCCCTGGCTGATGTACAGCGCGCCATCGGGGCCGAAGGCCAGGGAGTTGGTCTCGTGGTCCTTGACCGACCGCGGCAGCTTCGAGACGACCTCGGTGTACGTGCCGAGCGCGGGCCCCGTGAGCTTTGCGACGCTACTGGAGAAGTCGGGCTCGCTCGGAGTGCCGCCCGCGTACATGGTGTTGGAGCTGACCCACAGGATCGGCGCGGCGGCGGTGGACGCCGGATCGAAGGCCAGGCCGATGATCGTCCGGTTGGGGGCACCGGGCAGGGCGCGCGCAGTGGCGTCCGTGCGGACGGTGCTGATGGTCTGCGCGCCGGTGAGGGTGCCGTCGGCGGCGATGGTCCAGCGCACGATGTAGCCGTCCAGCGTGGAGGCGTAGAGCTTGCCGTCCGGCCCCTTGACGACGGAGGTGAAGCTGCGCCCGCTCGCACCGCTGGCGACCTTGGCGAAGGCGATATCGCCCCCGCCGCCGGCCGCTCCGGTGGTGAACACCGAACGCCACGGTGTGAACGTGCGCCCCGTGAGGTCCTTGGCGCCGCTGGTGACTTCGACGACGTAGCGGGTGTTGGCCTTGAGGCCCGCGGTGGGCGAGACGTTGATGACGTCGCCGCCGCCGGAGGTGATGACCCGGGTGGCGACGGCCGCGCCGGAGACGGACTCCTTGAGCGTCACGGTGGACGAGGCGAGTGAGGCCGCGTCGACACCGGATCCGATCAGCCGCAGGTCGGCGACGATGCTGCCGGTGGGCGAGACGTCGGTGGCGGTGTTGGCCGGAGTCATGGCGCGCACCTCGGGGTGCTGGGACGCGTCGGCCACGGGGTCCACCGTCAGGTGGGTGATCTTGGTGTTGGTACCGGTGGCGGGACTGACGGTGAGCCGCCCGTCGGCGACGTTCGCCGACACGGTCGCGGTGCGGTAGCGCGTCGACGTGGTCGGTACGAAGGTGTCGACCGCGTTCTGGTTCTCGATCTGGAGCGCGTGTGTGCTGTCCACCGAGGTGGCGTCACCGGTCGTGACCGAGACGCGGTACGTGCCGTTGGGCACGGCTATCTCCCAGCGGCCCGGGGTCTTCACGCCCGTCGAGGACGCCGGGAGTTGCATGTGCATCAGGGTGGCGCGCAGCCGGTCGGTCTCCGCGGTGCCCCGGTCGCGGCCGTTGCCGACAAGGCTGAGTGGTGTCGTGCCCGTCATGCCGACCCAGCCGTACTCCAGACCGGTGCCTTGGCCGGCCCCGGTCCGTGCCCCGAACGCCTGCCCGTAGTCGAGGACGTTCCCGGTGACCGGCGTCGTGGTCGCTGCGCCGAAGTCCATCTTCACGGAGAACGTCGGCTCGGCCTGGGCGGACGAAGGCGCCACCAGCAGGGCGACCAGTGCGCCGAGCGCGATCCCTGTCGCGCGGATCCGCAGGCGCCGGGCCGGCCCGTGCGGGCCCACCCGGTGGGATCTTCGCGGCTCCGCTCGCCGTGGTGCTCGCGCGCTGCATAAAGCATGCGCATGTATTGATTTCACTGGTAAATCCCCTTTCGTACTGGGTAATTGGCATGAGCTGCATAAGAGTGATGGATGCTTGATATTCCGTACATACGAACGAGGAAAAACGAGGAAATTGGGACGGAAGCCGCGCGGCCTCGACGCAAGATCGCCTCTGCGTAGTGTTCGGGCCGGTGGGAGGCGGACGGCATGCAGGGTGACGAGGTAGCTTGCGAACCCGGGACGCATCAGAGATGGCCGGGCAAGGGCGGTGTTCCGCCGGGGGCGCTCGTCGGTGAGGAGGAAACATGGGTGGGATGGAGGCGGAGGCGCCGACGGCGAGCTTGCGCGCCGCGGTACATACGCTCCTGAAGGTCCTGGAGCCGGAGCAGGTACGCGAGTTGCGGGCGGCGCCGAGCCGGCTTGATGCCCCGGAGCTGCGGGAGTGGACGTATCTGCCCGGCTCACGGCCGGGGTTGTCCACCGAGGGGCTCGACGGCGTACAGCGCGAGGCGGTCGATGCGGTGCTCGCCGCCGCGCACGGCGCGCTGGGCGCGGAGCTGGCCCTCGGCGCGATCGAGGTGGAACGTCATCGCCGTGTCCTGGTCGGGGCGACGGGCCCGGACCGGTACTGGCTGCGGCTGCTGGGCGATCCCGACGGTGACGGCCCATGGGGCTGGCGGATGAACGGCCACCACCTCGCCGTTCATGTGCTGGTCGCGGCGGGCGGTATCCGGGTGACGCCCCACTTCATCGGCTCGGAGCCGGCGCGCATCGCCGACGGCCCGCACGCAGGGCGGCGGTTGCTGGGCCCGGAAGAGGATCTGGCCCGCGATCTCGTCACCGGCCTGGACCGCGCCCGGCGCACCGAAGCGGTCTTCTCGGCCACGCCGCCGGACGACATCCTCACCCGCGACGACCCGTTCGCCGACCCCGGCGTGCTGCCGGCCGGCCTGTCGTACGGCGCGATGACGGACCCGCAGCAACAGCTCCTCGAACACCTGGTGCGCCGCTACTTCGACCGGGCTCCTGCCGCCTACGCACAGGCCCGCTGGTCCGAGGTCCAAGCGCGCGGCCTGGAGGCGCTCTCCTTCGCCTGGGCCGGCGGCACGGCCCCCGGCGAACAGCACTACTACTGCGTACGATCGCCCGATTTCCTCATCGAGTACGACAACACCCAGGACAACGGCAACCACGCCCACTCCGTGTGGCGGCACCTACGCCACGACTGGGGCATCGATCTTCTGCGGACGCACTACACGGATCAGCACACCGACGGCTGACCGGCTCGGCGCGAACGCCCCCTGGAGCATGCGGAGTTGTGCACCTGGCCGGCGGGTGAGGCCTCAATCGCCCCCACCACCTCCGCCGCCACCGCAACTCGAACCGCTCCCGGCGTATGTGCCCGCATCCGAGCCCGGATCGGAGTCGTTGTCCAGGGCCTTGCCCATGCGCCTCAGCGTCCGGCCGAGACCGGCCGGCAGCGTCTGCGCGTGGCCACCCCGGTGTCGCACCGTCCCGTCCCGGGAAATCGTGGCCCCGCCAAGGACGTACTGCGGCACGCTCGCGTCGTCCCGGGCCGCCTGCAGGTGGCGCCTGCCCGCACGCGTCACCCTCCGCCGCGAGCCCGCCACCAGACCCCGTGCGGCCAGCCGACGCCCGATCTCCTCGACTTCCGGGGAGCGTTGCACGGCAGCACGTACGGCGTTGATGACCTTGCTGCGCCGGCAGAAGACGAGCACAGCACGCTCGACGGCATGCTCGGGGTGCTCGCCATCCACCGCACGTACCCGTGAGGCGAGCACCACGACGAGGCCGCGCCTGTTCAGCGCGATGATCGCGCTGTCCGCCACCCGCTGAGGCCCGCCCGCCAGGAACGCGACGTCATAGACGCCCAGATCCCGCGCCGCGCCCGAACCCCTGCTGAACCTCCGGAACCCCCACCGCATCCAGACCCGCCCCCCGATTCGGCCCGCTGCACCTGCCGGCAGTGTCACCTGCCGGCCAAGGGTCCAACCCTCATCCCGCCATCTCAGAGCATTACTTGAGCTACGGGCACGCCGACTACGGGTGCCCCGACTGCGAGCACGCCACCGCGTGGGTGGCGTACGGCGCCCTCAACTGCCCGCCTTCACCGGCGTATCGGCCTTGTCGCCCACGGACGCCGAGGTCGCGGACTCCGGGACGGGCCGGTCCTGGCGCAAGGCCGTCCACACCTGGTGCGAGGCCTTGTCGAGCGGCAGTACGCGGCCGGCGTCCTGTGCGTCGTAGGTGACGGGCAGGGTGACCATCCGGGTGCGCTCGGGGCTGATGTCCTTGAGATCCTTGGCCAGACCGAGCAACTTGTCCGCCGAGGCCAGGTCGGAGTCCGCGCTGATGCTCTTGGTGGCGGTGTCGGCGAGCGCGTAGGACTTGGCCGGGCTGCCCAGCGGATCGACGGTGTGCGCGCGGTGGATCAGGGCCTTGACGAACGCCTGCTGGAGCTGGATGCGCCCCAGGTCGCTGCCGTCGCCCACGCCATGCCGGGTGCGTACGAGCGCGAGTGCCTGCTCGCCGTTGAGGCGGTGCTTGCCGGCGGTGAGCGAGAGACCGCTGTTGGGGTCGTCGATGGCCTTGCGGGTTGTGATGTCCACGCCGCCGAGCTCGTCGATGAGCTTCTGGAACCCCTTGAAGTCGACTTCGAGGTAGTGGTCCATGCGCAGGCCCGACATCTTCTCGACGGTCTTGACGGTGCAGGCCGGTCCGCCCACCGCGTAGGACGAGTTGAACATCGCCTGCTGTGCGCCGGGCGTCTCGTCGCCGCCGGGCTTCGTACACGCGGGGCGTTCGACCATCGTGTCGCGCGGAATGCTGACGACGGAGGCCTTCTGGTGGCTCTTGTCGACGTGCAGCACCATCGCCGTGTCGGCCCGTGCCCCGCTGACTCCCTGGCCGTACTTGCCGTGGGTGCCCGCCCGGGAGTCCGATCCGAGCAGCAGGATGTTCTGCGCACCGCCGCGCTGCGCGTCGGGCCGGTCCTGCCCCAGCGCGGCGTTCAGGTCGGTGGACTTGATGTTGCCGTCGAGGTGCTGCCAGGCGTAGGCGACGCCGCCGCCGGTGGCGAGCAGGAGAGCCAGGGTGCCCCAGGCCACGTACCGCAGACCCGTCTTGCGTGCCTTGTGGCGGGAGCGGCCGAGCCGTGGAGGTCCGTAACCGGGGGCCGGTGGGGCGCCGGCCGGCTGCGCGGGGTGTTCGTTCTGGTGCGGCATGCGCTGCCCTCTATCGTCTGCCGGGTTCTCAGTACGCGGATTCGCCTGCCGGGTCTCAGTACGCGGAGTCGACGTTGTCGATGGAGCCGTAGCGGTCCGCGGCGTAGTTGGCGGCCGCGGTGATGTTGGCGACCGGGTCGGTCAGGTCCTCGGGGGTGCCCTCGACGTGGTAGGCGTCGAACGTGGGCTGGATGACCTGGAGCAGTCCCTTGGAGGGGGTGCCGTTCTGGGCGTTGATGTCCCAGTTGTTCTGGGCGCTCGGGTCACCGCCGGACTCGCGGATGATGTTGCGGTGCAGTCCCTCGTAGCTGCCGGGGATGCCCTCGGCCTTCATGATGTCGAGGGACTCGCGGATCCAGCCGTCGAGGTTTTCGGGGTAGGTCTTGTCGTCCGCCGCGCGCTGCGCCGACGGAGCGCTCCCCGCGGGCTCGGCGGCCTGGGCGGGGGAGGGGGCCAAGGCGAGAGCGGCGGCCGCGGTGCCCGCGGTGGCTATGCCGGTGAACGTGATCTTGCGCAGTCGTGCGATGCGGGTTCGGGTCTGCGTGGGGGTCATAGGGGGTGTGCGCTCCAATGCGGTACGTCATGGTGCCGGGCGAATCCGCCCGGTTGCTCCCGGCTGTCCGGGAACGTCAGCCAGTCGTAGCCCCGCCCGGACGGCCGACGCAAAGATGTGACGTACTACCTCGGTCAGCAGAGGACCCCCACGGCCCCCAGCCCGAAGCCCTCACAAGGCTCCACGGCGCACCGGCGGCACTACTAGCGTCCTTAGCATGTGCGCTGGGTCATATGCGTGGGCTCACACTCCGAGCGGCGCGGGGTGACTCTCGGCACGCCCACTCCTGCCCCTGACCGCCGCGCCTTCGTGAACCACAGGTGTGACGCACGCCCGCGTCACACCTGTCCCGTGTTGCTCGGCCCGCCTTCAAAAGTTGGCCGAGTCATGCCATAGACGGCGCCGCATTCCGTGAATAAAAGAACTGTGGGAGCGCTCTCACCCCCCACCGGTTCACGCCCTCACGGAGGCGCCATGAGAACGAGCCGTACGACGTCCGCTGCCCGCACCGGGGCCTCGAGCAGATGGCGAGCCGCGCTGATCGCGGCCTGCGCGGCGGTCGGACTCCTCACCGTGCTGATGCCGGCCGACGCGCGCGGCGACGTACCGCCGCCCGCGCCCGGCTGGACACTGCAATGGAGCGACGACTTCACCGGGGCGAACAACGCCCTGCCCTCGTCCACGAACTGGCAGATCGACACCGGCCACAACTACCCCGGCGGGCCTGCGAACTGGGGCACCGGAGAGATCCAGAACTACACCGCGAACCCCGCCAATCTGAGCCTCGACGGCGGCGGCAACCTGCGCATCACCCCGCTCAAGGACGGGGCCGGCAACTGGACCTCGGGCCGTATCGAGACCCGCCGCGCGGACTTCAAGGCGCCCGCGGGCGGCACGCTCGCCATCGAGGGCCGCATTCAGATGCCGAACGTCACCGGCACCCAGGCCCTCGGCTACTGGCCGGCGTTCTGGGCGCTCGGGGCGCCGTACCGGGGCAACTACTGGAACTGGCCGGCCATAGGCGAGTTCGACATCATGGAGAACGTCAACGGGATCAACTCCGTCTGGGGCGTGCTGCACTGTGGCGTGAACCCGGGCGGCCCCTGCAACGAAACCCAGGGCATCGGCGCCAGCCGGGCCTGCCCGGGCGCGAGCTGCCAGTCCGCGTTCCATACGTACCGCTTCGAATGGGACCGCAGCGTGAGTCCCAACGTGCTGCGCTGGTACGTCGACGGACAGCTTTACCTCAGCGTCGACGAGAACCGGGTCGGAGCCGAGGCGTGGAACAACATGACCAGCCACGCCGGCTACTTCATCCTGCTCAACGTGGCGATGGGCGGCGCCTTCCCCAACGGCGTCGCGGGCCACGGCACCCCGGTCCCCGAGACCGTCTCCGGCCGCCCGATGCTGGTGGACTACGTCGCGGTGTGGACACGCGGCGGCGGCACGGACCCCGATCCCGACCCGGGTGATCCGACCGCACTGCACCTGCGGACCGGTGGCGGCCTCGGCGCCGCTCAGTCGTCCGCCGCCACGGCGGCACTCCCGTCCGCGGGCGGGGTGAACCGGGACGGTACGCCGTACAACCCGCAGGTCTTCACGGCGAGCGGAGTCAACGGCGCGTACACCGGCGGCTCGACCCAGTTCGATCTCTTCGTCGACGCCGGCACCACGGTCGCCAACGGGCAGCAGGTGCGGGTGAGTTACGACCGTACGGGCGACGGAAGCTGGGAGCGCACGGAGACGTATCACTATTTCGCCACCGATCCCGTGACCGGCTACGAGCACTACACGCAGGCCCGCGGCCTCAAGTCCTCGACCGGTGCGCACGGCACCATGACGAACGGCAGGGTGCGCGTCGAGGTGTGGAACGCGATCGGCAACGGCCCCAGCACGCTGGGCATCGGCAATCAGTCACGGGTGACCGTCCCGATCGGCTGAGCCGCACGACGCGGTCACCGCGGGACGAGCCGGTCCCTGCCCCGCGGTGACCGCGCCGCACGACGGAGGCGAACCGGCCGGCATGGACTTGTCCGGCATGGACTCCGCCGGCCCGGAGCAGGATTCCGGCGTGACCATGGTGCGTACGAAGTCATCTGCCGTTGCCGCGCTGGCTGTTGTGGCCGTGCTCGCCGGAGCCCAGGCATGCTCCTCGGGTTCCTCGGGCTCCTCCGGCTCCTCGGACGCGAACGGCGCCTCCAGCCGGTCCGGGTCCGACGCATCGCCGCCCACCACTCCACCGAGCCCTCCGGCCGAGCCCAAGCCATCACCGACCGGACCTTGCGCGGACGGAACATGCGAGGTCGAGGTCGCCGTGGGAGACGTCCTGGCCGTCCCCGACACCTACGGACTCGGTCCGATGACAGTGAAAGCGATCACCGGCGAATCGGTCGAGCTCACCGCGCCGTTGACAGGATCGGGCTACAGCATCTCCGGGTGCTCAGGAGGCGGCGGCACGTCCTCGCACGGCGGTGGCGGTGTCAGCCTGAAGTGCGACCGGGGGACCGTCGCGACCATCAACAAGGTCATGAGCCTGGAGGTCCTCAAGACGGGGGCCACCGTCGCGGTGCTTCGTATCGCGCCCGGCGGCTGACCGCGGGCGGCGGACTGCCGCCTGCGCCGGCACGGAGCCCGCGCAGAACTGAGCCGGTCCGGCGGCGTGCACCGGTACCGGGCTGACCTCGCGCTCATCAACGCCTGCCCGGCACCGGCCACTTCACCCGGCTGCTCGCCGCTCAGTGTTCGTGCGTGACCTGAGCAAGCAGCTCACGGATCTCCCGCAGGCTCATTCGCGTACCGGGGTCGGAGTCCCGCTCCTCGATCTGCGCGAAGTGCTGCTCGGCCGTGGTGAGATCGCCGCGGCGCCGGGCCAGCCGGCCGGCGAGGCGGTGGCCGTAAAGATGGCCCGGGTACTCGGCGAGGATGTCCGCGACGAGTGGCGCGGCCTCCTCGTCGCGCTCCGCCTCGACGAGGAGCTCGGCCAGCTCGGGACGCGGATCCGGGCGCGAGGCGAGTGGTCCCCGCGGTCGGTCGAAGTCACCGGAGCGCTCCACTGCACGGCGCAGCCACTGCTCGGCCTGCGCGGTGCGCCCGAGCCGGCGCAGCGCCCTGCCGAGGTGGTACGCCGCCTCGGGGATGTCGTTCTCCCACGCCATCTGGAGCCACTGCTCGGCCTCGGCGTACCGTCCCCAGCGCACCATGCTGCGACCGGCCAGGAATGCGGGGCGCGCCAGTCCGCCCTCGGCGGCGCGCACGTACCAGCGCTCCGCGAACTGTGGGTCCCCGCCCCGCTCTTCGGAGGTCCAGCCGACGCCCCAGGCGGCCCTCGCATGCCCGAGCTGCGCGGCCTTCAGCGTCCAGATGCCGGCGGCCCGGTCGTCCTTCGCGCGGGTGTGGATCCCGGCGATGCTGTACGCCGCCCTCGCGTCCCCGGCCTCGGCGGCGGGCTCGAAGTACGGCACGAGCAGGGTCTCGTCGGCCTGGCAGTCCTGCAGCATGCGGCCGAGGTCGAGCAGCGCGCGCGGAGTGCCGGATCTGCGGTACCAGTCGGCCGCGTCGGGCAGCCGGTAGAGGCGCTCGAGCGCATCGGCGTACGCGAAGCACTCCTCGGGACCGCCGGCCTCCGCGGCCGCACGCAACTCGGGCAGGCGCGCGGTGAGTTCGGGGTCGGGCAGCCGGGCGGGGTCGGCGCGGATCGCCGCGATCTCCTCGAGCTGGTCGACGAACATCTTGGGCAGTCCGTCGTACGGATCGTCCTCGTCCTCGGAGGTGCCGGTGAGACGCAGCCACCGCTCGGCCTCGTCGAGCCGCCGCTGCATGATGCCGATGAGACCGAGGTAGTAGCGGGCGTAGTCGTGACCGTCGGGCGCCGCGGCCGCCGTCTCGAACCACTGCTCGGCCACACGCTGGTCACCGCGCTCGAACGCCCAGACACCAAGGACGTAGGCCGCACCCGAGTAGCCGAGCTCATGCGCTCGTACGGCCAGGGCGTGGGCTTCCTCGAACCGGTCGCTGTCGCGGGCGACCAGGATGGCCTGCTCGATCAGGGCCTTGTGGGAGCCGACCGCCGCGGCTCGCGCGTAGAGGGCCTCCGCCACGCGGATCGTGCTCGGGTAGTACGTGAACATGCCCGCGTACTCCGGGTCGCGCAGCGGACTCAGCGCCTCGAACGCGGCCTCGGCGTCCCCGTCCGCCTCCGCCCGCGCGAGCCTGTCCTCCCAGAGCTCCAGGTCGTCGACGAAGTTCTCGATGACCTGACGGGTCGATGCCGCCTTGTGGTCCCCGAGTTCGGCCGCCTCGGCCAGCTGCGCCTGTGCTTCGGCGAAGGCACCGTGGCGGGCGGCTTTGAGCACGGCACCGTTGGTGAGGCACTGGACATTGCCGAGTGCGGCTCCCCGCGCGTACCACTCCTGTGCCCCGTCCGGGTCGCCGGCCTCCTTCAGGAGCGTGCCGAGCCCGAAGGCGCAGCCGCCGTCGCGGTCGGCCGCGCTGCGGTACCAGCGCTCGGCTTCGGCGAACTCCCAGCGGTCCTTGTGACAGATCGCGAGCGTACGCGCCGCATCCGCGTCCCCGTCCGCGGCCGCTCGGGCCCACCAGGGAAGGGCCTGGTCCATCCGGCCGTTCTTGCCGAGGAACGTGGCGTAGGCGCGGTACGCACCGTCCTGTCCGGCCTCTGCGGCGGCCGCCAACTCGGCTTCCTCGTCCCGTATTTCCGCGTGCGTTTCCCCGTGTGTCATAACGAGATCGTGTCAGGCGGGCGCGGCCGGGACGGAAGGGGGTCGGGTGCGCCCGCCTGACAC